>JABCYU010000018.1 GCA_013290045.1 Methanobacteriota archaeon | reverse complement strand
GGAGCGGCGCCCCTCCCACGAGGAGGAGGAACGCGGCGATCGGGACGCCATAGACGACGGCGAGGTCGCCGACCAGGTTCGCGTAGATCGGCCGGAGGACGGGAAACGCCTGAGGGAGGAAGTACTGGCTGAGGATCGCGATCGCCGTCAGCACGACGGCCAGCACGTATCGGCCGACGCTCGGAAGCGGGACGCCAAGGCCCGCTTCGGGGCTCGGCGATTCGAACCGGGCGACCGCCACGCCCCGCCGACCGGGCGACCGTACTTATGGTCTGGGCGGATGGCCGCCGAGAGGGTCGTTGGAGATCGCGGTCCTGGTCAAGGTCGTAGCGCCGGCCGACTCGATGCGCCACGACCCCGAGCGCCGGACGGCGATCCGCGAGGCGGCGACGATGTTCCTCAATCCGTTCGACCAGCGCGCGCTTCGGACCGGTCTCGAGCTGCGACGTCCGGGGGAGCGGTTGACGGTCCTGTCCTTGGGGCCGCCGGGGGTCGGAACGGCCCTCCGCGAAGCGCTCCACGTCGGAGCGGACCGCGTCCTCCACCTCGCCGATCCCCGCTTTGCGGGGTCGGACACGCTCGCAACCGCCCGGGCGCTGGTCTGCGGCCTCGCCCGGGTCGGCCATCAGTTGGTCCTCTGCGGGCGTTCGAGCACGGACTCGGATACCGGCCAGGTCGGCCCCGAGGTCGCCGGCCTGCTCGGCGTTCCGGTGATCTCCTCCGCCCGGCGGATCCAACGCGAGATCGGCGGCGACGGCCTGACGGTCGTCGGGGAGACGGAGGACGGGACCGCCACCTACCACGTCTCGCCCCCCGCCGTGGTCAGCGTCGGGGAGAAGATCTCGAAGCCGCTCCGACCCACTCCCGAAGAGGTCGCCGCGGCGAACGATCGGAGCGTCGAACGGTGGACGCTCGACGATATCGGGCTCGCGCCGGAGCACGCCGGCGACGCCGGCTCGCCGACGGAGGTCATCGCGTTACGCGATGCCGCGCCTCCCCGTCGGCCTCAGATCTTCGATACAGGACCCGTATCCGAACGGGTCGAGCGCGCCGTGAGGGCGATATCCGGAATCTCGACAAACGTGCCGGCCCCGCCGATCATCGGCCTCCTCCCGCTCCTCCCACCGCTCGCGGCGCACGACGAGGCGTGGGTGCTCGTGACCGGGTCGGACGGCCGGTTGGAGCCGGAGTCGCTTTCGCTCGTCGCCGCCGTGCGGCAGAACCTGGCTCCGTTGTGGCCCTCGGCGGTGTGGATCGGGCCCCCCCCGACCCTCGCGGACGGGCAGGCGGTGGACCGGGCGGGCGCGGTCCTCGGCTATCGCGTTCCGGTCGATCCGGACCGGTTGACGTCGCGGTCCGCGGCGCTGGCGCTGCACGCGCTCCTCGCCGATCGGCCGGGATCGGCGGCCGGGCTGTTCGTATCGGACACCTTCGGGCGAGAGGTGGCCGGTCAGCTCGCGGCCCGCGCCGCGCTGGGGTTGACGGGAGATGCGATCGGCGCCGGCCTCGATGACTCGGGGAGCCTGCTCTGGTCGAAGCCATCGTTCGGCGGCTCGGTGATCGCCACGATCCGCTCCCGGACGCGGCCTAGCCTCGCCACCGTGCGCCCGGGCGCCTTCGAACCGGCGCCCCCGTCGGTGGATCGGTCGGAGATCGCGTGGGAGGAGCGATCGTTCGACGCGCCGACGTCGTCGGTCCGGCTCGTCGAACGGCGGAGCGAGGCCGACCCGGAGTACGGGGACCTCGCCCGGGCGCAGACGATCGTCTGCGTCGGGCGCGGGATCGGGGGACCCGAGGAGATCCGCTCCCTCGTCGGGCTCCTCGGCCGGCTCGGCGCGGCGTTGGCCGCGACGCGCAAGGTCGTCGACGCCGGGTGGGTCGGTCGACATCGCCAGGCCGGGCTCACCGGTCGCCTCCTGGCCCCTCGCCGGGTGATCCTCGTCGGCGTGGGGGGCTCGCCGAACCATCTGATCGCCTGGCGGAGGGCGGGGACGGTGATCGCGATCAACTCCGACCCGGCCGCGCCGGTGTTCCGCGAATGCGATGTGGGGATCGTCGGACCGTGGCGCGAGGTCCTCGACGATCTCGCCGGGTCCCTCACTCCGATCCCGCGCGGGCCGACGGGGTGATCCCGAGGGTCCGCTCGGCCGCTCCGAGGCAGGCGAGGAGGTCATCGAGCGTCGCCCTCGCGCTCCCGGGGTCGTCGGAGCTCAAGGTGAACGAGAGGTTCGCCCCGTCCCGTTCCGCGTGGACCCGCCCGGCCTGGTCCGCTTCGAGGGCCCGACGGAGCCGATCGGCGACGTCGGGCGACGCGTAGCGTCGCTCGAGCCGCACGGTCACGGTGGCGGGGACCGCCGATCTCCGCCCCGCTTCCCGCTCGACGATGGGCTGGCTCCGGGCTGGGCCCCCGGACCCTTCGACAGGGCCCCGGGGAGGATCGGAGCGGTCCCCGTGCGGCGTTGCGTCTCCGCCCGGGCCCGCTCCTGGAGGTACTCGAGGACGGATGGCCAGATCGTTCCGTCCGTTCTCGCCTTGTTCTCGAAATTGTGCTCGTTGAGGAACTTCGCGAAGGCGCCCTGGGTCACGGCGTCCCAGCTCGCGGTCGGTCGCCCCGAGTAGTAGCCGAGGAGCCCCAGGTCGTGCTGGAGGAGGCGCGCGACGTCGCCCTCGACCTTGACGAGGGTCGCCGGGTCCTCCCGGCTCAGCATCGTCAGATCGTAGAGCCGGAAGACCCGCTTGAGCTCCTCGATCGGCGCGGGATGGTCGTCGACCCGGACGTCGACCCACCGATCGCTCCCCTCGTCGTACCCCCCGCGCTCCCGGACGATGAGCAGCGCCGCCGACTGCATGCCGCGCCGGTCCCCGCCCTCGCGCTGGGCCGCGGAGAGCGCGGCGAGCAGGCGCTCGGGCAGATCGCCGGGGGTCGATTCGTACGCCCGCGCCATCGCGCTCACGACCTTCGGCCCGAACAGGATGTTCCCCTGGCAGGCGAACCCGTCTCCCGTCTCGTGGCCCGCCCAGTTCAGGCACTCGGAGCCGGTGAACGCCGCCGACCCGCCCTTGGCGTCGACGATCCCGACCTGACGCTGGTCGCGCTTCGCGTCGCCGGCGGTCAGGCTCTTGACCGTCTCCTCCGCCGAGCGCCCCTTCGCCAGGAGCGCGAGGCCGTCCGGACCGTAGCGCACGTTCGCGTACGCCTGCGTCGCGACGGCGCCGACGCCCGCCCGTCCCCAGGGGACGACGGCGCCGACGGCGATGAACTTCGACTGGACGGCGACCCCCCACTCCGCGCGTTCCCGGTCGTGGGCGACGATCGAGAAGGTGCCGAACCTCGCGGGGGGCGACATGACCGGCTCCCACGGCGACGCCTCCATTAAGCCTCGCTCCGGCGCGCCGGGCGCTCCCCGAGCGACTCGAGCGCCGCGTGCACCCGGTCAATCAGTCGCCGGGCCCGCTCCCGATCCCCGTCCCGGTACGCGGCCTCCGCCTCCCGGAGCGCGGGGAGAAGCGACTCCACGGAGTACCCATCGGCGCGCCGGACGTGCCACAGCCGCTCGACGAGGAGCATCCGGTTCGCGAGCGGTTCTTCCTCGCGCGGCGGCGCCGCGCCGCGGGGTCCACGAGACACGTAGCCGACGAGACCGCGCGGGAACTCGACGAGCTCCGTCTCCTCGTCGAGATCGTCCAAGCGGGCCTCGGCCTCGAGGAGCGCCCGCTCCGCCTCGGCGAGGCGTCCGGATCCGAGCGCCGCTTCGGCCCCGGTCAGGAGGGTCGCGAGCGACGCGCGGAGCGGCTCGGGGGGAGAAACTCGTCCGAGTCGGTATCGGAGGCCGCTCAGGTATCCGTTCAGCTCCTCCGGCGACCGTTCGACGCCGGGCGGCCGTACGTCGGAGGCCCGGTCGGGGTTACGCCGGGTCGGCACCAGCGGGGGCCTCGGCCGGCTCCGGTCGCGCCGCCGGGGTTCCCGTGGGGGCCGGGACCCGGTCGTGGACGCCGACCCAGATGGCATCGATCGCGGTCCAGAACGGCTCCCCCGGTCCTTCGAAGACGAACGCGGCCCCGGCGGAGTCCAGCGACGGGCGGAGGTCGTCGACCGCGATGGCGTGCGCTTGGGCCCAGTCGAGGGAGGCGCGGGCGAGCGCGAGCTGGAGCTCGGCGAAATGCCGCAGTTGCTTCGCCTCGCGGTCGGCGGGGGCGAGGGCGTTGTCCGGGTTCCAGCTGGGGGGCATCGGCGCGGGGATCGAAACGCGGAGCTCGCGGAACGGCGACGGCATCGTCGGCCACCGCGGCTCGGCGAAGCGGACCGATAGCTGGTCGAGGGCCGTGGTCGCGTTCGGGAAATCGCCCTCGGCGTACTTCGTTTCGGCGCGCAGGAACGGGCCGGTGAGATCCGGGGAGACGGCGTTCCGCCAGAGATCGAGCCGCAGCGCGACCCGGGCGGGGGCGAGACGCCTCAAAACCGCGCGGCCCGGGTCGTCCTTGGCCGGGGCCGGCGGCGGGGCGTTCTCGGTTTCCGGGGGTCGGTTCGGGGCGCCGGGCATCTCAAGCTCCCGCTAGATGAACGCCTCGAATTCCTTCGTGATCTCGGGGTACTTGTCGCGGACGGCTTTGAGGATGTTGTGGACCGTCAGCTTCTCGAGCTTGACGCCCTGCAGCGCGTCGACGACCTTGTCGAACGTCTCGTCGGAGAGCGAGCAGAGCTTCTCCTTGGCGAGCCAGTTCCGGTAGAGCTTCTCCTCGAGCCGGACCCGCCAGCCCTTCTCGTACTGCTGGAAGAACTCCTTGCTGGGCGTGCCGGCGGCCGCCGCCCGCGCGGCGACGTCGCCGCAGATCTTCCCGGCGATGCAGCCGTTGGCGATGCCGCCGCCGGTGAGGGGGTCGATCATCCGCGCCGCGTCGCCCACGAGCATCAGCCCGTCGGTTACCGTCTGCTTGAGGGGAGGCGAGATCGAGACGCCCCCACCGACGACGTCGATCTTCTTCCCCTTGGAGTATGCGGGGTGCTTCGCGATCCAGGCGTCGAGGTACTGGCGCGCCTCGGCCATCCCCTTGATCTGGCTCAGCTGGACGCCGATCCCGACGTTCGCGAGGCCGTCCGCTTTGGGGAAGATCCACACGTAGCCACCGGGCGCGACCTTGCCGAGGTAGAAGTCGCAGTAGCGGACGTCGCAGTCGACGTTCGTCATGCGGTACTGCAGGCACGAGTCCATGTCGCGGAGCGCAAGGTTCGTCGGGATCCCGGCCCACCGGCCGACCTGCGACTCGAACCCGTCGGCGCCGATCGTGACGGGGGCGCGGATCTCGAACGGCTCGCCGAACTGTTTGGCGCGGACCCCGACGACCTTCCCGCCCTCCTTGATCACGCCGGTCGCCGCGGTCTTGAGCAGGATCTCGGCGCCGGCGTTCCCGGCGTCGATGGCGAGCTGCTTGTCGAACGCGTCCCGTTCGACGACGTAGCCGACCTCGTTGCCGGCGTGGCGCTCGTTGATCTCGAGGACCTTCTCCGAGGGGGAGAAGATGCGCGCGCCCTCGACCTCGACGTTGATCCATCGGGTCGACGGGGCGATGCCGACCTCGTTGAGCCAGTCCTTGCTCATCCCCTCCCCGCAGCGGACGGGGCTGCCGATCTCCTGACGCTTCTCGATCATGAGGACGCGCGCGCCGGCCTTCGCGGCCCACTTCGCCGTCATGCTGCCCGCGGGTCCGGCGCCGATGACGAGCACGTCGGTCTTCAGGTCCTGGACCATCGGTTTCCCTCTGCGAGGTCGTTTCGGGGTGGCGTCAGCCGATCTCGATGGCGCCGACGGGGCACGCCTTCACGCAGATCTCGCAACGCGTGCAGATGCGCTCGTCGAAGGTGATCCGGGTCTCGTCGAGGTAGATGCAGTTGAGCGGGCAGACCCCCACGCACGCGCCGCAGTAGACACACAGCTGTCCGCTGGACTCGATGTGGAGGCTCTTCTTGTTCGGCACCCGTGCCCCGGCCGTCGCACGGGGGCGGGTGATATTAAACCGTTTCCGAGGGCGCCATCGCGGGGACCGCCGACCGGGCGTGTCCCGCCGGGTGTTCGGCGAGGTAGCGCTCCGCGTCGAGGGCCGCCATGCAGCCGAGCCCGGCGGCGGTGACGGCCTGGCGATATCGGTGGTCGTAGGCGTCCCCGCCCGCGAAGACGCCCGGGACGCTCGTCCGCGTCCCCTCCGTCGTCTTCAGGTAGCCCTTCGGGTCGAGGTCGAGCTGGCCGCGGAACACGGCCGTCGCCGGGTCGTGTCCGATGGCCAGGAACAGCCCCTCGGCGGGCACCTTCGAGAGCGCCCCGGTCTTGCGGTGCCGCAGCCGCAGCGCCTCGACGGTCTCCGTGCCGAGGACCTCGACGACCTCGGAGTCGTAGACGAAGGAGATCTTCGGGTTCGCCCGGGCGCGATCGATCATGATCTTGCTGGCCCTGAGCTCGCCTCGCCGGTGGATCACCAGGACGTGCGTCGCGAAGGTGGTGAGGAAGAGCGCCTCCTCCATCGCCGAATCGCCGCCGCCGATGACGGCGACCGTCTTGCCCTTGAAGAAGAACCCGTCGCACGTGGCGCACGCCGAGACGCCGTGGCCGCGCAACCGCTGCTCCGACGGGAGGTCGAGCCAGCGGGCGTTCGCCCCGGTGGCGATGATGACCGCATCCGCCTCGACCCGGCCCATCAGGCCGACCTCGAGGACGAACGGGTGGCGCGTGAGGTCGACGGCCGTGACGTTCGCTTCGACGAACTCGGTGCCGAACCGGGCCGCCTGCGCCCGGAACTTCTCGATCAGCTCCGGCCCCTGGATCCCGTCCGGGAATCCGGGATAGTTCTCGACGTCCGTCGTGAGCATCAGCTGCCCTCCGGACGGGACGCCGGCGATGACGATCGGGTGGAGGCTCGCCCGCGAGGCATAGATCGCCGCCGTGAGACCGGCCGGGCCGCTGCCGACGATCGCGAGGCGGGTGCGTCGGACGGGAGGGGCCTCGGCCATGTCCCGAGAGCGGTTCGAGCGCCTAAATAGACTCGGGGGGGCCGGGGGAACGAGGTGGCGGGAGGCGGAGCCGGTCGCTCCCGTCCGATTCCCCGTAGGCGCTTCGGAAGAACAGCAGCGGGGTGGCGTCGCGCCCCGTCTCGAGCTCCTCGACCTCGCCGACGATGAGGAGATGGTCGGTGAGGGGGAACGACGTTCGGACCCGGCAGTCGAAGGTCGCGAGCGCGCCGTCGGGGCGGGCGAGGCCGGAGACGCCGCGGTGCACCGGGAGCCCCGAGAACTTCTCCGACGGCGGCGCCGTCGACGCGAACCGTTCGGAGAGGTCGCGCTGGTCGAAGGCGAGCAGGTGGACCGCGAACCGACCGCTCGCGAGGATGACGGGGGTCGTGTCGGCGTCGTGCGTGAGCGAGACGAGGACGAGCGGCGGTTGGAGCGAGACGGACAGGAACGCGTTGACGGTGAGGCCGAAATCCGTCGCCCCGGCCCGCGCGGTCACGACGCTGACGCCGGTCGCCCACCGGCCCATCAGGCGACGGAACTCGGCGGGGTCGGCAACCCGTTCAGCCACGGGGGCTCCGCGCGGCGACGTTCATTCGTCGCGCCACTTGAAGGCGATGATGGCGGCGATGAAGAGTAGGACGGCTCCGACGAGGACGATCGCCAGATCGTCCCCGGCGCGGCCCAGGTTGCCGAACAGCAGGACCTGGTTCATCCCGTCGATGACGTAGAACAGTGGGAGGATGTGGGCGAACGCCTGCAGAGGCGGGTTGAACGACTGGACCGGGAAGAACGTCCCCGAGAGGAACATCATCGGGAACGTGATGATGTTCCCGATCACCCCAGCGGACTCCGGGGTCTTGGCGACGGAACCGGCGAGCATCCCCAGCGAGACGAAGAAGAGCGGACCCACGAAGAGGAACGGCAGGACGGCGATGTTGAGCGTCACATGGGCGTGGAACACCAGCGTCCCGAACCCGATCATCATCGCGGCCGAGACGAACGTGAGGGCGACGTAGAACAGGATCTTCGAGAGAAGCCATTCGCCCTTGGTGAGGGGCGTGAGGGAGAGCTGCCGGAACAGCCGCTCCTTCTTGTACGTCGAGCTGATCTCGACCATGGCGAACATCGGGCTCGTCACGATCGTGAACCCGATGAGCCCCGGGATGAGGAAGTCGATGTTCCCGAAGATCGTGCTCCCGAGGGTGCTCGAGCGGACCCCGACGAACGGTTGTCCGCCGGCCGCGTGGAGATTGAACGCATTCGCCACGCCCTGGACCGCGGCCTCCGTCGTCCCGGTCGAGACCGCGTCCTGCGGGTTGACGTAGATCGTGACGTTCACGGGGGTCTGGTTCCCGTAGCTCTGGGCGAACCCCGCGGGGATCACGATCCCCACCGGATCCCCGTTCTGTCCCAGATACTGCGAGAAGTTCCCGATGGAGGAAGCGTCGACGACCTGGACCGTGACCGCGCCGGTCGAATTCAGCGCCGAGAGGAATTCGAGGCTCGCGTTGGAATTGTGGTCGAGGTTCTCGGCGTAGACGGTGATCTTCGCCGACCCGCCGTTCGTGTAGATCAACCCGAAGATCCCGATCAGGATCAACGGGAAGATCAGCGAGAAGAACAGCCCGAACGGGTTGCGAAGGTAGCCCCGGGAGAAGACCCCGAAGTCCGCGACGATCCGACGGGGGTTCACGTCGACCTCCCGGCGGCGACCTCGCCCTCGTCCATCTCGCCGACCATCTGGATGAAGACGTCCTCGAGGGTGTCGTGGACGGTCCCGAAGTCCTTCCAGGGGATCCCGCTCTCCTCGATCGCCGTCAGGACCCGGATCGGATCGTGCTTGTCCCGCAGGGCGACCTCGATCTGCCCGCGGTCGACGGTGACGGGAAGGCCGACGTGGCTCCGAAGGTACTCCGCGAGCGACGGGGGACCCTCGACCCTCAGACGCTCCGGCCGGCCGTGGGCCGCGATGATCGACGACGAGGTCCCCTCGGCGATGATCTTCCCGTGGTGGATGATGGCGACCTGGTCCGCGAGGAGCTCCGCCTCCTCGAGGTAGTGGGTCGTGAGGAACACCGTCCGCCCCTCGGAGCGGAGGTTCCGGATGACGTCCCAGATCCCGCGCCGGGCGCTCGGATCGAGCCCGGTGGTCGGCTCGTCCAGGAACAGCACCTTCGGCTCGCTGACGAGCGCGAGGGCCAGACCGAGCTTCTGCTTCTGCCCGCCGGAGAGGGTGTCGAAGTTGGCGTCCGCCTTGTCGGAGAGGCGGACCCGGGCGAGCAGCTCCGCCGGGTCCGGGTGCGTGCCGAACAGTACCCCGTAATAGCGGATCGCCTCGGCGGGCCGGGTCTTCTCGAAGAACCGGAACTCCTGGGGGATCACCCCGATCTGCTGGTGAAGTTGGCGACCCTGGGACCAAGGATCGAGGCCCAACACGGAGACCTCCCCGGCGGTCCGGTTCCGAAGGCCCTCGAGGATCTCGACGGTCGTCGTCTTGCCGGCCCCGTTCGGCCCGAGGAAGGCGAAGACCTGCCCCATCGGGACTTTGAAGTCAACGCCGTCGACGGCCGCGAGGGGCCCGTAGCGCTTGACGAGACCGTGGACCCGGATCGCCTCGGCCATACGTGCGAGCGCCGAAGGCCGGCGAGTTATGAGCTCTTGGGCCCGGGTGGGCTCATCGGGAGGTCGGAGGTGGTTCCGGGCCGTAGCACGACGCGACCGGCCGGCCCCAGGACCTCGAGGGGGCTCGGCCCCCGCCAGCTCAAGGTGAGGCCCGACGGGTGCCAATCGAGGTCGAGGTAACCGTCTCCCACCCGCAGGCCGTTCAACGACGCGTGCTCCCACCCCGGAGGGAAACGGGGGTCGACGGCGACGGAGCCGGCTCCGTTCCTGACCCGAAGTCCCCAGAGCCGCTCGAAGACGACCGTCAGGAACGGCGCGACGCTGAACCCCAGGAGGAAGCAGGAGTCGAACGGGGCGTCCCGGTCCCCCCGATAGCATTCGTTCGCCAGCCCGGATTCGGCACGCAGACGATCGGCCAGGAGCCGGAGGTAACGGTACCCCAGCTCGGTGTCTCCGACGGCCAGGGCGGCATCGGCCGCCCAGGCGGTGGCGATCGGCCACACCTGGCCGTCGTGGTACGCCTGGGGGTCGTAACCGGGATCGCGATCCGAGAGCGTCCGCACCCCCCAGGGTGCCGTCAGGTCCTCCCGCGCCGCCCGTCGCACCGCGGCCACGGCCACCTCGATGGGGAGCAGGCCAGCGCTCACGGCACGCAGCGCGTTCGGCCGAAGTCGGCGAACCGGGGTTCCGTCGACCCGGAGCGAATCGAAGAGGTACTCCTCCTCGGGCCATCGGTAAGCGCCGATCCGCCCGCGCACCGAAGCCGCCTCCGCTCGGAGCGAGGCCGCCTCGGCGGCCGCCTCGGGGCCGGTCAGCTCGGCCGCCGATTCGAGGGCATCGATCCACAGGGCCTGAACGTCGATCGCGTGATCGCGGCGGTCGGTCGAGTCCCAGATGGTGGTGTCGGGCGCATCGAACCCATAGTGGACCGAACCGATCCGCGCCGTCGCCCCGTCGATCTCCGCGACCTCGCCCCCATGTCGGAGCAGTCCGGTGCGGGGGTCCGTCTTCGCCCGTCCCCAGCGGATCGCCGCCGCGACCCCCTCCCGGAGCTCGTGCGCCAGATCGTCCCGGCCCGAATGGCACGCGTACCGACGCACCAGTCCGGGGTAGTGGAGTGTCGTGTCGGAGGTCCCGAACAGGAAGATCGGTCCCGGGGAGACCTGCATGGGAATCTCCCCCTCCTCGGCCCCAAGGACGGCGACCCGACGACGGGCTTGGTACCGGAACGCCGTGCGGAGCGATCGGGCCGCCCAGTCGTAATCTCCCAACCAGATGACCGTCGGGAGCATCCACGCCAGGTCCCGGCACCAGATCGCCGAGTACCACGGGTACCCCGCCACGAGCCCCACCATCGTGGGATCGGGGGCGGTGTAGAGCCTCCGGAGCGCCCGGATGGCGAGGGCGCAGCCGTCTTCGAGTTCGGGCGCCTGCGGAAACCGGAACTTCGGCAGGTTCACCGCCCACTCCGACCAGGCTCTCTGCGCGGATTCCCTCCAGTTCTCCTGGAGAAAACCGACCCCGAGCGGGGGCGTCTGCCGAAGGGTGCGCTCGACTCCGCCCCAGAGGACGAGCCGGAGCGTCGCCGGGGCGCCCGGGTCGACGAGGAGCTCGTGATCGGACGTGAGCGAGGAGAGCTCGCCCGACCATCGGCCGCCGATCCACGGGTCGCGGTTGAGCCACAGGTGGGATGCCAGCGGGCGAGCATCGAAGCCGAGGCCGTATCCGTGGCTCGTGACCTCGACGGTCGTCCCCCGGGTTCGAACCTCGTACTCGTACGGCTTGACGCCCTCGACGAGGACGGGGGCGAGCGACGGGGAGAATCCGCTCTCCACCAGAACCCGCTCCGGCGACCCCCCGTCGGTTTCGATGGTGAGCTCCCGACCGACGGCGGGGCCGCCGGGGGAGACCGCCACGAGCTCGCGGATCGTAAGCGGAGGGGATCGATGGACCACTTCCCACATGCCACCGGAAGGGTCCACCGGCGGGTCGGCCACGGGAAGCGGGACGACGCCCCGGGTCGTGACGAGACGCAGGTTCCACGCGCCCGTGAGGCGAACTCCGGCCGCGTAGACCCCTCCCCACTCGAGGGGAGCCCCCCGGGTCTCCCAGAGGAGCGACATTCCTCCGTCCATCGCCCCGATCGCGGCGGCCGCCAGTCCGGTGGCGAGGAGCGGGCGACGGGAGCCCGGTGGGATCGGAGCTACGGCGGGCATAGGCGTTCCGTCGGTCTCCGCCGGCGCCCGGCCGCTCATCGTCCGGGCTCGGCCCCGAGGACGTCGGAGAACTCGAACCAGACGGTCGGAGGAATCGCGACGCTCTGCAGCTCGAGGCGAACGACATGCCGGTGGGCATCGCTCGGAACCGGTCCCAGCCGGAAGCGGGTCCGCTCCCCGACCGGTATCGTCACGGGGTGCTCGCGATCGACTTCCGCGAGAGCTCGGGGGGTACCGAGGGCCGGAGCGATGCTGACGGCGGCGGCCGGGACCTCGGCCCCGTCCCAGAAGAGCCGGACCCGGGAGAACGCCCCCATCCGCAGCGGGGGGTTCCGCAGGGTGAACACCGCCTGGCCGCCGTCGAGCCGGAGCGAACCGCGCTCGTAGACGGAGTGCAGGAGAAGTTCCCCCAACCGCGCCAGCTCGACCACCGAGTGGATCCCGAAGTCGAGCCCCAGCTCGATCCCTTGGTCGACCAGTCCCAGATCGGTGCGGAACAGACCGCGGGTCATTCCGGACCCGGATGTCGGCGGGCCCCTTAGCGGTGCGCTGGCCCGTCCGGTTTCCCCCCGGTTCATTACCCCCGTCGCGGTGCCCGGTCGGGGCGGACGATGGACGCGGTCGTGCTCGGGGGTGGCGGGCTTACCGGACGTTGCACGGTACGCGATCTGGCGCGCGGCGGACAGTTCGATCATCTCCGGGTCGCCGACCTCGACCTCGAGCTCGCCCAGGCGGCGGCCTCCGCGGCGGGAAGTGCCGCGACGGCGGAGCGGGTCGACGTCCGCGACCCCGCCGCGCTGGCGCGGCTCCTCCGCGGGGCGGCGGTCTGCGTGAACGCCGTCCAGTACACGTTCAATCTCGACGTGATGAACGCGTGCTTGGCGGCGGGAGTTCCGTACCTGGATTTCGGCGGCCTGTTCCATATGACCCGAAAGCAGCTGCTTTGGGACGAGAAGTTCCGGGCCGCGGGGTTGCTGGCAATCCCCGGTCTCGGCCAGGTCCCCGGGGTCTCCAACGTGCTCGCCGTGGAGGCGACGAACGATCTCGACGCCGTCGATTCGATCGTGATCCGGGACGGCTGGCGTGACCTCACCCAGGGAGGCCCGGAGATCATGTTCACCTGGTCCCCGAGCACCTTCCTCGATGAGATGCAGATGAAGGCGGTCGTCTTCGAGGACGGCACCTACCGGGAGCACCCGCCGATGAGCGGGGCGGAAGCGTTCGAGTTCGCCGCCCCGGTCGGGACGACGACGGTGTACCGGACCCTGCATTCGGAGGCGGCCACCCTCCCCGAGAGCCTTCGGGCGAAGGGTCTCCGACACTGCGAATGGAAGGAGGGCGGGCCCGGGATCGATCTGCTCCGCACGTTGGCGCTCCTCGGGCTCGGCAGCGACCGCCCGCTCGACGTCCACGGTCAAACGGTGGTGCCGCGCGAATTCCTGCTGGCGCTCTTGAAGCGTGAGAAGCTCCTTGGGGTCCCGACGGGGATCCAGGTCGACGACTGGGAGGTGGCGGATATCGAGATCCGAGGGAGCCGGAAGGGCACCCCGGTCACCCGGCATGCCATGGCCCGGTTCCCGCCGAAACCGGAGTGGGGGCTCACCGCCACGGAGTACGCCGTCGGCGTCTGCGGGGCGATCGGGGCCGAGATGATCGTCGCCCACGAGACGACCGGGGTGGGCGTCGTGCCCCCGGAGCGCTGCATCGACGGGAAGAAGTTCCGCGCCGCGCTTCGCGACCGTGGGATCCACACGTCCATCCGGCCCGAGGAGCCTCCGCTGCCCCCGTTCCGTGCTCCGGTCCGATCGTAACCCAACGGCGTGGGTCGGACGGACGACGTCCGCCTTACCGAAGGAGGATGAGCGAAGCCGGCATGGAGGCGCCGATGCCGTACGTGGAGTACGACGAGATCGAGGCCGCCTGCGCAGAGTGCGGCCGACTCTTCCGTTCGGAAGACGCCCTCGCGACGCACCGGACCGAGGCGCACCCTCCCGAGGCAGGCCCCAGGGAGCCCACGGTTTCCGGGAGGCCGATCCAGTGCTCGGTCTGCCAGAAGGGGCTCCCCTCGCTGAGCGCCCTCAAACGGCACAACCAGCAGGCGCACACGAGCTAGTCGAGAACTGTTGCCCCGGCCTAAGAGCGCGCCGTCAGGGATGAGCGACTATCCGGGGGCCCCCAGGTCGCCCCTCCCCGAAGAGACCCGCGGCGATTCATGTGTTATACGTCATCGCGAGACCTGGTCGACCCCCCACGGGAGGCCTGGAGCCCCGATTTGAGGGGGGTCCGCCGACACCGGGTCATCTGCGGACGGCCTCCCCACGGACGGCCTATAGGAGGCCCCTGTGGTCCTCGCTCCGCCGGCGCGATGGGTAGTCTGCCGGGACCGCTTCGCCGCGGCGCCAACGTCGGGAGGTGGGTCCGGCAACGGGAGCCGACACCCACCCGACGAGGGTTATTCGCGGGCTACAAGTGGGCCGGGGAGTGGCCGCGATGAGGTCCGATATCGAGGCGATCGTGGACGAGCTCCGCGCTTCGGGGGAACGATACCGGGAGACCATCCGGGTGGCGGCGATGAGCGCGGGGGTCTACGTACTTCCCGCCGGGGGGACGGACCCACAGTCGCCTCACGAGGAGGACGAGGTGTACTACGTCGTTCGGGGGCGCGGCCGGTTCCTATCGGGGGATTCGGATCGCGCGGCCACGGGCGGAGCGATGCTGTTCGTCCCGGCCCGCCAGGAGCACCGGTTCCACGCGATCGAGGAGGAACTCGTCCTCTGGGTCGTGTTCGCACCCGCGGAAAGCTCGCGAGGCTGAGCTCGACCGAGGGGAGCGGGCCACGGGAACAGCCGGGGAACGACACCCGGGCCGACCCGGCCCTCCGGGCAAGGCGGTCCCTCACGAAGAATGGTAGAATTCCCTCCCATATTGGAGGATTTTCACCCATCAATTAACCACTTTCAACGATGGGGGTGACTATTCATACGGAACGATAGGACGTGGTGTACATTATATCAAAACTGTACTGCGTTCTTCCAACTCGGCATTTATATATAGGCTGCTCTGGCTGGGCGAACCCACTAGGATGTGCAACTTATGGCGGAGAGGGAACCCGCCCCCGTCGACCCGCGCCGGCCCGCGACCGGCGACCCCGGGTCCCTTGGCCTGAGCTCCGGGCCCCCGTTCGACCGGCTGCGAGCCGAAGGGGACGTCGTCAAGAAGCCCGACCCACCGCGCGATGCCCCGGGCGCCGACGGGGAGCACCCAACGAAGGAGCCGGCGACGAAATCCGCTCCCCCGAAAGAGCCCGCGGCCTCGTCCGAGGCGGGCTCCGGCGGGGACGGCGAGATCCAATCCATCCCGATCCCGATCGCCCGGCTGATCCCGAAGCTCCGCAAGTCCCAGAAGCTGTTCGAGGAGGGAAAGAAGTACATCCCCAATGCCACGAGCTCCCTGATCCGGGTCGCTTCCTACGATCCGTGTCCCCCGTTCATCAAGAGGGGGAAGGCCGCCCGGATCTGGGACGAGGACGACAACGAGTACCTCGACTTCAATCTCGGTTACGGGTGCCTCATCAACGGCCACGCCCATCCCGAGATGGTCAAGGCCGTCCAGGCCCAGGCCGAGCTCGGCTTCCATTTCGCCTCGCCGACGGAGCTGGAGCTCGACGTCGCGAAGGCGTTCCGACGCCTCGTCCCGTCGGCCGAGCGGGTGGCGTTCTGCTCGAACGGCTCCGACGCGACGATGAACGCGATCCGGATCGCCCGGGCCGTCACGGGCAAGGACGGGCTCCTCAAGTTCGAGGGCCACTACCACGGCCAGCACGACTACGCGCTCATCAGTGCGGAGGCGCCTCCGATCGTCGCGGGCCTCGACGAGTACCCGCGGCCCTTGCCGAACTCGGCGGGCATCCCCCCGGGGGTCACCGACTACGTGATGGTCGCCGCGTACAACTCGATCACCTCGGTCGAGCGGATGATCAAGCGCTACCGCGACCGGCTCGCGGCGGTGATCCTCGAACCCGTCATGGCCAACGCCGGCATCATTCCGCCGGCCCCGGATTACCTTCAGCGGCTCCGCGAGATCACGCGCGAGAACGACCTCCTGCTGATCTTCGACGAGGTGTTCACCGGCTTCCGGATCGCTCCCGGCGGTGCCCAGCAGGTCTACAAGGTCGAACCGGACCTGTCGTGCTGGGCGAAGGCGCTGGGAGGCGGCGTGACGATCTCCGCCGTCTCGGGGAAGGCGGAGTTCATGGACCTGATCGCTCCCGGCCGGATCTCGTTCGGCGGGACCTACTTCGCCAACAACCTCTCCCTCGCCGGCGCGCTCGCGAACCTGAAGATCCTCCACCGCGGCGGAGAGGAGCTGTACGAGCGGTTCGGCCGGATGACGGCGAAGATGGAGAAGGGGATCGAGGAGGCCGCGCGGGATGCCAAGATCTCCGTCCTGGTCCAGTCGGTCAACGGGATGCTCCAGTACTTCTTCACCCGCCGCAAGAAGATCACCAACTACCGCGAATCGCTCCAGATCGACTGGAACCTGTACCTGCGCAACCACCAGCTCCTCCTCGACAAGGGGATCTACACCCATCCGGACAACTACGAGCGGCTGACGTTCTCCTCGGCCCACACCGAGAAGGACGTCGACCACTTCCTGGACGCGATCCACGCCACGTTCACGGAACTGAAGACGCTCCCGCGGGACTACCAGCCGTAGGCGTCCCTCTGCGGGTCGGTGGACCCGCCGCGACCTGCTCCCCTGAGTATTTGTACGCGGCGGAGGTTCGACCGGCGTGGCTCCCACCGGCGACACCGCTCCGACGGCGAAGGAGCGGTGAGGGGCCTTGGGAAGGAACCTCACCGACTTGGGACTCTTCGTCGGTAAGAGGCTCCTCCAGCTCATCCCCGTCCTGATCGGCGCGATCACGATCACCTTCGTCCTCACGCACCTCAACATCAGCGACCCGTGCTCGTACTGGGTCCCGAAGGCGAAGCGGGCTCAACTCGACGCGTGCATCTCGACCTTCGGGACGAACCAGCCGCTCACCACCCAGTTCCTGCACTACCTGCAGACGCTTGCGACCGGCAATTGGGGGATCGACCCGCTCGACCACCAGCCGGTCTGGCCGCAGATCATGCTGGCGCTCCCGCAGACCCTCGAGCTGGTCTTCGCCGCCCTCTTCCTCATGATCGTCATCGGGATCCCGCTCGGCGTCATCGCGGCCAACAGCAACGGGCGGCTCGCCGACCACCTGGTCCGCGTGTTCTACCTGAGCGGGTGGGCGGCCCCGACCTACCTTTTCGCGCTGCTGCTGGCGGTGGTCGTTGCGCCGGCGGTGGGCCTCCCATATTCGGGGGCGTTCACCACCCTGAACCCGCCGTTCCCGCAATACACCCACGTGTCCGTCCTCGATGCCGCCCTCTCCGGGAGCCCCGCCTACCTCTGGGACGCGTTCGCGCACCTGATCCTTCCGGCGGTCTCGCTCGCCTTCATCAACATGGGGATCGCCACGCGCATGACCCGGGCGTCGATGCTGGAGGTCCTTCCGCTGGATTTCGTGAAGACCGCTCGGATGAAGGGCCTCTCGGAGTTCTGGGTGCTGTACAAGCACGCGCTCCGCAATTCCCTCATCACGACCGTCACGGTCCTCGGGGTGACCGCGGGGGGTCTGCTCTCGAGCACGGTGGTGATCGAGGAGGTCTTCAACTGGCCGGGGATCGGACGGTACTCCTACCAGGCGATCACGGGCTACAATTTCCCCGGCACGATCGCCGTGGTCGTGGTCTTCGCCGTCGGCGTGGTCGTCGCCAACCTGGTGGCCGACATCCTGTACGGCGTCCTCGACCCGCGCGTGGAGTGGCGGTAGATGGACTCCCGCCGCTCGACCCGGGGCGATGACCTGCCGCTCGAACGCTTCGTGCGTTCGGAGAAGGGGAGCGATCCCGAACCCCCGCTCCTCACGACCCCTCCACGACGACGGGGGGCGGTCGCGGAGACCGTACGCACGGTCTGGCTGGTGATGCGGGCGAACCCCCTCACGCTCCTCGGCTTCCTGGTGGTCGTGGTGATGGTCGTCACCGCGCTGGTCGTCGGGCTCACGCCGATCCTGACGCATCTCCTCCTCGGCCACTCCCTGTCGGCGACCCCCTACCCGGTGAACTCCTTCTCGACCTCGGATGCCTCGCAAGGCCCAAGCCCGCGACATTGGATGGGGACGGACTCGATCGGCACCGACATCTTCAGTCAGGTGCTCGCGGCGCTCCCCCTCGACCTCGTGATCGCCTTCTCGGTCGCGGGCATCGCCCTGGTCGCCGGCGGGACGCTGGGGATCATCGCCGGGTATTTCGACACCCCCGGGACCTTGGGCGGGGCCGGGGCCACCATCATTCTCCGCGTCACGGACGTCTTCCTCGCCTTCCCTTCCCTTGTCCTGGCCCTCGCTGTCGCCGCCTCGCTCGGACGGGGGACGGAGGCGGCGGTCATCGCCCTCCTGGTGACCTGGTGGCCGTACTACGTCCGCCTCGCCCGGGGCGAGGTGCTCGCCGTCCGGCATCTCCCGTACATCACCGCGGCCCGGGCCGCCGGCGTGACCGACGGGACGATCCTCGGCCGCCACGTCCTTCGCAACATCTTGGAGCCGCTCGTCGTCTACTACACCCTCGACGTCGGAACGGTGCTCGTGACGTTCTCGACGATCTCCTACGTCGGGATCGGGGTTCCGTTCGGGGTGCCGGAGTGGGGGAACATGATCGAGCAGTACGCCGGCTATCTCGCCACGCTCCCGTGGACCGTGGTCGGGCCCGGGCTGGCGGTGTTCGTCACCGTGCTCGGGTTCTCCCTGCTCGGGGACGGGCTCCGCGACATCCTCGACCCCCGGAGCCGCCGGATCCTCTCCCAGGGACCGGCGGTGGATTCCACCTCCGCCGCACCGATCGCGGCCCCGGCCGCGGGGGAGAAGGCGTGAGCGAACCCGTCCTGTCCGTCGAGGGGCTCTCGGTCGACTATACCGTGGGGGCCGGGACCTACCATGCGCTCAAGGACGTCAGTTTCGAGGCGCAACCCGGCCGCGTGGTCGGCATCGTCGGGGAGACCGGATGCGGCAAGAGCACGCTCGCCCACGCGATCCCCCGTCTCCTACCCGAGCCGCCGGCGAAGATCCTGCGCGGGAAGGTGATCTTCCAGGGCGTCGACCTCCTGAAAGTCCCGAAATGGCGGATCCCGATGGTCCGGGGGACGAACATCGGGATGATCTTCCAGGAGCCGATCAACTCGCTGAACCCGGCCTACCGGATCTTCGACCAGGTCGCCGAGTCGGTCCGGATCCGACGGCTCCGGGAGAGCGGTAAGGTCGCGGTCTTCCGGCCCGGCGGGGCGGGGTTCGACTACTCGAGACCCCGGCCCCCCGACCGGTCGACCGCCATCGCGCATCCGTTCGTCCCGTCGATCCCTCCGGGACCGGACCCGATCCGGGTCGACCCCACGGACGGGGGCAAGGGTCGCTCCGTCCGGTCGGAAGTGCTCGACTACCTCCGACTGGTGAGGATCAACGACCCGGAGACGGTCCTCCGCCTGTTTCCCCACGAGCTATCGGGCGGGATGCGCCAGCGCATCATGATCGCCATGGCGCTCTCGGAGCGCCCGTCGCTGCTCATCGCGGACGAGCCGACGAGCGCGCTCGACGTCACCATTCAGGCGCAGGTCCTGACGCTGATGAAGGAGCTGATGGACGAGCTCCGGACCTCGATCCTGTTCATCAGCCACGACCTGGGCGTGATCGCCGAGACCGCCGACGACGTCGGGGTGATGTACGCCGGCCATCTGGTCGAGTTCGGCCCGGTCGTGGATGTCTTCGAGGCCCCGCGGCACCCGTACACGAAGGCGCTCCTCCGCTCTATCCCCACCCGTTACAAGACCGACGGGCCGCTACCCTCGCTGACCGGCAATGTCCCCAACCTCTCGCGGCTCCCCTCGGGATGCACGTTCTCCCCCCGGTGCGCCCTCGCCCAGGACGATTGTCGCGTCGACCCCGGCCCGGCTCTCGCCGGGTGGGTTGCGCGCCCGCCCGGGCGGACGAACTCGGCGGCGTGCTTCCACACCGAGGGGGTGGAGGGCCTACCGTGAGCGCCCCCCTGGCCCCGCTCTTGGAGACCCGGGGCGTCGTGAAGCATTTCCCGCTCCACCGCACCGCTTCCGAGTTCCTCCGGGGGGCGCCCGCCCGGGCGATCCACGCGGTCGACGGGGTCTCCGTCTCGGTCGCAGCGGGGGAGACCCTCGGCCTCATCGGGGAATCCGGCTCGGGCAAGACGACGCTCGGCTGGGTCATCGCCCGGCTCTATCCGTCCACGGGGGGCCAGGTGCTCTTCGATGGCGTGGATGTCTCCCGGCTCTCCGGCGTCCACCTTCGACGCTGGCGGCGCAACGTCCAGGTCGTCTTCCAGGACCCGGTCGGGTCGCTCGACCCCCGGTTGCGCGTCTGGCAGATCGTCGGGGAACCGATCCAGGCGCAGGAGTCGGTCAGCCGATCGCGACTGCGGGAACGGGTCGCCGAGCTCCTCCCGACCGTCGGGCTCCCGTCGGATTGCCTCGACCAGTACCCCCACGAGTTCTCCGGCGGCGGGCGGCAGCGGCTTTCGCTCGCCCGGGCGCTCAGCCTCTCTCCGCGCCTGGTCGTTCTCGACGAGCCGACGAGCGCGCTCGACGTCGCCGTCCAGGCGCAGATCCTCAACCGCCTGGTCACGCTCCAGCGCGAACGCGGTTTCGCCTACGTCCTCATCACTCACAACGTCGCCGCGGTCCGGTTCGTGGCGGACCGAGTCGCGGTGATGTACCTCGGACAGGTCGTCGAGGTCGGCCCCGTGCGGGACCTTCTGGAGCATCCCGCCCACCCGTACACCAAGGCGCTGCTCGCGGCCGTCCCCGTCGCGGACGCCCGCCGGCGGCGGGCGCGGTATCGCGTGACGGGCGAGATCCCGACCCTCGTTCGCCCTCCTCCGGGTTGCCGGTTCGCCGCCCGCTGTCCGTTCGTCATCGACCGCTGCCGGGTGGAGGAACCGCCGCTCCGGGAGGTTCCCGGTCGTCCGGGTCGCCAGGCGGCGTGCCACCGCGTCGAGGAGGTGGGCGACATCCCGCCCGAGACCCTCCGGACGCAGGCGCCTCCGCTCCCCGAGGCCGCTGTGGCGGCCCCCTGAGCGGCCCGCTACGAGGCGCTCTGGGTGTTGAAGAGGATCGAGAACGGTTCCGCGCTCGCCATCGGATTCTCGACGAACCCGTGGAGCAGCGGATTATAGATCGAGAACTGGGTCGGGACCACGAGCCACGCGTCGGTGTAGTTGGCGTACATGCGCTGGGTGATCGTGGTATAGTCGCTGGTCAGGTTCGCCGGGTTCGACTCGCCCGCGGCGGCGTACACGAGATTGTTCACCGTCCCGTCCGCGTAGGCGCTCATGCAGTAGTTCGCGCTCCCGTTCGTAGCCGCATTGTTCTGGGTCCAGTCGTCGGGCGCAATGTAGTCCGACGTGTAGAACTCCTGGCCGATAGGGAACGGGCCGAGACCGGCGGACTTCTCCTGCGCGGTGCAGACGCTGGTCATCGGGTCCACGGGCTGCTCGGCGTAGAGTTGCGGGAGCGAGACGCCGACGGGGTTGATGGTGATCCCGATCGTCGCGAGGTTGGCTTGGAGGATCTTCGCGGCGTTGAACCACTCGTCCCCGACGTTGAGGTACATGTAGTTCAGGACCGTCCCCACGCAAGCGTTCGCCTTGCACGGGGAACTCGCGATTTCTTGTTGGGCCTGGGTCACGTTGTAGGCGTATGCCGGCAGGTTCGCCGGGTTGTAGTACGGGTACCCAGGAGGGACGGGCCCGACCCATTGGGTGGCGGCGCCTCCGAACGCGGTGCCGATGATCTCCGGGTAGTCGATGGCGTGGACCACCGCCTCACGGACGGAAATGTTGTTGAAGGGGAACGTGTTCTGATTCATGTAGATCCACCACGCGCCGCTCGTCGATCCGTAGACCACGTCCAACGGCTGAACATTGACGCACGAGAGCCCTTGGAGCTGAGCGACCTCCGCGGGGCCGAGGTAGGCGAACGAGGCGGTCGCTGCCGCCCCGCTCTTCAGGTCCTGAATCGCCACCTGAGAATTCCCCTGGAACTCGACCTGGATCGCCACGTGGGCCGGCTGGATCATGTTGTTCCACGGCTCCTGCGCCGCGGCCACCTTCCCCCAATAGTTTGCGTTCGGCTGTAGCTCGTATCCACTCCCCGTCGTCGAGAAAGTACCCTGCAACGTGTACTGGCCGGTCCCGAGCATGTTGAGCGCCATCCAGTCATTCGTCGAGTTCGGGGTGACCCCTTTGTTCTGCTGGATCGCCACCGGGTCGACGGCGAAGGCGGTCGGCGCCGACAACGTCGCGAGGAGGTAGGTGTAGGGGAGGTTCCCGAGGTATCCCATCCCGAGGTTCAACTGGATCGTGAGGTTATTGACGACCTGGAAAGATTGGTTCGGGGCCATCATCACGGCGAGCTGGTTCGAGGTCGGGTTCTCGAAGTTGAAATTGTTGAGGTCGTTTGCCATCTGGGAGGCGTTCAGGTTGGGGGGCAGGGCGAAATTCTCGCCCAAGATGAACGTCGGTGGCTGGTTCATCACGAGCGTCCGGTACATCGTGAACCACTGGACGTAGGCGTTGTAGGGATCTCCGTTCGAGAATGTCACCCCGGACCGGAGATGGAAGGTCCAGGTGAGGTTCCCGTTCGACGTCGTCCAGTCGTGGGCCAGGACCGGGACGAACGTCGTGGTGCTCGACCCGTTGTAATTGACCATCCCCTGGTAGACCTGTTGGACGAGGGCCCATCCCGGCGTCGTGAACGTCGCGGCGGGGTCGGGGTTGTCCGGGGTCTCGGCCTGGTCGACGATGAGCGGGTTCTTGGAAGTGAGCGAACAGCTCGAGGAGGAACGGTTGCGGACATAGTAGAAGGCCACGCCGGCGATGACCACGGCGACGATGACCACGATGGCAATCACCCGGGTCCACTTGGGATCCATGAAAACCTCCGAGGAGGGCGGGTGCGGAGAAGCGGTCGTCCTTGATAAACCCTAGCGCGCCGACCGTGGGCGCGAAAAGCTCGAGGCCCTCAGGTGGCCGACGGGGAGCCCGGGCCGAATCGATTTAGCCGCCCCCCGTCTCGGGGCCGGTAGGAACTTCATGGCGGAGGCGATGCTGATCGATGGGCAGTGGGTCGGAGCCCGCAGCGGCAAATCGTCCCCTGTCGTGAGCCCGTTCGACGGCACCGTGGTGGGAGAGGTGCCTCTTGGGGCCCGCGACGACGTCCGCGCGGCTATCGACGCCGCCCGCCAGGCGTTCGACAGCGGTCCGTGGCCCCGGCTGCCACCGCGCGCCCGGGGCGAGGTGTTCCTGAAGGCGGCCCGTCTCCTCGGCGAGCGGGCGAACTCGATCGCCGAGGTGGAGAGCCGAAACCAGGGCAAGACGATCAAGCAGGCCGCGGACGCGGACATCCCGTTCGGGATCGACAACCTGGTCTTCTACGCCGGCGCGTGCCGGACGATGGAGAGCCGCAATCCGGGCGAGTTCACCGGGGACGGCACGACGATCCTCCGGAGGGAGCCGGTCGGGGTCGTCGGTTCGATCACTCCGTGGAACTATCCGTTCATGATGGCCGTCTGGAAGATCGGCCCCGCCCTCGTCACCGGGAACACCGTCGTGCTCAAGCCCGCGAGCTGGACCCCGCTGTCGACGCTGATGCTCGCGAGAGCGTTCCAGGACGCCGGACTGCCCAAGGGGGCGCTCAACGTCGTGACCGGTCCGGGTGGGGAGGTGGGGGACGAGCTCTGCCGAAACCCCCGCGTCGACATGGTCTCGCTCACGGGCGACACCGCCACCGGCCGCAAGGTCATGGAAGCGGCGAGCGGGACGGTCAAGCGCGTGCAGCTCGAGCTCGGCGGAAAGGCCCCCTTCGTCGTCTTCCCCGATGCCGACCTCGCGGCGGCCGTCGAGGGCGCGATCGTCGGGGGGTTCGTGAACGGCGGGCAGGATTGCACCGCGGCCACCCGCCTGATCCTCCACGAGAGCGTCCGCGAGCGGTT
Organism: Methanobacteriota archaeon; assembly: GCA_013290045.1. GTDB lineage: Archaea > Thermoplasmatota > Thermoplasmata > Lutacidiplasmatales > UBA184 > Lutacidiplasma. Next base: position 2,487 of record JABCYU010000018.1, on the reverse strand, counting down.
CCTGAACGCGCTCCTCGAGCGCGTCGCGACGATCCGGGTCGGGGACCCGATGGCCCGGACCACCGACCTCGGTCCCCTCGTGCACACCAGCCACCAGAAGCGGGTCCTCGAGTTCGTCGAGCAAGGCGTCCACGACGGGGCGAAGCTCCGCGCCGGCGGGAACGTGCCGCCCTCGATGCCCGGCGGGGCGTTCGTGGCGCCCACGGTGTTCGATGGCGTCACGCCGGACATGCCGATCGCGCAACGCGAGGTGTTCGGGCCGGTGCTCGACGTCCTCGTCTTCTCCACGTTCGACGAGGCGATGACGATCGCCAACGGCGTGGAGTACGGTCTCGCCGGTTCGGTCTGGACGAAGGACGTGCGGAACGCCGTCCGGGCGGCCAACGAGCTTCGGTTCGGGGACGTCTGGGTCAACGACCACCTCCCGCTCGGCTCCGAGACCCCCCACGGGGGGATGAAGCAGTCCGGGTTCGGGAAGGACCTGGGGACCGACTCGCTGCTCGACTACACCGTGACGAAGAACATCTACATCGACCTGACCGGCCAGGTCCGCAAGGGCTGGCACTACACGGTCTACGGGGACCCGGCGTAGGCCAAACACGGAGACGACCACGATCGACGGAGTTCCCGCCGACGGCCGCGCCGACCTCCTGATCGGTGGGGTCCGACGGCCCCCGTCGACCGGACGCTACCAATCCCTCATCGACCCGTCGACCGGCGAGCGGATCGGAGAGGTCGCGATCGGCGGGGCCGACGACGCGCGGGCCGCCGTCGAGGCGGCCGCGGCGAGCGCGGAGCGTTGGGGGAGCACCCCCGGCCACGACCGGGCTCGGATCCTCCGCAGCCTCGCCGACCGACTTCTGGCCGACGCCGAGACGCTCGCCAAGCTCATCGCGACGGAGGTAGGGAAGCCGATCACCGACGCGCGGATCGAGGTCGAGCGCGCCGTCGGGGTCTACCGGTACGCCGCGGAGGAGATCCGGCAGCTCACGGGGGAGACGTATCCGGCCGACGCCTACGCGCTCCCGAAGGGGAACGAGCACCGGCTGCTGTTCACGCTGCGCGAGCCGATCGGGGTCGTCGTTGCGATCTCGCCGTTCAACTTCCCCCTGAACCTCCTCTCGCACAAGGTCGCCCCGGCCCTCGCGGCCGGCAACCCGGTGGTGATCAAGCCGACCAGTTCCGCCCCGTTCACCGCGTGGCGGCTCGCCGAGCACGCCATCGCGGCCGGGGTGCCGGCGGGGGTCATCAACGTCGTGATCGGCCCGGGCGGCGCCGTGGGCGCGGCGCTCGTCGAGCACCCGAGCACCCGGCTCATCACCTTCACCGGTTCCACCGAGGTCGGGAAGGGGATCGCCGAGCGCGCCGGCCGCCACGCGAAGCGGGTCATCCTCGAGCTCGGCGGCATGGACCCGTTCCTCGTGCTCGACGACGCCCCCATCGGGGCGACGGTCGCGGCCGCCGTCCGGGGGGCGTTCGGCTACTCCGGCCAGGTCTGCACCGCCTCCAAGCGCCTGCTCGTGGCCGAATCGGTCGCCGACGAGTTCGCCCGGAAGCTGGCCCACGCCGCCTCCGAGCTGCGGGTCGGGCCGGCCCTCGAGGAAACGACGCAGGTCGGACCCCTCATCGACGGCGCGGCGCTGGATCGGATGGACGGGCTCGTCGGGGACGCCGTCGGCCGGGACGCCCGGGTGCTGACCGGCGGGCGGCGGCGACCGGGGAGCGTCGGCCACTTCTACGAGCCCACGGTCCTGGACGCCGTCCCCCGGGGGGCCCGGGTCGCGTTGGAAGAACCGTTCGGTCCCGTCGTTCCGGTCCTCCGGTTCCGGGACGACGAGGAGGCGATCGAGATCGCCAACTCCACGCCGTACGGCCTCCAGGCGGCCGTCTACACCAACGACCTAGGCCGCGCGTTCCGGATCGCCCGGGGGATCCGGGCCGGCGGGGTCCACATCAACGACCCCACGAACCTGCGGTGGGACGCCCTGCCGTTCGGCGGCGTGAAGGAGAGCGGGCTCGGGCGCGAAGGGCTCCGCTACGCGATGCAGGAGATGACGGAGGTCAAGCTGATCTCGGTCAACTTCGCCGGACCCTGATCGGTCCGCGTCGCTCCGCTCGAGAAGAAAACCCTCGCCCACCGGCCCCAGGGGCCGGGGGGCGGAGGGGGCGCCCCGGGACCGCCGGGGCGGGGGTGGGGGTCACGCTTCGGCCGCGGCCCGAGAGCCGCCCAAGGCACCGGCGATGCCCCCCGCGTCGGGCGGGCCGTGGCGACAACCGCCCGCGCACCGGATCCGTCCGACATCGAAGGGAACCAACGCGAGACCGGTATTAGCCTGTATTCAGGTTAATTTGGTTAAATAGATTAACTCGGCGTACTACCCGGGCCCCCACGGCCGAACAGCCCGAGGGCGAGACGGCCCTGGTCGGTGAGACGCACCCGACCCCGGGCTCCGGCGCTGTCGGTGGCGACGAACCCCCATTTCGGTT
>JABCYU010000017.1 GCA_013290045.1 Methanobacteriota archaeon | reverse complement strand
CTCGGAGAGCGTGAGCCGCGCGCTCTGCCAGCTGTACCTCGACGAGTGCGGCCGCATCCTCCACCACAACACCGACGAGACCCAGGTCGTGGGCGGCGCCTCCGAGCCGAAGTTCGGGGGCGGGAAGGTCACGAGCCCGATCTACATGCTCCTCGTCGGGCGGGCGACCACCGAGGTCAACGGCGAGAAGCTGCCGTACCGGCAGGTCTCCATCGATGCGGCACGCGAGTACGTCCGCTCGATCTGCGCCCACCTGGACGTCGACAAGCAGGTCGAGTTCGACTGCAAGATCGGCTCCGGGTCGATCGATCTCCGGGGCGTCTTCGAGCAGAAGACCGTCCTGTCGAACGACACCTCCTTCGGCGTCGGCTTCGCCCCGTACTCCGACACCGAGCGCCTGGTCCTCGAGTCGGAGCGCTTCCTCACGACGAAACTGAAGAAGAAGCTCCCGGCGCTCGGAGAGGACGTCAAGGTCATGGGCTACCGCTCCGGCGACAAGATCCGGCTCACCGTCGCGGCCGCGCTCGTCGATAGCGAGATCGACGACGCCGACGCATACGCCAACGTCTGCCGGGAGATCCACGACAAGCTCGCCGACCAGGCGTCCAAGCTCACCCACCGCGAGGTCGCGATCGACGTCAACACCGCCGACGATCCCGAGCTCGGACGATACTACCTGACCGTCACGGGCCTCTCGATGGAGGCCGGGGACGACGGCTCCGTCGGACGCGGCAACCGGGCGAACGGCCTCATCACGCCGTGCCGCCCGATGAGCCTCGAAGCGTCGGCCGGGAAGAACCCGATCAACCACGTCGGGAAGATCTACAACCTGCTCGGCATCCTCATCGCCAACGACATCGTCAAGGAGACCGGCGGGAACGTCAAGGAGGTCCACGTCCGGATCCTCTCCCAGATCGGCAAGCCGGTCGACCAGCCTCAGGTCGCGAGCCTGCAGATCCAACCGTCGGCCGGCGTCAAGCTCGCCCAGGTGAAGAAGCAGGCCGAAGCGGTCGCGAACGGCTGGTTCGAGCGGATCGACACGATCCCGCAGAAGCTGATGACCGAGAAGCTATCGGTCTTCTGAGGGACGAGCAGCCCCTCCCGGCGTCGGCGGACCCACCGCCGCGGTCGTGCGGCTGCGCTCTCGGCAAGCGGTTCAAATACCCCCACCCCCCCTAGAATCGACCGAGGTTACTCCGGGGGACCGCGACGCGCGGCCCCCGATCCTACGCCCCGTGGTCGATTCCAGCACCCTGACCCTTGGCATCGGCCTCATCGTCATCTCCGTCCTCCTCGTCACGTTCCTCCTGTACACCCGCCAGGTGCTCCGACGTCGTAGCCAGCAGCTCCGCCTCGAGCTCGACGAGCGTCCCAGCGCGAAAGACGACCGGGCGTTCAACCAGATCCGACTTTCTGCCGCGGAGGCCGACGTGCTGGAGCGCAGCGGCGTCGAGGTCGCCCACGCCCGCGAGCTCCTTCAAGAGGCGCAGCGATCGTACGACCGCCGGGACTTTGATTCGGCCGAACGGCGCGCCCGCTCGGCCCACGAATCCCTGGTCGCCCTGCGGGGGAAGGCTCCCCGCCGCCTACCGAGCCTCAGGTCCCCCTCCGGGGCGTCTCCCGCCGTCGGGGCTTCTCCGAGCAGCCCCGTCGGTCCCCGGTTCGAGGAGGCCTCGGCACCCACTCCGACGAGCGGTCCGGGTCTCCGGGGCGTCGCGACCTCCGCGGTCCCGACCGAATCCTCGCCGACGGGGAGCGGCCGGCTCCCCAAGAACCGCGCCGAGGCCCACTTCCAGATGACCCTCCTCGTCGAGGAGATCGCCCGGGCCCGGACCACCCCAGGCTCCGAGGGGCTGGCCCGGGACGCCGACCAGATCCGGGCCGAGGCGCAAGCCGCCTACGGCCGCGCCGACTTTACCGAGGCGCTTCGCCTGGCGCTCCGCGGGCGTCGCCGGGTGGGGGGGCGCCTCGAGACGCTCCCGCCCAGCCGCTCCACGCAACCCGAGTCGGCCGGTCCCGCGGGCGGAGCTCCGGCCGGACCGAGCGGGGAGGAAGCGGCCGCAGCCACGACCGCCCACTGCCCGCGGTGCGGCAAGGGGATCCGGGCGTCGGACAAGTTCTGCCGGGGTTGCGGGGCGTCGCTCAAAGCGTCCCAATGCCCGCGATGCGGGCAACCGCTCCAGCCGGACGACGTCTTCTGCGCCGGATGCGGGGCGCCGGCGGCGCCTTAGGCCGCGACCCCGGCGTCGAACTCTTCGAGCTTGCGTTGCGTCCGGGCCTCGTGGAGGACCGCGCTCTGCGAGAGCCAATGGGGGAGCGGGATCGCGAACGACTCGGACATCTTCGACAGGAGCTCCGCCATCGACCCGACCGCCTCGAACGGCTGCTGGAGCGCGGCACGGACGTGCTCCCGGACGTTCCAGACCCCGAGGGGCAGGATCTCGCCGGGGTGGACCTCGCGGAACACCAGGACACCGGCCTGGCGACGCCGGCGGACAAGCTCCTCCGTCGTGGCGAGTCGAGCCGCGTAGTAGCAGCCGCCCATCGAGGCGTACGAGGTGCGTCCCTTGAACCCCTCGTGGTCGCCGAGCATCACGATCCGCTCGGTGTTCGGGTTCCACAGCGTGTTCGGGTACCACGCCTCGATCGACTCGTACCGGAACGAGCCGGGGAGGAAGGCGATGAACCACCGGTTGTCGAGCGCGGTGTACCGATAGAGCCGGAACTCGGAGAGCTCCGGGAACTCCCGGATCTGTTCCAGGTTCTCCTTGCTGAGGAGGTCATCGACCGCCGTGATGCTCCAGCGCGTCGGGACGAGCTTGCGACGGCCCCGCCGTCCGAGGGTCCCGGCGCTGAACGCCCGCTGGATCCGGCTGACCTTCACCCCGCGATCGTACAACTCGGTCACCGCGGTGCGAGCGGTCGCGTCGGTGTCCGAGGCGAGACGGTCGAGGCCCGCATCGACCTTCCGGACGTCCAGCCGGACCTTCTCGATCGGCGCGCTCGGGCCGTACGGCGGCAGCTCGTCGGAGAGCGAGAGGTGACCTCGGGGGGGCCGCTTGAACGTCGCCTCGACCTCGACGCTCTCCGACGCCAGGGCGAGGGTCTGGACGTCCTCGACGAGCCGGATCGGCTTCTCCGCATCCAGGACGTTGACCTGCTGGGTCCCCCGCACCAACATCGTGCGGTAGCCGACGACGTCGCTGACGGATCGCCCGACCCAATCCTCGGGCGTGTCCAACAGCAGCGTATCGCCGTGGGAGGCCGTGACCAGGGGTCCGATGGAGACCTTCGGGTAGCCGAACCGGCCGACGAACAGCCCCGGGGGCGACGAGCCATCGAGCTCCTTCCCACCGCCCAGCATCGGAAGCGAGCGGGTGAACGCCTGGTACTTGACCAGGATCGGGCAGACCGGCTTCCCACAGAGGAGCTGCGCCGACCGGCACCGAAGGCACATCGTGGGATCCTCGCGCAGCCCGGGAATGCTCCAGGAGAGGGAGGGGAGCGGGCTGACGCCGTCGAGCGGCGGCGCCGTCGGGCCCGAGGACATAGTTGGGCTCAGCGGCCGCCGCCTACTTACGCCGTCGCAGGGGGTGGTGAAACGGAGCCACCGCCGTAGGGGAGAGCGTGGCGGATCGTCCGAAGTAAGTTCAAATAACCCGGGGAAGTGGCCGGCCCCGTTCTCTCGCAGTGGGACTGTGGGGTAGCTTGGTCCATCCTTCGGGGTTCGGGACTCCGAGACGCCAGTTCGAATCTGGCCAGTCCCACTCCTCCGGACCGGAGGGTACCACCGCGCGCCCTCCGGAGAGTTTGGCTCAGACCGACTCCTCGATCTCCCCAATGACCGGCGGACCGGCCAGCTGCGGGGCGACCTCGTTGAGGATCTCCAGATGACGGGCGACATCGGCGTCGGTGTGGACGACGGAGATCGTCCACTGCTCATCCGGCCCGGTCCCGGAGGGGATCAGGTCGCGGTTCAGGCAGGCGTAATAGTAGAGCATCGACCGCTCGCCATCGACCGTCAGGAAGCTCCGCCAATCTCGCACCGGGTGATCGGAGAAGAACACGGTGCCGGACGGGCCGTCCGACGCGACGTGGGCGGTCACACGGTGGTCGCGGAAGATCTGAGTGTATCCCTCGGAGAGCCGGCGGTTCAGCCGGGCGGCGTGATCGAGCCCCTCCTCGGTCAACACGTGCTCGAGGGTGGCGAGGCAGCACGCCATGGAGACCGGATTGGAGTTGAACGTCCCGGCATGGGCCGTCCGGCGGGGGCCGACGGAGTCGAGGAGGCCCTTGCGGGTGGCGATCGCCGATAGAGGAGCCCCGCAGGCGATCGACTTGCCCAGGAGCATGATATCCGGACGGACGCCCATCCGGCCGGCGCCCCCGTGGTAGTACTTGCCCCCGGTCTTGATCTCGTCGAACACCAGGACCGCGCCCAGCTCATCGGCGAGCTCCCGCAGGCCCGGGAGGAACCCCGGCTCGGGGAGGACGAACCCCATGTTCATCGGGATCGGCTCGACGAGGATCGCCGCCAAATCGTCCCGGTGCTCCCGGGCGATCGCGCGGGTCGCGTCGAGATCGTTGAACGGAGCCACGCGGGTCCGCTCGGCGACCTCCGGGAGAATACCGGGACCGGCCGGCACGGAGTGGGGCCGATGGGCCGGGCCCGCGGCGTCGGCGCGCGGCTTCACCCCAACCAGCAGCGTGTCGTGCGATCCATGGTAGCCCCCTTCGAACTTCACGAGGTAGCGGTGGCCGGTGACCGCCCGCGCGAACCGCATGGCGTGGTGGGTCGCCTCCAATCCGGTCGAGCTGAACCGTACCTGGCCCATGTCGAACCGCCGGCAGATCTTCTCCGAGACCTCGGGGGTCCGATACCACTCGTAGCCGTAGAGACCCCCTTCGGCGACCTGCCGTTGGATCGCCTCGACGATCTTCGGGTGGGCGTGGCCGCTCGCGAGCCCGCCGAATCCCATGTTGAAGTCGAGATAGTCGTGCCCGTCGACGTCCCAGAGGTGGACGCCCCGGCCGCGCCGGACGTAGAAGGGGTACGGGTCGAGGAACCGGTAGTTGCTGTGGACCCCGAGGGGGGACCAGATCCGGGCGTGTTGCCAGAGCTCCGCGGATCGGGGGGTCCGGCGTTCGTACTCCCGCAGGGCGGCCGTCAGGTTCGGGTCGACCATCGTCTGAGCTCCGTCCGGTCCCGATCCCTTCGACCAGGGCGGCACCCCGGGACACCGGAGCCACCCGGGGCCGGGTAGATAATCGTTGGCGGGTCCGCTGCGCGGCCGGTCCGTCCGGGGGGGTTATCTCCCTCCGACCGCGTTCCGCGCATCGCGGGTCCGATGGCGGCCGACGTTCCCACCCTGGAGAACTTCATCGGAGGCGAGTGGCGGAAGGCCGCCGCGGCCGAATCTGTCGACCTCCCGGACCCCTCCACGGGCCATCTGCTGGCGCGGGTCCCGATGTCGGGGGCCGACGACGTGGACGCCGCGGTGTCGGCCGCCCGCGACGCCTTCGGTCCCTGGAGGGCGACGCCGGTCGCCGATCGGGCGAGGGTGATCGCCCGGTTCCGAGAGCTTCTGATCGCGGACTCCGAGGAGCTCGCCCGGGTCGTGACCCGGGAGAACGGGAAGACGATCGACGAGTCGCGGGGGTCCATCCGACGAGGGATCGAGGCGACGGAGTTCGCCATCCACGCCCCGACGCTCCTCCAGGGATCGTCGCTCCGGAACGTCTCGCCCGGGGTCGACACGGAGCTCGTGCGCGCCCCGGTGGGCGTCGTCGCCGGGATCACGCCGTTCAACTTCCCCGTGATGGTCCCCCTCTGGATGGCCCCGCTGGCCTTGGCGTGCGGCAACACCTTCGTGCTCAAACCTTCCGAACGGGTCCCCCTGTCGGCGCTCCGTCTCGCGGGACTATTCGGAAAAGCCGGGGTGCCTCCCGGTGTGTTCAACGTCGTTCTCGGGGCTCGCGACGCCGTCGACGCCCTGTTGGCCCACCCCGGGGTGGACGCCGTCGGTTTCGTGGGCTCGGCTCCGGTCGCCCGACACGTCTACGCCACCGCCGCGAAGCACGGGAAGCGGGTGCTGGCGCTCGCTGGGGCGAAGAACCACCTGATCGTGCTCCCGGATGCCGACCTCGATCGCAGCGTGGGCGCGATCATGTCGAGTGCGTTCGGCTCGGCCGGGGAGCGCTGCCTGGCCGGCAGCGTCGTCGTGGCGGTCGAGCCGGGCGCCGACCGGCTCGTCGAGGCGATCGCCGAACGGGTGAGGAAGCTCCGTCTCGGTCCCGGGGAAGGCCCGAGCACGGAGATGGGACCGGTCATCCGGGCCGACCACCGGGCCCGGGTGCAGGCCGCGACGGATCGGGCGGAATCCGAAGGGGCGGTCGTCGTGGCGCGCGGTCAGTGCCCCGAGGGCTCGGCCGGGTACTTCCTCCCCCCGGTGCTGTTCGACCGCGTGCGACCGGAGATGGCCGTCGCCCAGGAGGAGATCTTCGGCCCCGTCCTGGCGGTGATCCGCGTCGGTTCGCTCGATCAGGCGATCGAGGTCGCGAACCGCTCGAAGTTCGGCAACGCTGCGGCGATCTTCACCCGCGACGGGAAGGCCGCGCGGGAGTTCACCGAACGGATCGAGGCGGGGATGGTCGGCGTCAACATCGGGGTCCCGGCCCCGCCGGCGTACTTTCCGTTCGTCGGCTGGAAGGGATCGGTGAACGGCGATCTCGCCGCAACCGGACGCGAAGCGGTCCAGTTCTACACCCGCACGAAGGTCGTGACGAGCCGCTGGTTCTAGGCCGGCGGGACGATCTTCTGGTCAGCGACGGCGAGCGCCCGGTCCAGGACGTCCAACCCCCGGTCGAGCTCCTCACGAGTGATGATCAACGGCGGGGCGATGAGCAGGTGCGAGACCCACGCGAACGTGTAGACCCCCTCCTTCTGCATCGCCTGGACGACGGCGTCGGCCACGAGGGGGATCCCGGCCATCTTCTCCTCGGGGGTATTGAACGGTTGCCGCGTCGTCCGGTCCCGGACGAGCTCGACGGCGGCGAACAGCCCCAACCCCCGGACCTCGCCGACCGACGGGTGTCGCTCTTGGATCTCCTTCAGCCGCTTCAGCAGGTAGGCGCCATCGTTCCGAGACTTCTCCAACAACCCGAGCCGCCGGTACTCCCCGATCGCGGCGACGGCAGGCGCGAGGGTGAGGGGGTGGGCCTCGTAGGTGTGGCCGTGGGGGAAGAACCGTTGTCGGAACGACTCGTGGATCGCCTCCGTCGTCGCCGTGAGCCCGAGGGGGACCTGGGCGCCCGTGATCCCCTTCGCCGTCGTCAGGATGTCCGGCACGACCCCCCAGTGATTGACGGCGAACCATTCGCCCGTGCGTCCCCAACCGCTCATCACCTCGTCGGCGATCAGGAGCACGCCGTGCCGCCGGGTGATCTCCCGGATCTTCGGGAGGTACTCGGGGACCGGAACGAGGACGCCGTTGGTGCCGACGACGGGCTCGACGATCATCGCGGCGACGTCCCCTTCGTGGGTGATCTGGTAGTCGACGTACTCCGCGCACGCGACGTGGCACGATGGGTACTGGAGCCCGAACGGACACCGATAGCAGTAGCAGTCCGGGGCGAAGACGGTCCCCGGCACCTTCTGGAGGTGCTCGACCATCCGGCGCCGCACGTCCCCCGTGACCGAGATCGATCCCGCCGTCGCGCCGTGGTAGGAACGGTATCGCGAGATCACCTTGGAGCGACCGGTCGTCGCCCGGGCGATCTTGAGGGCGGCCTCATTCGCTTCCGTCCCCGAGGTGCTGAAGAAATACCGGTGCAACCCCTCCGGGACGACGTCTGTTAGCGCGGTGCTCAGGCGGGCGCGGGCGTGCGTCGCGAACCCCGGGGCGGCGTACGCGAGCTCGTGGGCCTGGGCGACGATCGCGGCTTCGACGGCGGCGTTGCCGTGACCGAGGTTCGTGGCGATCAGCTGGGAAGCGAAATCGAGGTACGCCTTCCCGTCGGAGTCCCAGAAGGTCGACCCTTCGGCCCGGGTGACCAGCATCGGGGACCATCCTCCCTGCCGGCGCCAGGTGACATAGTTCGTCTCGCGGACGACCTTGGTCGCCTCCTCGTCGCCCACGCGATCCCGATCCGCCCGTTCAGAAGCTCTCGACGAGCTTGTGGAACAGGGCGCCTGGCTGCTTCAGGTACGAGCCGCCGTGGTAGGTCAGGACCGATTCGAGCGGGAGCTTCGAGACCCGACGGGCGGAGATCTGCGCCGTCGGCAGGTCGAGGGTGTACTCCTTCGGGGTCAGCGTGAACTTCCCGAAGATGAGGTCGCCGGCGAAGAGGATCTTCCGCTGCGGCTGGTAGAACGACGAATGCCCCGGAGTGTGCCCGGGGGTGTGGTAGACGACCAGCCCGCCCCCTGCGTCGATCGTATCCCCGTCCTTGAACGGTTCGTCGATCTTCAGGTGCTCCTGCGGGGGGACTCCCGGCCCCTTGTAGGGCGGTTGGCCGGCGATGTACGCGGCGTCGATCCAATGGGCGTACGTCCTCGCATGGGTGAGCTCGGCCATCCGCCGGAGGTTTCCGACATGGTCGAGATGGAGGTGGGTGATCAGGATCTTGCGGATCGATCCCGGCGCGATCTCGTGCGCCTTCAGGTACGCCTCGAGCACGGGGGCCTTTCCCGGAAGCCCGGTGTCGATCAGCGTCCACGTCGGACCCTGGTCCTTGACCAGGTAGACGTCGGTGCTGAAATCTGGCGAATCGGTGAGGTGCTCGACGAGGTGCACTCCGGGTAGGATCTCCGCCATGAACGACCGTTGGCGGGAAGGGGGTTCGGAATAAAGGGGCTAGGGTGCGGGGGCGTTCCTCCGGGCGGGGCGTTCCCCCGGGGGGCCGACGACGAGCGTCGGGTCGGGGCTCCCCGGGTGGAGCCGGCTATCGGTCTGGAATGCGAGGAACTCGTTGCCGTCGACGTCGGTGAACCGGATCGACACGCCCCCCCACGGCTCGACTCGGGGAGGCTGGGTGATCCGCGCCCCGGCGTTCCGCAGCCGGCGCTCGAGGGCGATCACGCTGTCGGTCTGGAAGGCGATACCGGTCCCGGTCCCGATCCGACCCATCGCCTCCGAGTAGTACGGCTCCCCCCAGGCGGGCTGGGGGGCCACGAGCGACAGTCCGGCCGCCCCCCGGCCCAGGGCGATCTCGACGTAGCTCGTCTCGGGGTCCTCGTTTCGGACGGTCATCCCGAGAACGTCCTGGTACCAGGCGATCGCGGCGCGTTGGTCGCGGACGAGGACGGTGATGCGCTGGAGGAAGGTGAGCCGACCGGAGCCCCGGGCCGGCGGGGGCTCCAGGTTCACCCCGCTCCCGGAGGTCGACGGGTTCCACGCGAGAAGCTCGTACGATGAGTTGGGGAGGTCGCGGAACGGGTCGATCCGCATCACCCGCTTCGCCTCGCTCAGGTCGACGGCCCGAAGCACGACCAGGTCCCCGGGCGGGTCGGTCAATTCCCCGTGGGCGACCAGGCGGCCGACGCGGTCCAGGTGATCGACCCACGCGCGCACCGCCTTCTTGGCCGGCTGGTCGGCCCGATCTGGCGATCCCAATCGGACCACCCGAACGTACAGTCGCTTCGGTTTCGGGCCGGGTCGGACCTCGGCCTCCATGGCCGCCAAGGCGCGGCCGGGGTACATAGGGGTCTCTTGCCGGCGGGGGGTGAGCCACCCTCTCACGCCGCGTGCCGCCGGAGCCGTCAGATTATATACGATGAGAATCGAGGTTCGAGGTATGCGACTTTCGAGCGCCTGGACGACAATAGTCATGGTGATCGTGGCGGTTTCGGCGTTCGGCCTCGTGCCGGCCGTCGCGCAGGGAGCCCACAGCGTTTCCGCTACCTCCTCCCATTCGGGACCTTCGAGCCACCCGCGTCCCCAGGCCTCGGTCGGGGTCTTCACGACCGATCAGTACGGCTCGACGACGAGCGACTTCAGCGTCGGCCTCGGTGCGAGCCAGGTCTCCTTCTGGGCCTACGACTTCGGCGGCGACGGCAACGCCACCGTCACGATCCACGACCTCAACCACACCCGGGATGGCCTCACCGACCCGGTCTACACCCACCGGATCCACATCCAGGGCGGCTACAACTACAGCTACCAGTGGAACATCTTCTACCAGATCCCCCTCAGCCTCAACGCTCCCGGAACCTGGAACATCACCATCAACGGGACCCTGGGTGGCTTCGCTTCCCAGAACTTCACGGTCCACACCTACTACGCCTACCTGAACTACGCCCAGGGGTCGATCCTCTCCGGTCACAGCGCGTCGGAGACGTACGGGGCGATCCTCACCATCAACGGCGCCCCGTATCCGGGCGCGATCGCGCTCACGGTCCTCGGTATCTACTTCAAGAGCGGCAACTGGACGGCGATCAGCGGCTTCCCGCGCGCTTTGCCGAGCGGCTCGCCGATCGGGGAGTTCAACTACACCGTCCCCGGCAACACCAGCGGGCAGGTCCGGTTCATGCTCTGGGCCAACGTCAGCACCAACGGGACGAAGTGGAGCGAGACGGCGTCCGACTACCAGACGATCTCCACGTTCGTGACCCCGCTGGTCAGCCTCACCGGGTGCCCGGAAGGATGCGGCGGCGGCCCCTTCCCGGTCGGCTCCACGCTCTTCCTGACCGCCACCACGCGATCGACCTCGGGCGGCGGCCCCGTGCCCCAGCCCGGGCTCCACGTCCGCATCTCCTTCCAGGTCGGAACGAAGGGAGTCGCCGTCACCGGCGTCCAGACGAACTACACGTCGAACGGCACCGGCGGCGTCGCGCTGCAGTTCCCGGCGAACGTCGGGCCGTTCTCCACGAACCAGACGAACTACGTGAACGTGAACGTCACCGACCCCCTCAACCCCACGGCCCACTATCAGACGGTCCAGATTGGCTTCGATCTCACCGTGACGACTTCACACCCCCGCATCGAGGTCCTGCTGGACTCTTCGACGTACTTCGGTGGTCAGACGGCCACGGCCACGTGGTCGATCGGCACGTCGAACGGCAGTGCCCCGACCGGCTGGGTCGCCGATTTCTGGGAGGTCTACACGGAGAATCCCTACAACATTCTCGGCTTTGCCTCGATCAGCTCGACGGCGACCTCCGGGTCGTTCACGTTCGTCGCCCCGAGCGGCTACAACGGCGTCATCTACGTCTACGTCGAGGCCCACAACCAGACCAACAGCTACGACGGATACACCGACGCCTGGGTCGGAGGAGCTTCGATCCTGCTCTCCCCGAACGAGCAGTACTACCTGCCCGGTGACACGGTGACCGTCTCCGTCGGCACGCAGAACCTCCCTACGGGCGCCCTGCTGACCGAGACCGTCGTCGACGGCTCCGGTACTATCATCAGCCAGGGACCGGTCGCGGGCAACAACCAGATCCCCGTCAAGATCCCGATGGTGGCCCCGCCGACCTACCTGTACTTCAACGTGGTCGCCCAGGACGCGACGAGCGGCGCGGTGATCACCCGGGCCTATGTCGAGGTCTCCCTCGGCGCGGGGCTCGTGGTCACGGCCGGCGTCCAGACGAAGTCGAGCTACGCCGACGGAAGCTATCAACCCGGCCAGACGGTGACGATCACCTACTCGATCAGCACTCGGGGCGATGTCGCCCCCGCCAAGTGGTTCGACATCACCGTCTGCCCAGGGAGCATCTACTACTGCGGGGTCGGCTCCGTCTACCTCGAGACGTCGTCCACGAGCGGCACCTTCGACTACAAGATCCCGTCGGGCACGCCCGCCGGATCGCAGCAGTTCACGGTGTACGTCTACAGCATCTCGTGCGGGGGCTACTCGTACTGCTACAACGGCGCCACGTTCTCGGTCCCCGTGAACCCGAGCCCGTCCGCCCTGCAGTACGAGCTCGGAGCGGGGAGCGGCGTCACCGTCGGATGGCTGATCCTGCTCATCATCATCCTGGTCGTCGGCCTCCTACTGTTCCTCATCGGACGCCGCCGGAGCAAGGGCGGCTCGATGGGTGGCTCCGGTGGCCCGGCCAAGGCGTGGTCGTCGAGCGACTCGAGCTCGTCCAGCTCCTCCTCGTCGGGCGGCAGTTCCAGCCCGCCCGCGGCCGATCCGAACAGCACCGGAGGCGGGGGAGCCCCCCCGCTCCCGACGCCGTCCAAGTAGGCGACCGCGCCCCGGCCGTCACGCCGTGAGCCGGGCGCCGAGCCTCCGGACGGAGTCGGCGACCTCGCCGGCGGCGAGGCCCCCGAAGTCGAAGATCCCGAGGACCTCGTCGACGCCGGCCTCTCCGAACGGCTTCAGCCGCTCCGCCACGTCGCTCGGCGAGCCGAACAGGGCGAAGCCGCTCCGCTCGATGGCCCGGGCGTCGGCTTGGCGGGGGTCCTGCCGGACCTTCTCTTGGTAGAACGTGCTCTGAGTGGCGAGCCGACCGTCCAGGTAGCCCTGGAGCGCTTCGCGCGCCAGTTCGGGCCGGTCCCCGGCGTAGATGTGGAGCGCCACGCTGACCGACGCCGTGGAACCGGTCGGAAGGTGGCGGCGGTACTCGCGGATCTGTTCCGCGAGCTCCGGGAGGTCCTGGACGGTGGCGTACGGCACCATCGCGACCGAGGCGCCGCGGCGCGCCACGAAGGGAAGCGCCTCCCGACGCTGGACGGCGATGGTGATCGGAGGGCTCGGTCGTTGGACCGGGACGACGTTGACCCGTACGGTGCCGCCGTGCGGCCCCGGGACCGTGAGCGGCTCCCCCCGGAACGCGCCGAGGAGCGTTTCCAGCGCCCGGTCGAACCGTTCGCGCTTGGTCTGGGGGTCGACCCCGAACCCCTGGAACTCCAGGGGAATGTAGCCGCTGCCGACTCCTAGGTTCAGGCGGCCCCCGCTGAGGCGGTCGACCATGGCGTATTGTTCCGCGACCTCGATCGGGTTGTGGAACGGCAGGACGCTCACCAGGGCCCCCAGTCGCAGTCGGTGGGTGCGGGTCGCCGCCGCCGCGAGGAGGATCGGCGGACACGGACAGAGCCCACCGGGCTGGAAGTGGTGCTCGGCGATCCACAGCGCGTGGAGGCCGGAGGATTCTGCGGCGTCGGCGAGCTGGAAAACCTCGGCGTACCGGTCCCTCGACCCGGCGACAGGGGCCGGGAACTCATCGACTACGGTGAACGCGCTGAGTTTCACGCGGCGGGGACCGGCGTCCCCTACATGGGTCTTGGCCACCGGAGAACCGGACCTTGCCGAGAAGCCTTTGGTCGCCGGTGGGGTGGCCGACCTCGATGCGGCTCATCGGACGGGCGCTTCGACCCGGGCAGGTCAGCGGGACCGTCGCGCATCCCGTTACGGCCACCCGCGCATCGCCCGGTATCGCCATCGTTCCGGAGTCAGGAGCCGCGCAGAGGCGCTCGGAGATCATCGGCTGGGTCGTCGAGGGGGAGGCCCTTCCGGAAGGCCTGGTCGGGTTTGAGGGCCCCGTGGTGGGCCAGCTGGATTCGGACCTCTTCCGGGATGGGGAGACCGTGACGGTGGACGGGACGAGCGGTTGGGCAGAGCTGCCCACGGTCCGGGCCACGCCAGTCGTCACGGCCTTTCTAGAGCGGCCGGACGGCCGGATCCTCCTCCTGCGCCGCTCCGAGCAGGTCGGATCGTTTCGGGGGGCGTGGGCCGCCGTCTCGGGTTACCTTGAGGACCCCACTCCCGAGGCCCAGGCTCGACGGGAGGTGTTCGAGGAGACGGGCATTCCGGCGGAATCGTGCCGTCTGGCCGCCTCCGCGGAGCCGATCTACGCGCGCGGGACCGATCGGATCTTCGTCGTCCACCCGTTCCGGTTCGAGGTGTCGGACCCGCCGGTCCGTCTCGACTGGGAGCATACGGAGTTCGAGTGGGTGCCCCCCGGCGATCTCAGCCGGCGTAGCACGGTGCCGAAGCTCGACCGAGCCTGGGCCGCCGTCGCGCCGGGATCGAAGCCGGACCGTCGGAACGGGCGGTCAACGCAATGATTAACCTCCGGCCGAGACTGATTCCCGCGTGGGCTGGTAGATCAGCTCGGAAGATCGCCGGTTTTGCAAACCGGAGGCCTCGGGTTCAAATCCCGACCAGTCCATCCCCACAAGGGTTCAGGTGGCGGGATTGCTTGACCAGAAATTCCAGGCCTTCGCGCCTCTGATGATGTGCAGCTGCGAGTCGAAGTGCCCTGTATGCGTGATCTCGTACGACCTTTCACTGAAGCGTACCCAGATAGGAAGCGTTCCCATGACGGAGTTTCAGCAGCTGAGGGATGCAACGCGCAGGGAGACGGGCAGGTAGTCCGGGTCTTCGATACGTGCCCATTTCGCCTCTCCCCCAAACCGAGTTACAGCAGTCCCATCCGGGTAGTGCGTCGGCTGTCTGGCCCCAGGATTGTCATACGCCGTGTCCCTAACCAACCCGCTCGCCGGGGAGCTGGTCGTAGGTATCGCTTCTGGGGTCACTGCGATTGGTCTCTTCGAGTTAGTCCGCCACCTTCGGCAGTGGTGGGTCGATACCTACTCCAAGGAACCCTTGGCCGTCCTAGCAGCGGGCTGGGGGCTACCTCTCTCGCCACAAATCCGGGTGCTCGCACGGAATCTCCGTTCCCAGCCGGTTCGCGTGGTTACTGCACCCTTGGACGAGGATCGGCACCCAGTCAATGGCTGGAATGCAATCGCGCCGCGGGGAGGTACACCGATTCCGAACGCGATCCACGTCCCGGGACACGGCTGGGCCGAGTACTGGGTGCAGTTCAACAATGAACCGGCGAGGACGAAAGGCCCGAAGGAGCTCTACCTGCTGGCGTCCCACGTCACCTTTCAGGCGGGGGTCCCCCAGCATTTCCCGATTTTGTTCGACAGGTCCACCGAACCAGTCGTTTGAGATTCCTATCCGGAACCGAATCCTTTTCCCGGACCCCACGGGGCTCTGCGAGCCATCGACCCTCGACCCACCCCTTGATAGGGCAAGGGTCGTTCCGGGCAGGTGGGGCGACGGGTTGCCGGATCCCTCAGGGCGGCCTCGATTCCTCGCATGAGCCGTTGGGCCGTCGCTTACGCGGTGTGCGCCCTCCTCGTTCTGGTTCTGCCCTCCGTGTTTTCCGGGGGTCCGTTTTCCGCGCGTACCTTCCCGTTCTTGGGAAATTCCGCCGCCGCCCGCGACGCTGTCCCGCTCGCCACCGCCGTATGGAAGGAAATGAACACGACAGGTCGCCCACCGATTACTGAGGGTGGAGCCCTGACCTATGACGCGAAGGACGGCTATTCGATTCTGTTCGGCGGAAAGCACTTCAGCCCGAACCACAACGTATGGCACCTGACAAATGACACCTGGAAGTACGTCGCCCGCAAATGGACCTTCCTGAGGCCGACCGTCTCCCCCCCGGCCCGTGACTACTCGATGATCACGTTCGACGCAAAGGACGGTTACGTCGTTCTCTACGGCGGCGCAACAGGATCGGGCGGCGTCCTGAGGGATACGTGGATGTTCGCGGCTGGCAACTGGACCAACATCACGAACGCCGCCTCTCCACCTCCAAGGGCGAATTCGAGCTTCGCTTACGATCCCTCGGACCACTACTCGGTTCTTTATGGGGGCGTCGTCGGTGGCCGACCGATGAATGAAACATGGACTTTTTCCGGAGGCAACTGGACTAACGTCACGACGTCCTTGGGACCGGGACCGCGTACCACCGCGGGCTTGACGTTCGACCCGAAAGTCGGCGGAGTGCTGCTCTACGGCGGCTGTACCGGCACCAAGGACACGTGGAAGTTCAAGGCGGGTGTTTGGAAGCAGATCTTCCCGAAGAACCGGACTTCGTATCCGATGTGCGACGATGCCATGGCCTACGATCCGAACGCGAGCTTAGCCATTCTTTTCGGGGGGCCATACTCCCTGGGCCACCCACGTCCCGATTGGAAGTTCGCAGGGGTGCCGCCGAAGTGGTCAACGATTTCAAGTCCGGTGACCCCGCCCCTTCGAGTGATCCCCCCGAAAATGACGTGGGACGCTGCGGACTTTTGCGTGCTGCTCACCGATTGGGCCGACCAGTCAGGTAACGAGGTCAGCACGACCTGGCAATTCCAGTAGTATGCACCGGCCCTGGAGTGAGCTGGGTCTCGGCCCGGGGTGAACGCGAGAAACCCTGGACCGCGGGCTATGGTTTGCCTCCTGGGGAGAACCTCCAACGGGGAAAAGGAGTCCGTTCGTAGTCCTCGGGTCCATGGGGTCTGAACGAGTCGCTGGGTCTAGACCCAGCCGTAATCGTAATTGGCGTTCTGGTACTGAGTGTCTTGGCAGGAGGTGGCGACGGCAGCTACGTACTGAACCCCGCAGTTACCGGAGAATGCCTCGCGAGTATTCTGGAATCCCGAACGCTCGTTCATCGTGAAGATGTTGTCTTGGCCAGGGTACAGGTTTGCGGCCGATTCGGCAACTACAGGGGTCCACCCGGTCCACACGTATCCTGACTGAAACTCGACTGTTCCGAATGATGCGGTCTGTTGATAGTGAGGCACGCCAACGACCACGGCTTGAGGTGAATCGTAAATCATGGGCGCGTACTTCGGCAGAAGCTCCATGCAATCCATGTGGGTGTGCACCCCTTTTGGCGCGTACGCGAGATCAACAATCTGAGAAATCCACCAGACCATTCGGACGCCCTTTACCGCGCAGTTCGAGGTGGCGTTAGATTGGAAGACTTGTTCCTGCAGCACTTGGCCCGATTTCGCATGCGGTGCTCCGGTGTAAGGCATTGCTGGCGCACCGCTCCTCTCGTGATAGAATCCGTAGTCGCATCCCCTCAGTCCCCCGGTGCACCACGAGGAGGTTGGAGAGGCGGCGTCATACGCATACCCGACCTGGAGCGAGGCCCCACTGTCTCTAGGATGCGCCCCAGAGGTTGCGTTCAATCCCGTCCAGACGACGGCGATCGGGTCGATCGTTTCGCCGGTGGGAACGCCGACCTGACAACAGGAGGGATTGGTGAAGGCAAGAGTCGTGGTCCATCCAGATTCGCCGTTAAGGACCTTTGGACCAAACGAATTCGTTGCGTTGTACCATTCATATCCGGCCCAAACAGTAGATTGATGACCTTCGTTCCACATGGAAGCAAAGGAACTGAGCGTGAATGGGCCCGAGACTGATGCCGTGGTCAGATTCCCTGCCCACCATTCGCGATCAGAAAGCAAGGACCCAGAACTCCATTGTCGCCAGTCAAACGTGAAGTTTGCGAACGCAAGACCGGCGGTAGACGGGGAGTTGCCTGAAGAGGGCCCGACACTCTGAAGGTCGAAGCTAAAATTCCCTGAGCCCCACGACTGTGCAAGCGATTGAAAGGTGGCGTTCGCGCAGGCAGCGATGAAGGTGCTCCACGTGGCCGAGTCTACTGACGTCTGATTCGCCCAGGAGTTTGAATTTGCGGTGTGGGCATAGATTGCGGAGACGCTCGTGTTGATCCCGGTCTGGTTCAGAAGTGAGGAGCATGAGAATGAATCAAGGGTCTTTCGAACATCCGGACTCGTAGGTATAGGATGTCCCATTGAGCCCAACACGGTCAGAATCGGAAGTAGAAGGCCGAGAACATAGGCTGGAGGCCCGATTCCCCTCCTTCTAAGCCCTGACATTCCCCCATCCCACGCGGCTTGCCTTTCGAATGGCTCCCAGCGATGCCAATGGGTATGGATTTCAACTACTTCTAGCTACTTTCCGGTTGTAATGCGACGGAGGCCTCGTAGGTCGCGAGTCGCAGACCGCCCTCCAGAGCTGTGACCCAACGGGCCGGAGGACGTCAGTCCGAGGAAAACATTGAGAGTCGACCAAGATCGCTAGTGTGGGATCAGCCTCCACATGCAGCCATTAGGGGTCCGGGGCGATTGTGGTAGACCGTACTAGTCGGGCGGCCGAGCGATCGTTGCCGACAAGAACGCGGATTGTCGAGCAGGTTCACGCCGACCCTGACCTCCCTCCCTCGAGTGCGAGCACACGGAGAACAACGGTATCCGGCGAGGCCATGGTTCAGAGTCGATAAGCCACCACATGGCTCATATCCCCGCATTCTCGCCTGAAGTCCCAAACTCTGAGGCTATGCTCCGAGGCCCCTGCGCAATCCTCGAGGGACGAGTCATTGGTCGGGCTTGGGGCGGGACGGTCTTGCCCACGGCAATGAGATTCAAGGTCCTCGATACACCGCTAGTTTGGAGTCTGGGGGACCGGATGGAATCGAGTGCCTTTATCTAGTCGAAGCGCGATTCGGTGCCCGATCTTGAGAAACCCCCACGGGGCTGTATAGGTCTCCATCTCGATGAGCAACGTTGACATGCTACGAAGGGGGTCGAGGAGTGGGATCCAGCTTTTCCGGAATCCCGTACCGACTCTGGGTATGCTCCTCGGATTTCTGGTAATAGCGAGCCCTCTGTCTTCGGGCGCACTGCCGGCCGTCAACGTGAAGACGATTGTCGCACCGTACCGTGGAACTGTGCACCTGTCGAACTCGACCTCCCTTGTCGGATGCGGCTCCGCGAAGATCACGGCCCCGAGCCGATTCGACTTGACTACCGGATCAGGTGGTGCTGGCAGGTCGTCCACGACCAGGTCGTGTGGCTCGTCTCCGTCCGGATCTTCGGATTCAGTGGCCAGAATAGAGATACGGCTCTACATCCCGTACCACGGGGGGTACCCTCGGATAACGGCCAACCTATCATACGGAGCCAAGGGGACCCTTGCGATAAATGCTGGAACCTGTACTCCACCTGCCAACTCGGGGGGGGTCGATTGCGATACTCTTGCAGCTTTCACCATCTCGGCGAGTGCATTCATCATTGACCTTACAAATGGGAGCCGGGTCCTACCTGAACATCATTGGAATGGCACGGGGCGAGTTCTAGAAAACGCGACCTATTGTACGCCGCAGTGTGCATGGTACACGCAAGGAACGAACGGAACGTTCTCGATTCGCGGGACGCACTCGTGGGCATTTGACCTCTCCGGCGGGATGGTCAAGTCCCACCGCTACGCTTTTGAACTCATTCTTTGGGCCGGGACGAACGTCTACATCTCCAACTCGGACTCCGTTCAGTTTGGCGCTTCAGGCTCCGCCTCCCTGAACCTTTTCTCACCCGGACACGGATTCGCGGTGACCGCTATCACTGAGCGGTGAAACCTGGGCGCCAGATCGAGGGAAGGACGGAAGCGGCTTTGTCACAAGGGAGTCACGCGTGCCAGCGGGGTGCGCTCGACCCGCCGGTCTAAGAGCTCGCGTCTCGTTCATGGCAGATATCAGGTTCGCCAGATCAGGGAACCAGATTGTTCTGCGCGATTCGGAAGTCAAAGTCGTCCACATTGCCAGCGGACTCAACGGGAAGGTCCTTCAGTCAGTTGTCGAGTGCCCGTTGGGCCGAGGGTCGGCCGGAGCCGGGACTCCTGGCGGGCGGTATTCCGTAACTCCCGAGGTCCTTCCCCGTCCGGTCGACCTTTTCGGGAGCTGAGGCCCGTTGCCTAACCCTTCACCGGGGGTTGGAGATTCGGACACCCTTGCCCCGCACTGGGCTTTGAGACGTGGGCTGTGAAGTTTCTCGCGGTGCGGGGTTTCCTCCGCGCCGGGTTTGTAGGTACACGGGGCTGGAGACTTGGCCGAAACTCTCACCTGCCCTCCCTCCTCTGACTCTCGTGTGTCCGGCACTCGACGGATCGCGGGGTCGTTGGGAGTCGCCCTTACGGTATTGGCCGTGGCGATGATTGCCGTCCCCCTGCCGCCTACCCCGTCGAATCAATCCCATCCGAGTGCCAACTCCGCAAGTGCCGGGGGAACGGTCTCGGTACTTACACCCTCATGGAGTCAAGTCGTCACGCCGGGTCAACCCCTGCCCAATCTCATCCGGGTTGCGCTCGCTTACGACGCCCGCGATCACTACGTCGTCCTGTTCGGGCTCAATCAGAGTGTGGGGGTCAAGATGGAAACATGGACCTACGCTGCCGGCAACTGGACGCGCCTTGCGCTGAAGACCCAGCCAAGCCCTCGAATCGGCGAGGCCCTCGTCTATGATCCGGCGGCTGGCTACCTCGTGCTGTTCGGCGGGGATTCTCTCCAGCGTTATGGCTTTGGCTGCCACAATAAGCCAGCTACGTCGTTCTGCAACGACACTTGGGAATTCGTCCGGGGGCGGTGGATCCAATTGCATCCTCCTGGAGTAAGCCCACCCGAGGCATACGGCGACTACACGTACTACGCTCCCGCCAAGGGGATCCTTCTCGGAGGGGGGTATCCGACGAGGAGCGGCCCCAGTGGTCCCATCGACCAGTGGTGGCTCTATCACGGCGGGTCATGGGGGAAGGTTCGGTTGACCTCGAACTCGAGCAACCCGATCTTCACTTGCCAGCGCTTGACCGGGTCGGTGGCCTACACTCCTCTCAGCCATCGTGCAATCTTCATCGACGGTTACAGCCCGAATCCCGCACTCACTCAAACGTGGGCTTACTCCGCCCGGACCTGGACTCGGCTCAACGTGTCGGTGGCCCCCAACCTGCCCTCGCCCTATCCTCCTGGTGCGGGAACCTCGGGCATGGTCTTTGACCCGGCGCTCAACGGGACCTTCCTCCTGCAGGCCGGAAACTGGGCGAACCAGACTTGGGAGTTCTCGGCCAACCATTGGAAGCGCGTCGCTCTGGCGGTCCACCCCCCCGCAGGAGCGGGCTATGGTTTCGGCGCCACCTTCGATTCGGGCGACGGCTCGATTCTACTGTTCGAGTTCGTCAGTTCCCAGCCGGAAACTTGGATCCTAAGCTAAGTCCCGTGTCGCCGATTCCAACCATTCCACCACGATGGCCCGTGCGCGTGTGCGTCGGCTCGTGGAAAACCGTGGGGTTCCGCCATCAGCTTCCTGCAAGCCCACCCCGACGACTGCGCCAGGTTGAGGGAGCCGTATCGAGCGCGAAGGTTCATTGCCATGGCGGTCGGTTGAACCTCGGATGCTCGAACGGGCATGGAAAGTCAGGGCTTTGGCACTGACCCTCGGGGACGTCGCGGGGACCAGCCTGTGCTGGGTCGGCTTCCATACGGCTTCTGCGCCGGGTTGCGAGTATCCCGGGAGTGTGGGTATAGGCGGCACCGCGCCGACTCTCGGAAAACCTCTCGAGCACTCCCTTGGGAGCCACCACCGGTACAACTTCACGGTGCAGGCAGTAGGAAGGGGTCTCACCCTCGGCCAAGCCGGGTTCGCGGTCGAATCCTACAACGGTACGAAAGTCCTCCCGAGTCCCGATTGGATCCTGACGGCGTTGAGCGCTAGCGGGGAGAATTTGGGGAACTACTCATTCGAGGGAGCCTCGGCCGGGGGCTGGCCTGCCGACGGCTCGATAGTCGCCGACCCGAGTGATGTCTTCAGTTTGCTCTCTGTCCCGGATGGCCTGTCTGGAGACACCCTGCTCTGGACTGTTCCACTCGGGGATTACTGCCCTCCGGGGACGGTCAACACTGCGACTCCGTAGGGAACTTGGGGGGGAGCTCCTCCCGTTTCACTCTCCACTTCCACACCATACGATCCACCCGCGAGTGCGCCTCCCGGGTGCGCCACCAGGCCCGAACATTGACTCGGAGCGATACATTCTGAACCCCTAACGGCTCAAATCCCGACCAGACCATTCCCGCGCTCGTTGTGATTCCACTGCGGAATTCGGTCCGAAGGCTTCGAGGCGGGGTCGGGCCGGGCGCCTTCGCCGCCTCGTCAACTCCGAGGACGGGTGCAGAGCATCAGCGAGCGCCGACCGGGTTGGGCGTCAGGGCGTGACTTCCGCTCGACCCGTCGAGCGAGGCGTTCAGCAAGATGTGGGGGTTGCCGCAGCGTCGGCGGGCGAGCCCCCAATGCTGAGGAGGGAAAGCCGGGAAATCGCGCATCCTCTATCCGGCCCCATCGCGTGCCGACTGAAAAAGCCCTCCGCGACGGCGGCCCGAAGGTCCCTCTCCACCGCCCGACAGGTCTCGGAGGCGGCCGGACGGGCGACGTTTCGCGGGAGCGCGAGAGTTTTCGTCGAGGTCGGCTTCCGACGGCTGGTCCGCCAGGGAGTCCCTCATCCCGCCACGGACCAGGCCGGGGGAAACGCGACCGGGTCCTGGCGCGAGAATGCGGCGACCGCCGCGGCGAACGCATCGGGCTCCTCGAAAGGGGCGAGGTGGGCCGCGTCCTCGATCCACGCCCATCCCTTTCGTGGGGCCTCGAGGACGCGCAGGTATTCGCGGGCCAGGGCCGGATCGACGATCCGGTCCCCGCGGCCGAAGACGAAGTACACCGGAACCTTCAGCCTCGTGACCCGGGACGCCATGTCGATCTTCTCGGCCTGCTCGATCAGGCAGGAGACCGAGAACTTTTCGCCGCGAGGATATCGGAACAGGTCCCGGAGGGTGTACTCGCTGGAGTGCAGGAAGGCGTCCCTCAGGATGCGGGAGTCCGTGCCGGGCCGGGCCCGCCCCCCGAATCGATCCACCCACCGCCGCACCCGTCGGAACTCCCCCGCGGAACGGTAGGCGGCCGGGGCGATCCCCTGGAGGTCGCGGATCGCCTTCGTGTCTCCCCGTCGCAACGCCTCATCGCGGGCCCACGCGAGGAGCCTCCGCTCGTTCTCGGCCGCGTCCACCACCTGCGAAGCGCCGACGTAGCCGTCGAACAGCTCCGGAGCCCGATGAACCGCCAGGAGCCCCAGGATCGATCCCCAGGAGTGCCCGAGGAGCAGGAGGCGGGGCCGATCGAAACGCTTCAGGAGCCACCGGGTGACCTCGAGCGTGTCCTCGACCAGCTGGTCGATCGTCATCGTCTCCGGGTCGAGGTCGGCCCGGTAGGAGAGACCGGCGCCGCGCTGGTCCCAGTTGGCCACGACGAACGCCCGCTCGAGCTCGCGTTGGTAGGGTCGCGCCACGCAGATCTGCGCGTCCCCCGGGCCGCCGTGAAGGAACAGCAGGAGGGGTTGGTCCTGGTCTACGCTGCGGGTGAGCACCCACTGGGGCGTCCCGCCGATCAGTACTTCGTCCAGGGACGCGACGCTTCCCGGACGGACCTCTCCCGTGCGGAAACGGTAGGCCGGGGTCGTGCGGCGGAACACCGACCGGGGTACGGGAGCGCGCATATGGTCCTGTCGCGCGCCGGATGGAGCCCCGGAGCGGATCCGAACGGGTCCGGATCCTCCGGGTCGGGGAAGGAAGGAGTCCGGCCTCTTGGCTGCCTCCGTGGTGCCAGAAACGCTTAGGAGAGCGCCGAACTCTCGACGCTCCGTTGCCGAGCCGTCGCCGTCTATGGGTGGAGTCGATCCGCTCCCTCGGGCTGCGGGTGTGGAAGTTCATCTTCGTCTTTCTCGGCGTCTACGTCGCCGCCGGCGTGCTGTTCTTCGCCGTCGAGGACGGCCGCTACACCCTGTTCGACTCGATGTACTGGTCGATCTCGACGCTCGGTACGGTCGGCTACGGCGATGTCGTGCCGACGGAGCCCTCGGCGAAGGTCCTGACGACGCTGGTCATCTTCACCCAAATCTTTCTTCTGGGCTACCTGTTTACCGTGATCACGAGCGTGGTCGGGGAGGAGAGCCAGCGACGGGCCCTTGGGATGCACGGGACCTCGCTCA
This sequence comes from Methanobacteriota archaeon, assembly GCA_013290045.1. GTDB lineage: Archaea > Thermoplasmatota > Thermoplasmata > Lutacidiplasmatales > UBA184 > Lutacidiplasma. The sequence continues at coordinate 2,965 of JABCYU010000017.1, read as the reverse complement.
CGAACCACATCGTCGTGCTGGGGTACTCCGCCGTGGGCCGCGCCGCGGTCCGCGAGCTCCTCATCCAGGAGCAGAAGGTCGCCGTCATCACCGACCAGGTCGACCAGGTCCCGAACATCCGGGCGCTCGCCCCCGAGGAGCAGCTGTTCGTCACCTTCGGCCCGCCCGCGGACGTCGAGATCCTGCGTCGGGCGAACGTGACCGAGGCGCACAGCGTGATCGTCTGCACGGCGGACGATGCCACGAACATGATCGGGGCCCTCAACGTCCGGACCCTCAACGACCGGGTGCGCATCGTCGTCTCCGTCTCCCGCCCGGAGCTTCGGGACACCCTACGCGCGGCCGGGGTGACCTACGTCGCGAGCCCCTCGGACATGGGCGGCCGCCTGTGCGCGAGCGCCGCCTTCGAGCCCGAGGTCGCCCACGCCCTCGATGACATCACCGCGGCCGACGTCAGCGCCGACATGCGGGAGTACCTCCTTCCTTCGAGCTCCCCGCTCGTCGGCAAGTCGTTCGACGAAGCGGACCGCATGATCCGCCAGGGGACGGGCTGCCTGCTGATCGGCTACGGTCGTCCCGAGCCTTCCGGCGAGTTCTCGACCCGGATCAACCCGCCGTTCGACGCGCGCCTCGCTTCGGGCGACGCGGTGATCCTGCTCGCCACAATCGCGAACGCCCACCGGTGCGATGGTTTCTTCGGGATCCGCCAGGGCCGGTAGACCCGGCCGGGACCGGCGGGGCCGCCCTCGGCGACCAGACCCTCAGCAGCCCGGGCCGAGCCCGGTCGTCGGCAGGTGGGCCAACAGGTCGACGTCGAGCTGGAGTACGTTGACGTAGGAGGGGCCGACGAACCCGAGAACGGGCGAGAGGACGTGCTGGTCCACGAACTCCGTGAGCCACGCCTCGGGGAAGGTGGTGTTCTGGGCGACGCGAGGGACCTGGACGAACGCCGCTTCGGGGGTCACATGCGGGTCGAGACCGCTCTCGGAGGCCGAGAATAGGTCGAGCGGGACGGAGACGTTGGTGAGGCCGTAGAGCTGCGCGTAGTAGGCCGTGATGTTGCGGAGGTTGGGGTCGGTCGGCCCGTACGGGACCTCGCTGCCCGCCCCGAGGAACGCCTGGTAGTCGATCATCGAAGGACGCAGCCAAAACAGGCACGGGTCCGTCACGTTCTGGCCCAGCAGCGCGGAACCGTAGACCGTGCCGTTCGGCGACTGCAACAACGAGCCGTTCGCCGTTTCCGGGGTGATCGCCTGGGCGACATCGGTCGCCACCAGCGGCCAGGCGTACCCGCCGATGAGGACGATGAGCACCAGGAGGGTCGCCGAACTGCGGATCGGCCTCCAGAACGGGTCGGCGGCCTCCGATGGGCGGGTCGCCGCCGGCCCCAACGGGGGCGCCCGACGGACCCCGGGCGGGCGGGCGGCGGGGTTGGAAGGGACCGGGGCGGCCATGATCAGCTCCCCAGCATCTGGGCGACCCATCGGATGAAGATGGCGACCGACGGGTTGACGACGGCCGTCTGGAGCCCGAGGTAGATCAGCTCGATCCCGACGAAGGCGGTCACGAAGCCGCCCGCGCCGTAGACCACGATGTTGCTGCGCAACAGCTCGACGGCGGTCCGCGGCCGGAACCTCGCGCCGCGCAGCGCGATCGGGATCAGGATCGGGATGATGGCGGCGTTGAACAGGAGCGTGGCGAGCACCGCCAGGTGCGGGTTGCCGAGCCGAAGCACGTTGAGCATCCCGACGCCGCTCGCCCCAACGAAGATCGCCGGGAGGATCGCGAAGTACTTTGCGACGTCGTTGGTGACCGAGAAGGTCGTGAGACCGCCGCGCGTGATCAAGAGCTGCTTGCCCAGCGAGACGATCTCGATGATCTTCGTGGGATCGCTGTCGAGGTCGACCATGTTGCCGGCCTCCTTGGCCGCCGACGTCCCGCTGTTCATCGCGAGACCCACGTCGGCCCGGGCGAGGGCCGGGGCGTCGTTCGTCCCGTCGCCGGTCATCGCGACGAGGCGTCCCGCCCGCTTTTCGCGCTCGACGAGCTCGAGCTTCGTCTCGGGCTTCGCCTCGGCGACGAACTCGTCGACCCCGCTCTCCTTCGCGATGGCGCGCGCCGTGGTGCGGTTGTCGCCGGTGCACATGATCGTTCGGATCCCCATCAGCCTCAGCTCCCTCAGCCGGTCGGGGATGCCGGGCTTGACCACATCCTTCAGGACGACGAGCCCGAGGACCCGCTTGTCGGCGGAGATCGCGAGCGGGGTCATCCCCTGCCCGGCCACCTGCTGGGCGGTGCGCTCGACCTCCGGGGGGATCGAGCCGGCGTAGCCGGCGATCGAGGCGACGGCCCCCTTCATCAGCTCCCGGCCGTCGTCGAGCACCACGCCGGAGATCCGCCGCTCGGCGGAGAACGGGACGACCTTCGCCGCCGCCGGCTTGAACCCCTCTCGGGCGACCCCGCGCCGGACGGCGAGCCGCAGGATCGAGCGACCTTCGGGGGTATCGTCGAACGCGGAAGCGATCGACGCCGCCTGAATGAGGACGGTCTTGTCGACCCCGTCGGCCGGATGGAACTCGACGGCGATCCGATTGCCGGTGGTGATCGTGCCGGTCTTGTCGAGGATGAGCACGTCCAGGTCCCCGGCCGCCTCGACGGCGCGCCCCGACTTCGCGACGACGTTCGCCTGCGCCACCCGGTTGACGGCGGCGATCCCGATGGCGGGCAGGAGCCCGCCGATCGTCGTCGGCATCAGGCAGACGAGCAGCGCGACCAGCGTCCCGAGATCGACGACGACCTCGGGGACGCCGGCGATCATGTACTGGAAGGTCGTGATCACGATCAGCAGCGAGACGGTGAACGCCGAGAGCACGAGCGTCAGTGCGAGCTCGTTCGGCGACTTCTCCCGCCGGGCCCCCTCGACGAGCCGGATCATCCGATCGAGGAAGCTCTGTCCCGGGTCCGA
>JABCYU010000016.1 GCA_013290045.1 Methanobacteriota archaeon | reverse complement strand
ACAGGATGGTCGATTCCGGGACGTAGCCGATCCGCTCCTTGGCGGCGAGACCCTGCGTCGTCGGGTCGGCGCCGAAGACGGAGATCGACCCCGACGCCGGCGGGACGAGGCCGACCACCGCCTTGATCGTGCTCGATTTGCCGGCGCCGTTCGACCCGAGGAGGCCGTAGATCTCGCCCGGTCGGACCTCCAGGCTGAGCCTCTCGACGGCGACCTGGGTCCCGTAGCGGACCGTGAGCTCGCGCACGCGAAGCGGGACCGAGGACGGGGATGGGATCGGATCGTACGCCATTCGCCGCCGGTAATCAGGCGACGTCTCCGTATAAATCAGGAGACGAAGGCGTATCGCGCTACGTGGGACGGGGCCGTACCGGCAGGAACAGGATGACGTCCTTGATCGACGGGATCCCGGCGAGCGCCATCATGAGCCGGTCGATGCCGAGGCCGAAGCCCGAGGCGGGCGGCATCCCGAACCGCAACGCCTCGACGAAGTCCGCGTCGTAGGCGTAGTGGTCGTCGCCCCTCCCCTTCAGCTGGGCCCGGAACCGTTCCTCCTGCTCGTCGGGGTCGTTGAGCTCGGTGTAGGCGTTGCCGAGCTCGACCCCCTGGGAGAAGAGTTCGAACCGCTCGACGAGGCCGGGGCGGCTGCGGTGCCGCTTGGCGAGCGGCGTCGTGAGGGCGGGGTAGTCGAGCACGAACGTGGGACGCTCCAAGGTCGGCTCGACGTAGTGCTCGAACAGCTTGTCGAGGAACTTCCCGGCCGACGAATCGTCCGGAACGTTCGCCCCGGCGGCCCGGGCGAGGGCGCGGAGCTGCTCCGGGCTCTTCGAGAGAAGGTCGGAGATCCCCGAACGTCGCTCGAGCTCGGTTACGTAGTCGACGGTCGCGAACGGCGGGCGGAATCGCTCGGGGGCCTCCCGGGCCGCCGGGGATTCTGGGAGCAGCTCGGCGATGCGCTGGGCCAGACGGTGGTACATCCGTTCGGCCAGGGCCCGCATGTCGGTGTAGTCAGCGTACGCCCAGTACAGCTCCAGCTCGGAGAATTCGGGGGAGTGGATCGAATCGAGGTCCTCGTTGCGGAAGACGTGGCCGATCTCGTAGACGCGCTCCAGGCCACCGACGAGCAATCGCTTCAGCGGAAGCTCCAGGGAGATCCGCAGCTGGAGCGGGCCGTTGAGGTAGTTCGAGTGCGTGCGGAACGGTTCCGCGGCCGCTCCGCTCGCCGTCGGCACGAGCGCCGCGGTCTCGACCTCGAGGAACCTTTCCCCGTCGAGGAACGCCCGAAGCTCGCGGGTCAGCAGCGAGCGGGCGACGAACCGCTGCCGGGTCTCCGGGGAGGCCAGGAGGTCCACGTAGCGGCGGCGGATCCGCTCCTCCGGGTCCTGCAACCCGTGGAACTTCTCCGGGGGCGGGTGGATCGCCTTGGCGAGGATCTCGAGCTCGTGCACCAGGAGCGACGGTTCTCCCCGCCGGGTGAGGAGTGGCACGCCGCGGGCGCCGACGATGTCGCCCGGGTCGGTGTCGGCCAGGATCCGCTGGTAACGCTCCTCCCCGAGCTCGTCGACGCGCACGAACAGCTGGAGCGACCCCGCGAGGTCGTCGACATCGAGGAACGACGTCTTCCCGTGGGTGCGCGTGGTCCGAAGGCGCCCCGCGACGGCGACCGGATCCCCCCCGGTGGCGTGGGTTCCCGGCTCGAGGGCTTTGGCGCGGGCCGCGACCTCGGAGGTCGGGAGCCGCCCCGGGAACGACCAGGGGTATGGCTCGCCCCCGGCGGCGCGGATGCGTACCACCTTCGCGCGCCGTTCGCGCTCGAGCGGGGACTCGTCCTCGACCATCGGTCCGACGATGCCCCGGAGGGGCGCCCACCTAAAAGTTGGGCGGCGGGGCGATCAGGCGACGAGGCCCTCGAGCGATAACCGCTCGGTGCCGCCGGGGCGCATGAGAACGAGGTGCTCGGGTTCGCGCCCGGCCGCCCCGACCCCGGGTTCGTGGAGCAAGAGGAACGTCCCGAAGAAGAACTCGGCCGTGGCGTCGCCGCCGCCGATCCCGTAGCTCACGTAGTCCGAGAAGTAGACATGGACCTGCCCGGAGCGGTGCCGGCGTAGCGCGTCGAGGAACGTGGTGAGCGGCTCCATCCCCTTGCGCTGCAGCTCCTCGACCAGATCGCGAAGCAGCGGGCGCTGCGAGAGTCCGCCGAGTCCGTCGTAGGCGAGGTAGACGGCCGGTCGCGGGTCGAGCGTGACGATGTCGAGGCGCAGAACCCCCTCGACCGCCTTCGTTCGCATGGAAAGCGCCCTACCCGGTGCCCGTTAAGAAGACTTCGGGCCGCGGCCCGACGCCCACCGCGGGCATCGAGGGTCGCGGCGTCAAGAAACGGTTGGTCCGCGAGGTCGCGTCGACCTTAGTGGGGGTGGCCGCCGCCCCCGCCGCCCGGGGGACCGCCGCCGCCACCCTTCTTCGACGCGATGACGTCGTCGATCCGCAGCACCATGTTCGCGACCTCGATCGCCGAGGAGAGCGCCTGGCGCTTGACACGGGCCGGCTCGACGACGTGGAGCTTCCACATGTCGTCCGCCTTACCCGTCGAGACGTTGACGCCGATGTTCTTGTTCGCGTTCGCGCCGCCGTGGGCGCCGCGGAGCTCGATGAGGACGTTGATCGCGTCGTACCCGCCGTTCTCGGCGAGCGCCCACGGGATGACCTCGAGCGCCTGGGCGAACGCCTCGACGGCCAGCTGCTCGCGCCCGCCGACCGACGGGGCCCACTGCCGGAGCTTGACCGCGAGATCGATCTCCGTGGCGCCGCCGCCCGGACAGACGACCCCGTCCTCGAGGACGCTCGAGACGACCTTCAGGGCGTCCTGGAGCGACCGCTCGACCTCCTGGGTCACGTGCTCGGTGCCGCCGCGGATCAGGATCGAGACCGAGCGGGGGTTGTGGCAGCCGGTGACGAACGTCATGTGGTCGTCCCCGACCTTCTTCTCCTCGACGGTCTCGGCCGATCCCAGATCGGACGCCGAGAGCTCCTTGAGCCCGGTCACGATCTTGGCGCCGGTCGCGCGAGCGAGCTTCTGCATGTCGCTCTCCTTGACCTGCTTGACGGCGAGGACGCCGTCCTTCGCGAGGTAGTGGAGGACGACGTCGTCGATCCCTTTCTGGCAGACGAGGACGTTGGCGCCGGCGGCCTTGACCTGTTCCGCCATCTGCCGGAACGTCTTGTCTTCCTCGTCGAGGAAGTTCTGGATCTGGCTCGGATTCTTGATGTTGATCTTGCTCTCGATCTCGGTCTTCTTGATCTCGAGCGCGGAGTTCAACAGCGCGATCTTCGCCTGGCGCACCAGCTTGGGCATCCGGGGGTGTCCGCGCTCCTTGTCGAGGATGATCCCCGAGATGAGCTCGGTGTCCTGGATGGTCCCGCCGTGCCGCTTCTGGATCAGGATCTTGTCGACGTCGGCGACGACCTTGTCGCCGCGAGGCTCGACGATCTGGTTGACGGCGTCCACGGCGATCTTCGCCAGGTGGTCGCGCGAACCGAAGACGCCCTTCGACCCCATGGCGGTCGTGGCGCAGTCGAGGAGGATGCCCTGGTCACCGGGCTTCACCGTGGTGCCGATCTCCTTCTCGAGGAGCTTCTGGGCCTGCTGGACCGCGATCTGGTAGCCGCGCGTGATGACCGTCGGGTGGATGTTCTGCTCGAGGAGGGTCTCGGCGCGCTTGAGCAGCTCGCCGGCCAGGACCACGGCGGTCGTCGTCCCGTCGCCGCATTGCTGGTCCTGGGTCTTGGCGACCTCGACCAACATCTTGGCGGCGGGGTGCTCGACGTCGACCTCCTTGAGGATCGTGACGCCGTCGTTGGTGATCGTGATGTCGCCCATGCCGTCGACGAGCATCTTGTCCATGCCCCGGGGTCCGAGGGTCGAGCGCACAGCGTCGGCGATCGCGCGGGCCGCGGCGATGTTGTTGCCCGTGGCGCTCTTGTCGCGTTGGCGTTCCGTTCCTTCCCTCAGCACGAGGATGGGCGTTCCCTGTAGCATCTGAGCCACCGAGTGCGGCAACCTTGCGCTTCTATATAATGGGTTCGCAATCGAGTAAGAGTTCATTAGGCCGAAGTCGGGACCGCTGCTGGCGCGTCCCCACCCCGTGCGGCCGTCACCCCGTCGCTGACCCAGTCGGATGCGGCGGGGACCCCGCCGACCCAACCTGGGAAGTTACTCCCCCTGAACCATCGCGGGCTGGGAGCGGATCACTCGGGGTAGGGGATCGGGGTCCCGGTGCTACGGACGAGCTCAAAGTACGCCCGCCGGATCGCCGACGTGATCGGGCCGGGGCGCCCGGTCCCGATGCCCCTTCCCTCCACCTCCACGACGGGCATGATCTCCCCGCCCGTCCCGGTCAGGAAGACCTCGTCCGCCTCGAAAAGCTCGTCGAGCGGGAGGATGCGAACGGAGACGGGGTACCGATCCCGAGCGAGCTCAACGACCGTCTCGCGGGTGATCCCCTCGAGGCTCGCCGAGGTCGGGGGTGTGACGAGCTCGCCGGCCCGAACCGTGAACACATTCTCCGCGCTCCCCTCCGCGACGTGGCCGTTCTCGTCGAGGAGTATCGCCTCGTCGGCCCGGCGGGCGTTCGCCTCGGCCTTCGCGAGCACGTTGTTGAGGTAGTTGAGCGACTTCACCGTCGGGTCGAGCGAGGAGGCCGGCGTCTTGCGGCGCGACGCCACGATCACTCGGATCCCGGACTCCGCCCCCAGGGCGAACGCGCGGATGGTGGAGCAGATCACCACGACGCTCGATACCGGCGCTTTGCGGGGGTCGATCCCCATATCGCCTTTTCCCCGGGTGAATACCGGTCGGAGGTAGCCGTCGCGTAGCCCGCTGCGGGCGCACGCCTCGAGCACGACCTCGCGGAGCTCCGCGGACCGGATCGGAGGGACGAGCCCGATCCCGGACGCCGAGCGGTACATCCGCTCCAGGTGGCGGTCGAGCTTGAAGACCCGGCCGTTGTAGAACCGGATTCCCTCGAACACCCCGTCGCCATAGAGCAGCCCGTGATCGAACACGGAGATCTTCGCGTCCTCGGGCGGAAACCATCGACCGTCGACGTAGACGACACCGGGCGGGGTCGGCGACCCGGTAGCGTCGCGGGCTCCGCGCTCGTCGTCCGGGTCCGGGGGCTCGGGGGTTGCTCGGAACGCGGTCGCGTCCATCGGTCCACCGGAGATTCCATCGCACGAACGTATTTCAATGGATTCGATAGAAAATTGGACGTTCGCATCGCTACAACACAAAATAACGGTAAAACAATCACCAAGATATGAATTCACAACGCAAACGCCCAGCCCCGGGTCGCGCACCGACGCCGATGCGGCTCGGGGGCGATCCGTCGTCCCTCGGGCCGCTCCCGCCGCGGGGGATCAGCCGACCGCCGTGGATGGCTCGGCGGTCCGCCCCTGCCACGCCGTCCACGCGCTGGCCACCAAACGCGCGTTCTCCGCCGTCAGCGGCATCGACACGCCCCGAGAACCCGGGGGGACCGCGTCGAGATGAGGGCCGAAGAACCCGGAGATGTAGATCGCCCGAACTTGGCCGAACGGGAGATCCGGCCCGAACCCCGCGGGGGACCTATTGTGGAAGGAGACCGTCAGTCCCTCGGTCCCGACGACGATCGCCCTCGGAGCGGACCGGTAGTGCCGCAAGAAGTTGAGCGAGGCCATGCCGGCCACGACGAGGGAGTACGAGAGGGCGAAGGTGTCGAGGTCGGAGATCGGCAGCCTCGGACCGACGAACCCGGAGTAATCGAGGCTCGCGGCCAGGACGACCCCGAGCAGCCAGACGGGGACGAACGGCAGGAGGTCGCGCGTCAGCAGGGTGCCGAGGACCGGATTCGCTCGCTCGGCCCCCGCCATGATACGTTACGGTTCTTCGAAGTGGGCCACGTCCACCGACGTCACGAAAGGGGCCTCCTCGGGGTCGACGACGGGGGCGTCCCAGGCCGCACCGGCCGCGGACCGGAGGTGGTCGATGGAGTCCCATACGGTCAGGACCAGGAACTCCCCGGGGACCGAGATCTCCGTCCCCCGGCCGACCCGGACCTCGAGGCACCCGGGCTGGCTGCGGAGGAACGGGGCCGTGCGACGGCGCAGGAACTCCTCGTACGATGCCTCCTGGCCGGCGTGGGCGTGGGCGCGGAACACACGGATGATCACGGTGGGGCCGGGTACAAGATGGCCGGGGGCCCGAGTTAAACCTGCCGCGCTCGGGGCGCCCGGGGGGGTCGGTACAGTACCGTCGCGAGGCGGAAGAACGCCTCGGGAGGTAGTTCCTCCGGTCGCATGTGGGCCCAGCCCTCCGGCCATCCGGCGCTCGCGGCTACCGACCCCGGGTCCTCTCCGGAGGGGGTGACCCGCGGCAACAGGTTGCCGAGCTGCTTCCTCCGCGCGGCGAAGAGGGCGGCGACGACCCGCTCGAAGCCGGGGACCGAGGGAACCGGGAGCGGGCCGGGCCGCCGCTCAAAGCTGACGATCCGGCCGTCGACCGCGGGCGTCGGAGTGAACGACGCGGCCGGCACGATCTGGTGCAGTGTGATGGTGCCATGGAGGGCGGCGAGGATCGACAGGCGACCGAACGTCCTCGACCCGGGGCCCGCGCCGAGCCGGTCGGCCACCTCCTTCTGGACGAGCACAACGAAGCGCGGGACGGAGGAGGCGAACAGGCGGATCACGATCGGCGTCCCGACGGAAAACGGGAGGTTCGCGACGACCGCCTCCGCTGGAGGCAGCTCGACCTGGAGCGCATCGCCGCGGATGACGGTGACCCGATCGCCGAACGTCCGGGCGAGGTGGGCGGCGAACGCGGGCTCCTTTTCGATGACCGTGAGCGGCCGCGTACCGCGGCGGAGGAGGGCCTCGGTGAGGATCCCGAGCCCGCCGCCGATCTCGACCACGGGAACCCCGGGGGCGGCGTCTGCGAGGGCGGCCTCGACGTCGGCGACGAACGGATCGGTCAGGAACGACTGCCCGAGCGCCCGCGAGGGGTTGACCCCGAGGGCACCGAGCCGGCGGACGACGGATCGGGCGTCGGTCGGTACGGGGGATTCCGACGCGGTCGGAGCCCGCTCACGCCGCGACGAAGAGCCGGTACTTGTCCTCGACACCGCTCAGCTCCTGCTCGATCCGCCCGACGATCAGCCGTTCGGGGTTCTTCAGGTGCAGCCGCAGCTCGAGGTCGGCGAAGCTCGTGAACGGGCGGCCCTTCCGCTCGTCCACGATCGCCTGCATCGTCTTCTTCCCGATCCCCGGGAGCAGCTCGAGCAGGTGAAAGCGCCGGGAGACCGACGGCGACTCATTGAAGAACCTCAGGTAGCGAGGCTCGTCCGATTTGACGACCCGCTCGAGGACCGCCGGGAGCTCGGTGCGCGCCGTCGTCGTCAGGTCCTGGTAGGCGATGCGCCGCCGGACGAACTCGATCGGGCTCGGCGCCTCGGGGGTCGAGGCGAGCGGGACGCGGTCCCCGGGGGCCAGCTTCGCGCCGGCCCGCGGCAGGAGCTCGAACAGCTTGAGCTCGGCCTCACCGAGCCCGAGGGAGATCGGTTCGCGGTGGAACCCGCGCTCGGTCTGCCGGCCGTTCGGCAGATGGTCCAGGATGTAGACGTAGTTCTCCGTGGACGCTCCCCCCGTTCATCGGTACTTTGCGATCAGCTCGAGGAGCCGGGTCAGCTGGGCCTCGTCCAACAGGACCCGTTCCTTCGAGAACAGAAGGCGGACCTCCTCCGGGTACTGGGGGAGGACATCGGAGAGTTTGACGGCGAGGGTCGCGTCGACGAACGGGAGGGTCCGAAGCTCGGCGACGAGCTTGTCGGTCTCCTCGGGCGTCAAGCGGGCGAACCCCTCGGCGTGCTGCTGGGCGAGCATCGCCTCCCGGGGGAGCGGGCGGCGCGCCGCCTCCTCGGTCAGGAACTGGCGGACCCGGGCGAGCGGGACGGGTTCGGGCACCTAGGCCCCCGTTCGATTGGCAGGCTGCAGGTGGATCGGGTTCGCGATGAGCTCCTTCGGTTTGCCGCCGTCGATGAAGCTCACGACGTAGGCCCGGCCGCGCTTCCCGAGCACGATGCAGACCCGGCCCTGGTAGCGGGGGTGGGGCATCCCGTGCGGATCCGAGGCTTCGAGGTTCACGATGACCTCATCGCCGACCTGGAACTCCTTGAGGAACTGGCTCACGGGGGGCATGCCGCGCTTGCGCGCCGCCTTCGTGAGCACGCCGCGGGTTCGCGAGCGGAATCCCTTCGAACTCTTGACCATGGTTCATTCCTCCGTATCGTGGATCTCGAGCACGTCCAAGAACTCGACGTTCAGCGGTACCCCAAGGAGCTGGGAGAGGCTCGGCTCGGTGCGTCCTCCATCTCCTTCCACCCATTCCTTGATGTACGTGCCGGCCTCGGCGCGCAGGTCGAGCGTGAACCGTCCTTCGCCCGCCTCGACGAGATGCGCCGACAGGATCCGCCTCGACCGAACGCGGTCGGACCTGCGGTGCGCGACCCGCGTGGGCGTGCGCTGGGCGATGGCCCGGCCCGCGACGAACGCCAAGGCCTCATTAACCTTTGGGAGGGGGACGTCGCCGCGCACCCCGACGCGGTAGCTCTTCGTCGGCGACGCCTCCTTCACGCGCAACACTTCGGCGGCGTCGCACGCCCGAAGCCCCTCGACCTCCACGCGTCCGGCGGCGCCGACCCGTATCGCTTCCGCCTGGGCGGCCACGTCGACGGAACGGTGTCGCGGGCTTCGGATCTCGAGCACGAACGGCCGCCCAGACCCCAGCATCCGGGCGTCGATATCCTCGCGCCCCATCCCGTGGAACCGGGTGCCCGAGCCCCCGGTCGCGCGGAGCAGCGGTTCGGCGACGAGCTCCTCGACGCTCGTCGGGTACGTCTTCCCGCTCCCCCCGCAGCTGTCGCAGCCGCGGCCTTGGCAACGACGGCAGGGCCACCGGGTCTGGGGAAGCGTACGGTCGAGCTTGCGGTATCGACCGGTGAAGTAGAGGGGCATGGAGGTGACCTCGACCCGTCCGGCGGGAAGGTCGACGAGGAACACCACCTCCGGGTCCTGGGGAGAGCCGGCCGCGCCGGTACGCGCCTCGACCCGCTTGCCCAGCTCGCGGTTGAACGCCCCCCGGGCGCTCTCTCCCCACGAGGCGCCGATGCGGGTCCATACCATCTCCTCCCGGGCGAGGAGCTCCGGATCCCACCGGGAGCCACAGGAGAAACGGTGCCATTCGAACTCCGAACCGGCGGCGAGGGTCCGCCCGACCCAGACGTCCCACCGGTCGAACAGGCCCTCGCAGAGGGTGCACGGGCCCGTCGGCGGTACCAGCGGGGACCCCAACGCCTCCGACAGGCGGGTCGCCCGCTCCGGGTTCGTCAGGCCGTGACCCCACTGGCCGAAGCACCGCCCGAAGCATTCAGTACATAGGCCGAGGGGGAGGGCTTGGCGGGCCGCCTCGAGCACGGCCGCGTCCGGCGGGAATGTGGGCGGCGTCGCCTCCTTGGCCATCGATCGACCGACGCGACGGACGGACCCAGATAGGATTGCCGGCCGCCGGTCGGGGCCTGCGGGGGCCACCGCGGACCCTTCCTCCTTCGCTTCGAGTCCCCGAGAAGCTTCTTACACGGGGGGGCGATGGCAGCGTCCGAACGTGCCGGCGATCAACGAGGACGAGTTGACCCGCGCCATCGAGCGGACCCTCGTCGCGAAGGGCAAGATGCCGGCCGAACAGGCGCGCCCGACGGCCCGCCGCGTGCTCGAGTACTTCGGCCTCGAGGACTCGGTGCTCGACAACAAGCTCTCGAGCGAGGACCGCGACCACTTCTATCGCCTGGAGGAGGAGGGGCTCCTCTCGAGCGAGGAGGAGGACGCCACCGTTTCCCGCGGAAAGACCTGGAGGATCCACTACTGGTTGCTCCAGAAGGCCCGGATCCGCGACGTCGGTCAGACCGGCGAGCGGCAGGTGTCGGACGATGCCGAGGCGGTCTACAAGGGGATCTCGGACAGCGCCTGGGACCGGGGGACCGCTTCGCGCTCGGCGCCCCCGCCCCGACCGTAGACGACGCCTCGCTCACCGCCTCGGTGGCGGAACCCCGGGCCGACGCACCGGCGGCGGGCGGAACTTCGGATGGACCGCGGCGGCGCCGGGGAACTCGGCCCGCTGGATCACGGTCCGCGCGTGCTCGATGGCGGCGAACGCGTAGAGGACCGCGAGTCCGAGGCCGACGAGGCTCGCCAGGTCCTGGTCGTTCGGACCCAGGCCGAGGAGCGCCACGACGGTGCCGAGCGAGGCGAGGAGGTTGAACGTCGAGTGCATGCCGACGGCGAGCAGGTAGTACGAGGCGCCCGTCCAGCCTCCCTGGCCGATCTTCCCCTCGGCGTAGCCGTAGCCGAACATCGACGTCGTCGAGCCGTGGAGCAGGACGCTTGAGAGGCTGCGGACCGCGATGAGGGCGATACCGGCCTCGAGACCGCCGGTGAGGAACGCGCCCAGCCCGTACAGCAGGGTCTCGAGGAACCCGAACCCCAGCCCGACGGAGGCGCCGAACACCGGTCCGTCGGCGACGTGGCGGAAGGTGTCCGAGTAGCGCACCACCCCTGAGGCCTTCAGGGCCTCCTCGGTGATCGGGGCGACGACCAGGACGAGGAAGAACAGCGACCAGGGGGAGTTCGGGTTCAGGAAGGTGAACTCGGGCCTCGGGTAGGACTGGGAGACCGCGGCGCCGGCGGAGAGGATCAGCCCCTCGGCGATCGCCGCGATGAACGTCGCGAACAGCGCCCCGTAGGCGAACGCCCCCAGCAGTGGGCCCCAGTCGGGGGCGCCCGCCCGCTCGCTGCTCCGCACCCAGGCGAGCCAGACGAGCGCCGGAATCAGGGCGGCGAGCAGGAGGATGACGAGGTCCTCGAGGGCCGCCACCGCGGTCATGCGGGACGGGCCGGTCCGGCGCTGGGGGGGGCCGCCGGGTACGGGTAGAACCCCTCCCCCGATTTTCGGCCGAGGCGCCCGGCGGCGACGAGCGAGCGCAGCAGCGGGCACGCCCGGTACTTCGGATCGTGGAACCCGTCCCAGAGGACGTCCAGGATGGAGAGCGCCGTGTCGAGGCCGACCAGGTCCGCGAGCTCGAGCGGGCCCATCGGGTGGTGGAATCCGAGCCGATAGGAGGTGTCGATGTCCTCCTTCGTCGCCGTCCCCTCGAACAGCATCCAGACCGCCTCGTTGATCAGGACGGCGACGGCGCGCGTCGTGACGAACCCGGGAGTGTCCCGGGAGGTCACGACGGTCTTGCCGAGCGACGCGGCGAACCGGGTCGCCTCCCCCACGACCTCCGGACGGGTCTTCAAGCCGGGGATCAGCTCGATGAGCTCCATCTGGAGGACCGGGTTGAAGAAATGGATCCCGACCACGCGCCCCGGGTCGGACAATCTCGAGGCGATCGAGGTGACGGGGAGCGAGGAGGTGTTCGTCGCGAGGATCGCGTTCGGGGAGGCCGCCGCCTCGAGCTCGGCGAACAGCCGCTGCTTCAGTTCGAGGTTCTCGGGGGCGGCTTCGATGATGAACTTCGCCGAATCCGCTCGACGCAACCCGATCGCCGTGTCGATCCCCTCGAGGGCCCGGGTCCGGTCTGCGGCCCCGACCTTTCCGCGTTTGACGGCGGAGTCCAGGGCGCGTGCGAGGTTGGCGCGCCCTTTCTCGACGAACTCCTCATTTACGTCCTCGAGGGTGACGTTGTAGCCGGCGAGGGCGCACTGCGCGGCGATGCCGCTCCCCATGATCCCCGCGCCGACCACGAAGACCCGCGCCCGGACGGAGGCCCGCGGGTCGCTGGCGGCCGGAGAGGAGCTCTCGGCCCCCGCCATGGCTCTCCTCAGCCGGCCTCCCCCATAAGAGGGTTCGCCAGCTGTCGCCGGTACTCGCACGCGCGGCATCGCTCCCCGGCAGCCGGTTCGCCGCATTCGAGGCAACGGCCGGCCGTACCGGGTGGCTGGGTGGCGAGGATCGCGGCCGTGACGGCCTCCCGGGTCCGCAATAGCGCGTGACGAGTTCCGGGGAACTCCTCCTCCAGTCTCCACACCACTTCCCGGTAGACGTTCCGGGCGGCGGCACCGGCGTGGGGGCATTCTCCGTGATCGAACGGAAGTTGCTGGAGCCGGGCGAACAGGTAGACCTCGCGCTCCGGTATCGTCGCGAGCGGAGCGACGCGGGGGACGAGTCCGGGCTGGCGCGTCGGATGCGGCGCCATCCTCGTCAGCCGCCCGATGTCGGCCCGGGCGAGGTTCATCAGCACCGTCTGCGCAAGGTCGTCGAGGTTGAACCCGAGGACGATAAGGTCCGCGCCGAGCTCCGTGGCGGCCCGATTGAGGAGCTGGCGTCGCCACACCCCGCAGTACGAGCAGGGGATCGCGCCCTTCAGCGCGAGCGCGGCGTCATCCGTCGTGGTGCCGAGGGCGGAGCGGGCCGTGACGATCCGATGCTCCACTCCGAGCCGCTCGGCCAGCTCGGAGGCCTTGAGGAGCGTCGCCGGTCGGTAACCGGCGATCCCTTCGTCGACGCTGATCGCCACCAGTCGGACGGACGGCCGACGTCGGAAGTGGCGCTGGGTCAGGGTGAGGGCGACCGCCGAATCCTTCCCCCCGGATAGGGCGACCGCCACCGTCGCGTCGCGCAGCTTCGGCGCCTGACGATGCCATTCCCGCCGGACGCGGTCGTGGACCGACCCCTGGAAATGCTCCTCGCACAGGTGCGCCGACGCGTACGGTTGGTCGATGACCGCGGGGGCGTCGCAGCCGTCGCAGAGCACGATGGGCCCACCGGTCCGCGCGTATTTGAGCGACGAAGCTCGCGTCGCGTTCCACTGCGAGATTACCATTAATTAGGGACACCCCGGCCAAGCAGGGGGCGATGGCCTCCAACGTCGCTCCACGTGACCGTTCCATCGCTCCCCGGCGTCCTCCGGGGGTTCCGGGGACACCGGTCGAGGGAGAACCGGCGTTCTCGGTCGTTGAGGTCGTCGGCCGGTTCCAGCGGATGCTCCAGGTCCAGGAACGCTCCCCGTGCACCGTCAAACAGTACGGGCACATCGCCCGGACGTTCCTCGGGTACGTCGGCAAGCCCCTCGAGGAGGTGACCCGGCGCGACATCGATCGGTTCCGCGAGTACCTCGTCCTCCAGCGGCACTACAGCAAGAACTCGCTCTACACGACGGTCCGCGGGCTCACCTGCCTGTTCCGAAGCTTCGGGCTCGGCATGGCCGAGGGGATCGAGGTCCCGCGACGGCCCGAGCGTCTACCGCACTACCTCAACGAGGAGGAGATCCATCGGTTGTTCGACGCGGTCCGAGAGTCTCCCCGGGACTCGGCGATCCTCCACGTCCTCGCGTACTGCGGGCTCCGGGTCGGGGAGCTGTGCCACCTCTCCCTCGAGGACGTCGAATTCGCGACGAACGTGCTCCACATCCGTTCCGGGAAAGGGGACAAGGACCGCGAGGTCCTCCTCGAGGAGCGGACGCGGGCGGCGATCGACCGCTACCTCACCGACCGAACGCTCGCCGGGGAAGGGAGCACGCGGCTGTTCCCGGTCGGCCCGGTCACCGTCGAGCGGATCGTGCGTCGCGCCGCCGCCCACGCCGCCATCGGCCGTCGCGTCACTCCCCACATGCTCCGCCACAGCCTCGCGACGGCCTTGCTGAGCCGCGGCTGCGACATCCGGTACATCCAGAAGCTCCTCGGCCACGCCTCGGTGGCGACGACCCAGATCTACACCCACGTCGACACCACCGCGCTCCGCGAGGCGTACACCCGCGCGAAGCCCCAATTTTAGCCCCGAGGAGCTACCCCCGACCGTGAGCACCACCCAGGCCGAGGTCCTGATCCTCGGCGCCGGGATCGTCGGATGCGCCCTCGCGCACCACCTCCACCGTCGCGGGGTCCGAGGGACGGTCGTCTACGACCCCCGGACCCCCGCCGCCGGCGCGAGCGGCCGCGCCGCCGGGGTCGTGACCGAGCAGTTGTGGGACCGATGGGACGTCGAGGTCACCCGGGAGAGCCATCGCGAGTACGCCGAGCTGTGCCGCCGCTGGGAGCCCGGCGCCTACCGGCAGAACGGATTCGTCCGGTTCACCACCAATCCCGAAGCCGTCCCCGTCCTCGACGAGGCTCGCGATCGGCTGCGCGCGTGGGGCGTCGAGGTCGAGGAGGCCACAGCGGCCGATCTCGCTCGGTGGATCCCCGCCGGGCGGTTCGACGATGTGGTCGGCGCGCTCTATGGTCGCCACGACGGCTGCGTGACCCCGAGCACGGTCACCACCATGTACGCCGAGAGCGCGCGCGAGGCCGGGGCGGTGTTCGATTTTGGCCAACCGATGCTCTCGTTGGAGTGGGTCGAGTCCCGCTGGAGGCTGACGACGGCGACCGGGGACGTGCGAGCCCGCACGCTGGTCGTGGCCGCGGGGGCCTGGTCGAAGGCGCTCCTCGCCAGGATCGGCCATCCGATGCCCCTCACCCCGTACCGCACCCAGGCGATGCTCCTGCGGCCGCCCTCGGCGACGGAGGAGCCGTTCCCGACGGTGCACGATGTCGACGTCGACGTCTACCTCCGGCCCGAGGACCGCGGACGCATCCTCGGGGGAGATGGGACCGAAAAGGTCGAGGCCGACCCGGAACGGTTCGTCCCCGGGGGGGACGAGCTGTTCGTCGCCCACATGGCGGAGACGATCGCCTCCCGGTTCCCCGGGTGGGGCGATAGCGAGGTCGTCTCGTCGTGGGCCGGGGTATGCACGTCGACCCCGGACCGCCACCCGCTGGTCGGACCGGTCCCATCGTCGCCGGCGCTCTTCGTCGCCACCGGCTTCAACGGGTTCGGGGTCATGCGGGCCGGCGGGGTCGCCCGACGCCTCGCCGACGTCCTGGTCGACGCCCCGGCCGAGGACGAAGCGCGGGAGATCCTCGGACCGGCCTGGCCCGGCCGGTTCCACGGGATGGAGCCGCCGTTCCTTCCCAGGCCCGGCTTCACCCTCGAAGGCGGGGACTCGCCCCGCTTCTGAGCCGGTTCACGACGTCGACCGGATCCGTTCGAGCTTCTCGAGGAACTCGACGCCCTCGCCGCTGGTCATCGGACGACCGTCCTCGCGGGTCAGCGGTAGGCCGGCGCTCCGGCACGCGCCTTCGGGGGTATCCCCGGAGAGGAGGGCGCGCACCGCCTGCTGCTCCCGTTGGCTCAGCGAGATCCCCTCGAGCTGGAACTCCTCGAACGCCTCGATCGCCACCGGCGCGACGGCTCGGGCCAGTTTGGCGAGCTCGACGCTGTAGCGACGGATCTCCTCCTGGGCATGCGGGTCGAGCCGGAGCGAGAGGAAGTGGAACAGGTTGTGGAGGTTGATCTTCCAGTACCACTGGGTGTAGTACGCGACGGGCAGCACGATGCGGGCGGTCTCTCGCGCCACCCCGGCCTCGAGCGCCCGGGTGTACGCCTCGTACGCCTCCGTGCTGATCCGCTCCAGGTCCTCCCGGAACCGCTGCGCGACGGGGCCGGGGGCGGGTTCGTCGCCGGATTGACGGTTCCGCGTCGACTGAGTCCGGATCTCCGCGGCCCCCGGGAGCGCGAACTCGTCCGGGACGATCGAGTACCGGGCCGAATATTCGTTGACCGAGTTGTGCGTGACGATGCCGTTGGCCACGAAATTGTGGTGTGGGCCGGCGACCTCGAGGTCATAGGTCATCCGGGGGCCGACGTAGTCGAACCGCTCGATCGGGACGAACCTCGGTCGGACGACGGCGGCCCCACCGGTCGTTGGGATCCGATCGGGAGCCCCGTTCACCGCGACGGGTGCGGCCTCCCGGTCCCATCGGACCGTGCCGGGGCGCATCGACACCCCGGCGCCCTCGCGGAGGGAGTGCCACCCGTCGGAAAAAAGGAACCGGTGATCGGGGGTGCACTCGATCGACTTGCCATCCGCGAGGACCATCCGAACGACGGGCTTGACCCCGTTTCGGTAGACATCGACCAGTCCGACTGCGTCGAACCGCTGGGCCGATTCGTCGAGGTGATGGAGACGGAGGTCGAGCCCGTTCGGCGATCGCTCCAAGCTGCCCCCAAGCCCGGTACCCCCGTGCGCCTCACGCCAAAGTGACTCGATGGGGACCGGGCCGGACGGAGGAGGGGGGCCCGCGCCCGGGCTCGCCACCTCCAGGTGTACCCGGGACCCCTCGGCCAGGCACGCCGTCCGGTGCCGGATCCACTGGCGCGCGACGTAGATCGGAAGCCGCACGAGAAACTTGAACTCGACCATCTCGAACGGCGTGGTGTGGCGGTGGCGCATCAGGTAGCGAACGAGCCCCCGGTCGTCGCGGAGGCTCTTCGTGCCCTGGCCGTAGGAGACGCGGGCGGCCTGGACGATCGCCGCGTCGTTCCCCATGTAGTCGACCAGCACGACGAACCCGTGGGCGAGCACCGGGTGTTTGACGCCGATCTGGGCGTCGGCCTCGGGGACCGAAGGCCGCGCCATCGGGGCGTTCTCCTCGGCCATCGGTTCCAAGGAGGCGGACGACGGCATAAACCCTCGGCGCGTCGGCGCGTGTCCCCCGCGCTGGGCGCTCGGCGGGGGGAAGGGTTTTGGGCCACCATCGCTCCATTCGTTCTCGGGAGGTAGGCAACTGGCGCGGATCCTGATCGGGGTGGCCTGGCCGTACGCGAACGGCCCGTTCCACATCGGTCACCTGGCGGGAGCGTACCTCCCGGCCGACCTGTTCGCCCGCTACCATCGTCTGAAAGGCGACGAGGTGCTGATGGTCTCGGGGTCCGACATGCACGGGACCCCGATCCTCGTCACGGCGGAGAAGGAGGGGGCGACCCCGGAGTCGATCGCCCGGCGCTACGATGAGGTCAATCGCGCCGCGTTCCACCGGCTGGGGTGCACCTACGACGTGTTCACGAACACGCACACGCTCATCCACGAGAAGACCGTCCAGGAGATGTTCCTCGCCCTCCTCGAGAACGGCTTCGTCCTCCGGCGAACGGAGGAGAACCCGTTCTGCCCGAAGCACGAGCGGTTCCTCCCCGACCGCTACCTGGTGGGCGAGTGTCCGAACTGCCACTTCCCGAGCGCGCGCGGCGACGAGTGCGACAACTGCGGCCGGGTGCTCGAGGTCCGACAGCTGATCGGACCGAAGTGCTCCCTATGCGGGACCCCGGCGGAGTTCCGTCCGTCGGAGCACTTCTTCCTGCAGCTCGACAAGCTGCAGCCGAAGATCGAGGAGTTCCTCGCGGACAAGGGGTTCTGGCGGGCAAACGTATTGGGCACGACCCGGAACTTCGTGGCCGGCGGCCTCCATCCGACCCCCATCACGCGCGACCTGGACTGGGGGGTGCCGATCCCCCTCGAGGGATACGAGGCGAAGCGGTTCTACGTCTGGTTCGACGCGGTGGTCGGCTACCTGTCGGCCTCTCGGGAATGGGCCGTCCGATCCGGGGACCCGCAAGCGTGGCGGCGTTTCTGGGACCTCGAGGAGCCGGCGTCGCATTACTATTTCCTCGGGAAGGACAACATCTTCTTCCATACGATCGTCTGGCCCGGGATGCTCCTCGGCCATGGGGGGCTGCGCCTCCCGTACGACGTGCCGGCGAACGAGTGGTTCCTCATCGGGGGCCGCAAGATCGCGAAGTCCCGGCCCAGCGACGTCGACGCGTTCATCCCCTCGCTCCTCGACCACTACCCGCCGGACGTGATCCGGTTCTACGCCGCCCTCCTCGCGCCCCAGAACCACGACACGGTGTTCGATTGGGACGAGTTCCACCAGGTCACCGACGACATCCTCTCGAACCAGTACGGCAACCTGGTCCAGCGGCTTCTCGTGCTGACCCGCGAGCGCTACGGCGGGCGGATACCCGAGCCCCCGAAGGGCTGGGACCCGACCACGTCGGAAGCCGGTCGCCGGCTTGCCGAGGCCCACCGGCGGATCGACGTGGAGTTCGCCGCCGTGCACCTGAAGGAGGCGCTCGAGCTGATCCTCGCCGAGGTCCGGGAGGGGAACCGACGGTTCCACGAGGGCCATCCGTGGCAGGCCGAGGAGGCCGACCGCCTGAGGATCGTTTACGAAACGCTCTGGCTCGTGCACGCGGCGAGCATCTGGCTCTCCCCCGTGATCCCGTTCTCCTCGGAGGCCGTCGCCCGGATGTTGGGCGAGCCTCGGACAAGCGGCCCGGGTTCGTGGGACGACGTGCTCGTCCCCCCGACCCCCGGCCGGACGCTCGGAGAGATCAAGCCCCTCTTCCCGCGCCGGGAGCCGGCGGCGGTGGCGGCGCCTCCGACGGCCGCTGGACCCGATCCCCTCGCGCCGGCGGCGGCGGCCTTGGACGTGCGCTGCGCCGTCGTGCAGAACGCGGAACCTCACCCGAACGCCGACAAGCTCTACGTCCTGACCCTCGACGTCGGGGAGCTGGGCCCCCGCACCGTCGTGGCGGGGATCCGCCCGTTCTACCGGGTCGAGGAGCTCAACGGCCGACGCGTCGCTCTCCTCGCGAACCTCGAGCCGCGGACGATCCGCAAGATGACCTCGCAGGGGATGGTGCTGGCGGCGGATCCGGGCGACCGGGCGGTGCTGCTGACGCCTCCCGATACCGCGGGGGCCGGCGCGCGGGTCGAGGGGACCGGAGATGCCGCCGGTCCGGTCCGGTACGAGGAGTTCGAGCGGTCCCCGATCCTCGTCGGTCGGGTGACGGGCCCGGCGGATCCGGTTCGCGTCCTCGTGGACCTTGGAGGGCGCTCGGTCGCGGCGCCCGGGGCGTTCCCCGCGGGGACCCCCGTCGTCGTCCGGCTGGCGGATCCGAGCGCCGACTCGGGATCGATCCTGACCTTCGGCGCCGCCGGCCCCCTGGCCCCGGACCCCTCCCTCGCTCCCGGGACCCGGGTCCGATGAACGAGGCCCGACGGATCGATCTCCACGTCCACACCCGGTTCTCCGTCGATTCCCGGATCCGGATCGCCTCCCTGGTCGAACAGGCGGGGATCGCGGGGCTCCACGGGTTCGCCCTCACCGACCACAACAGCGTCGCGGGACACCCCCACCTCAAGGAGATCGCGCTCCGGTATCCTCGCTACACCTTCGTGCCGGGCGTCGAGGCGTCGACGCGGGAAGGTCATGTGCTGTTGTACGGGGTCTCCGAGGCACCCCCGGTCCACCGGCCGCTCGCCGAGACGCTCCAGTGGGCCGAAGCGCGGGGCGCCGTCGCGGTCCTCTCCCACCCGCTACGCTGGGCGCACGGCGTCGGGCGCCGGTTGGCGGAGACGGCGCCGGTCCATGGGATCGAGGCGATGAACGGCCACAACGGCGAGGTGGCGAACGCGGGGGCGGAGCTGATCGCCGCCCGTCGTAAGGTCGCCGAGACCGGAGGGAGCGATGCCCACGAACTGCCGGAGCTCGGGACGGCCTACACCGAGTTCCCGGAGGGAACGCAGAGCGTCGACGACGTGCTCGAGCACCTGCGCCGCGGGCAGTGTCGTGCCGCGGGCCGGTCCCTGCCGCCCCCGCAGCGGCTGCGCCTCGCCGTGATGACGCTCGCCCGGCGGGCCGGCCGCGGATTCCGCCCGATCTAGTGCGCGCCGCGCTGGGAGCGCTTTAAGGAGGGCTCGCCTCCCCCGACTCCGCGCCAAGGTGGCAGAATGGTTAATGCGACGGACTGCAGATCCGTTTCCTGGGGGTTCGATTCCCTCCCTTGGCTCTCGCACCTTCGGTCCCGCTTCGACGCGGGGCTCGCTCGGCGGGCGTAGCCGGCGAGCGCGTGCCGGCGACGGCGGCTCCATCGGCCTCGGGCCGCGACCCGGCCCGTCCTTGGGGAGGCGGATCGACGCGGTCGCGCTTCCGGACCGGGGCCCCCGCCCGTACGTCTTACGGTCCGACCCCGTCCCTCTTCCGTGCGCCCCAGCTCACCGGAGTCCGACGACGCGAGCCTCGTCGTGCTGGGCGCGGGCTACGCCGGCGTTCGTCTGGCGCGGGAGGTCGCCCGTCGGTCGAAGGGCCAGTTGCCCGTCGTACTCGTCGACCGTCATCCGGTGCACGTGATCCGCACCGAGCTCTACGAGATCGGCGCCATCGCCCAGGAACAGGGCGCGCCGCTCCGTCTCGCCGTGCCGATCGACCGGGTGCTCCGCTCGTCGGGGGTGAAGTTCCGGACCGGTCGTGTCGAGGGGATCGACCTCGCCGATCGGACGGTGAAGCTCGCCGACGGCGCGCTTCGCTATCGATATCTGGCCATCTGCCTGGGCAGCGCGATCGCGTACTACGGAGTACCCGGAGCCCTCGAGAACACCCACCAGGTCTATCGGCTCACGGGCGCCCTCATGCTCGCGCAGGCGCTGAAGTCGGTGGAGTCGGCCTCCGCCGGATGGCCGATCGGACGGCGCCCCCAGGTCCTGGTCGTGGGCGGGGGCTCGACGGGCACCGAGGTCGCGGCGGAGATCGCGACGACGGACTGGGCGGAGGTCTCCGGGGGTTCCGCCCGACCCCCGCATGTCACCCTCATCGCCGGGGCCGTGCCGTTCCTCGCCGGACTTCCGGAGGGTCTGGTCCGGCACGCCCGGGAGTTGCTGGCGAAAGCCGAGGTCGAGCTCTCCGAGGGGATCAACGTGACCCGCGTCGACCCCGGGCGGCTCTCGCTGCACGACGGATCGAGCCGGGAGTTCGACGTGGCGGTGTGGTGCGCCGGCGTTCAGGCGCCTCCGGTGGTCCGGGCCCTCGAGGTCCCGCATGGCAAGGCGGGCCGTCTCAAGGTTCGGGAGACCCTCGAGCTGCCGGACCACCCCGAGGTCTTCGCGGTCGGCGACGTCGCGGAGTTCGAGGACCCGAAGACCCGGATGCTGGTCCCGGCCACGGCTCAGGCCGCGCTCGCGGAAGCGAGCGTGGCGGCGGCGAACCTGGTCCGCCGGGCGGCGGGGGAGCCCCTCCGACCATTCGTCTACCGCGAGAAGGGGATGATCGTCGCCGTCGGGCGGCGCCGCGCCTCCGGTTCGCTTCGACGCGTGACGGTCTGGGGAAGTCCCGCGGCGTTGCTCAAACGGCTGACCGAGCGGGAATACTCGGCGGCGGTCCGCCTCGGTCGTTCGCCCCCCGGACTCTGATCGGGGCGCCGGAAAGGGGGCCCGCCGGCCGGGGGGCTCGGCCAACGATTAAGCGCCCGACGAGGATGGGGGCGCGGCCCGTCCTTCCATGAAAGCGCTCGTGCTGATCGGGGGGTTCGGGACCCGGCTCAGGCCGATCACCTACGCGATCCCGAAGCAGTTGATCCCGATCGCGGGTAAGCCGATGCTGCTCCACGTGCTCGACCTCCTCCCTCCCGAGGTCGACGAGGTGGTCCTCGCGACCGGCTACAAGGCCGAGGTCGTCCAGGAGTTCGTCCGGAACCACCCCAGCCGCTTCCGCATGGCCTGCGTCGAGGAGAAGACACCCCTCGGCACCGGCGGCGGCATGCGGAACGCGGGCGATGAGATGTCGGACCCGTTCCTCCTGCTGAACTCCGACGTGATCGCCGATGTCGATGTGGCCCGGTTGATCGCCACCCACCGACGGACCGGAGGCGTCGGGTCGATGACGCTCGTCGAGGTGGAAGACACGCGACCGTACGGCGTCGCTGCGCTCGGGGCCGAAGATCGGATCGCGCGGTTCGTCGAGAAGCCCGCTCCCGCGGACGCCCCGTCCCACTGGATCAACGCCGGAGTCCAGGTGTGGAACCGGGGGGTCCTGGATCGGATCCCCCGAGGGCGGCCCGTCAGTTTCGAGACGGAGATCGTCCCCGGGCTGCTCGAGCGCGGGGTCTACGGCTTCCGATCCTCGGGATTCTGGGAGGACGCGGGCACTCCCCAGCGGCTCCTTCGGGCCCAGCGGCTGTTGTTCGACGCCGGACGGGGCGTGCCCTCCGCACGGCCGCGGGGCTCCCGGGGAACGGGGCTCGTGGCGGTCGGGGAGGGCGTTCAGGCCGACGGCGCGGTGCTCGGACCGTACGTCTCCTTGGGGAACGGCGTGGTCGTCGAACCGGAGGCGCACGTCGAAGATTCGGTGCTGATGGACGGTGTGGTGGTCGGCCGTGGGGCGCGGGTGACCGGATCTGTCGTCGGACCGAATACGTCCATCGCCGCGAACGCGCGCGTCGAGGGCCAGGTGCTGGGGCAGGCTCCCCCCGCCTAGTACGCCGGGCCGGTGACGACGACCTTCAGGGCGTCCTCGGGGCGCGCCGCCGTCGCGAACGCTTCGGCCGCCTCGCCGACCGGGAACCGATGCGTGACGAGGTCGGAGAAGTCGACGCGCCGGGCCACCAGGAGACGCTGGACGTCCGCGATATCCCGCTCGGTCGTGGCGTACGACGGGATGACGCGGGTCCCGCGGAGGTAGAGCTGCTGGAGATCGACGTCGAGACGGCTCCCCGCCTCGGGAAGGCCGAACAGGTTCAGCGTCCCGCCCCGGCGGGCGAGGCGCGTCCCGAGCGCCACGGCGGCCGGGGCCCCGGTCGCGACGACGACGAGGTCGGCGCCGAGGGTACGGGTCGACGCCTCCACCCGTCGGACCGCCTCCTCGGGGTCGCGCGCATCGACGGCGTGTTCGACCCCTCCGTGCTGGGCCGCCTCCCGACGGCGCCCGGAGAGATCGGATCCACCGACCCAGCCCGCCCCGAGGGCACGGGCCAGGCGGGCGTAGAGGATCCCCACGGGACCCAACCCGACGACGAACACCGAGTCCCCCGGATGCAGCCCGACGCGGCGGATCGCCGTGAGCCCGCAGGCCGCGGGCTCGAGCAGCGTCCCCACGTCCCACGGCACCGCCGGGTCGAGCCGCTGGACCGCCCCCCGCTCCACGTGGGAGGCCGGAACTCGGAACTTCTCAGCGAACCCTCCGGGGTCGATGTTGCTCTGGGAGTAGGTCGGACAGAACGTGAAGTCCCCGCGCTGGCAGACGGCGCACGCATAGCACGGGACGTGGTGGTGGACCCAGACCCGCTCGCCGACCGAAAGCGTGCCGACGCCGGCTCCGAGGGAGTCGATCGTCCCGACCGGCTCGTGACCGATCTTGCCGGCGCTCTGGTAGTTCCCGCGGAGCTTCTCGAGATCGGTGCCGCACACCCCGCACGCGGCGAGCCGGACGACGACCTCGCCCGGCCCCGCGACCGGCTCCGGGACGTCGGCGACGTCGATCCGGCCCGCCCCGGCGAGTCGGGCGAACTTCATCCCGCCTGGCGAGCGGCGGCGATCGAGGCGTCGAGGATATCGACGCCCTCGTCGACCTGGTCGCGGGTGATGATCAGCGGGGGGATGTAGCGGATGGACGATTTGCCGCACGGGAGGAGGAGCAGCCCTCGGCGATACGCCTCCTCGATGATCCGATCCTTCAGCTTGACGTGCGGAGTCTTGTCGGCGCGGCCCTTGACGAACTCGGTGGCGACCATCAGGCCGAGCCCTCGGACGTCGCCGATCTCCTCGTACTTCCCCTGAAGCTCGGTGAGCCGTTTCTTCAGGTGCTCGCCCTGGACGCGCGAGTTCTCGAGCAGGTGCTCGCGCTCCATCACGTCCAGCGTCGCGAGCGCCCCGGCGACGGCGACGAGGTTGCCGCCGAACGTGTTCGAGTGGGCGCCCTGGTACGTGTAGTCGAGGCTCTTGCGGAAGATCACCGCCCCGATCGGGAGCCCGCTCCCGATCGCCTTCGCCGTGGTCACCATGTCGGGGACGATGCCGTGGTGCTCGATGGCGAACCACTTGCCGGTCCGGCCGAACCCCGCCTGGACCTCGTCGTCGATGAACAGGATGTCGTGTTCGTCGAGGATCCTCTTGATCTCCTGGTGCCATCCCTTCGGCGGCACGATGTAGCCGCCCTCGCCCATCACCGGCTCGGCGATCATCGCGGCGACGTCGGTGGGGGGCATCGACGTCTCGAAGTAGAGCTCCTTGAGGATCTTCGCGCAGTAGAGATCGCAGCTCGGGTACTCGAGCTTGTACGGGCATCGGAAACAGTTCGGAGCCGGTATGTGCTGGCCGCCCCCCGCATAGGCCAGGAACCGGGCCCGCTGGGCCGGTTTGGAGGTCGTCATCGTCAGCGAGCCCATCGATCGGCCGTGGAAGGCGCCCAGAAGCCCGATCGTCAGCGGCCGCTGCTTGTTCCAGCGCGCCAGCTTGAGCGCGGCCTCCGCGCTCTCGGTCCCGCTGTTCGTGAAGAAGACCTTCTTGTCGAAGTCGCCGGGCGTGAGCTTCGTGAGACGGTCGGCGAGCTCCGTCTGATTGCGATAGTAGAAATCGGTCCCGGCGAAGTGCATCAGCTTCGCCGCCTGCTCCTGGATGGCGCGGACGACGTCCGGATGGCAGTGTCCGGTGTTGACGACCCCGACACCGGAAGTGAAGTCGAGGAGGCGGTTGCCGTCGACGTCGGTGATCCAGACGCCGCTCGCGCTCTCGGCGGCGACGGGCGACGTCTTCGTGCTCGTCATCAGTAGGCGGGTGTCGGCCTCGACGATCTGCCGGGCCTTCGGGCCGGGGATCGGCGTGACGATCTTGACGCCCCTCCTCGCCGTAGCGGAGACCGAGGCCGGCGGTGGCTCGCTGGTGGGGCGGTGCGTGCTCTGGCTCATCGGAATCGCTCCGGGAGCGTCACGGCCGCCGAGCGCAAAAGGGTTCGGGGCCCGGTGGGGGGACTGCAGCCGCCGGGTTAAAGCGGTGAAGCGCCGGCTCGCGCTCTGTCGATGGAGCCCGGCCGGAGCCGCCGCACGGACGATCACCCGGAGGGGTCGATCGCGGAGATCGTTCCCGAACGGGCGGTTCTCACCGAACTCGCGCGCGGGTTCCTCCTGATGAACGAAGCGGACCCGGATCGCGCCCGTCGGTTCGCGCAGACGTTCCTGCGCGAGCAGGCGGGACCTCGGGCCCCGGAGCGGGCGCCTCCGCCGGGACGGTTCGCCATCACCCGGCGAGGGTTCGACTCGTCGGTCCGCGACTCCCCCTGACCCGGGGGTTCGATGGATCAGAGGAACCGGTCCCGAACGGCGACGTAGGCGTCCAGATCCTCCGGAAACGTGCGGCGGGTGAGCGTGACGCGGACCCCCGTGGCGTCCCCGAAGAACGACCCGCTGCAGACCAACACGCCCGAATCGAGCGCCCGGCGGGCGAGCGTGTCGCCGGGAAGGACACCGTCGCCTCGGTCGAACCAGACGGGGGCGGCCAGGCGGGGGACCCCACGCACCCGGGCCCGCAGCGCGGCGAAGTTCTCGCGAAACAGCCCGCGGGACTCCCGGAGGATCTCATTGCGATGATCGAGGACCGCCAGCGCCCCCGCCACCGAGGTATCGGCCAGGTCGTGGAGCGCGTAATCGGCGAAGTGGCGGCACCGGACGACCTCCTCGGGAGGCGGCACGAGATAGCCGACGCGCAGCGCGTCCGCGCCGTAGACCTTCGTGAACGTCCCGCTGACCCACAGCCCGCGACGGCCCTCCCCGGCGAGCGACGGCGCGGCGGTGAACTCCCGGAACGTCTCGTCGACGAGCACCGAGGCGCTCCCCCGCGTGATCGCCTCGAACTCCTCCGTGGAAGCGAGCGTCCCGGTCGGATTGTTCGGCTGGGAGCAGACCACGAGGTCGGCGGTCTCCCGCGGGCCGACGCTCCGGAACCCGAGGACCTTCGGCATCTCCGCGAGCGGAGGGTAATCCGGGACGGGGGTGCGGTACCGAGGGACCCGACCGGTCCGGCGGGTCGCCTCCCGATACAGGAACACGAGCGCGTCGAGGTTCGCCTCGGTGGCACCGGTGGTGAGGAAGACCCGGGCGGCGTCGACCTTGAGCTTCTGGGCGAGCCGGGAACGCAGCTCCCTCGGGTCCCCTCCCCGAGTGCCGGCGATCACCTTCGGGGTCGTCGTCAGGGAGCCGACCATCCCGCTGCGACCGAGATGGTGAGGGGCATCGGCGTGCGCCACGATCCACTCGCCGAGGGGGAACGTCACGGACGGTAGGGGAGCGCGGGAGGCCAAAACCGTTCGCCCGAGCCGGGCACCCCCACCCGCTCAGGGTAAGAGCCGGAACCGGTCCGGACGGCCGTGACGGCGCCGCGGACCCTCGAGGATATCGATCAGTTCCTCGTGGCCGCGAGGTTCGAGGTTCGCTCCTACCTTAGGACGAACCGCTTCTTCGGGATCCTGGGCCTCTCCGGCGTCGCCTCGCTGATCGCCTCGGCGTACCTGGCGTATCTCGGGGGCTCGGCGATCCAGGCGCAGTGGCCCACGCTCGACGATTTCCTCGCGACGTTCACGAGCTACACCTCGACGCTGTTGTTGATCAGCACCGCGCTCCTGGGGGGGGACGCCATCTCGACCGAGTTCGGGACCCCGGCCGGCTACTTCTCCCTCGTCCAGCCCGTCCGGCGCTCGGTGCTCCTCCTCGGCCGTTTCGTCGCCGCGTTCGTGGTCTCCGTCGCCGTGGTCTCGATCTTCTTCCTGACGATCGTCGGGTTCGGGTTCGGGGTGTTCGGGGCGTTCTCCGCGGCGACGCTCGTCGCCTACGGGCTCGTCCTCCTCCTGGCGCTCGCCTTCCTCGGCCTCGTCTTCCTGATGAGCGCCGCGTTCCGACGCCCGACGATCGGGATCATCGTGATCGTGCTGCTCCTCTACCTCGTCTTCCCGATCGCGAACCTGGCCCTGGAGAGCGCCCACGTCGAGCCGTGGTTCCTGCTCACCTACGCTGAGAGCTCGATCTCCCAGGCGTTCGTGGCGAGCCCGCACGTCACCCAGGTGAGCTCCGGACGGGGGAACGGGAGCTTCACCCTCACGATCTACAATCCCTCGCTGGCC
>JABCYU010000015.1 GCA_013290045.1 Methanobacteriota archaeon | reverse complement strand
CCTAAGTAGCGGGCGTCGCCAGACCGGCGGGACTCCATGCCACGCATCGTCTCCCTGCTCCCAAGTGCCACCGAGATCGTCTCGGCGATCGGGCGGGAGGAGGACCTCGTCGGGCGGTCCGAAGAGTGCGATTTCCCACCGAGCGTGCGAGCGCTACCCGCGGTGATGCGGGCCGCCAGCCCCATCGCCCATCTCTCGTCCCGCGAGATCGATGCGAGAGTCCGCTCCACGCGTGGCGAGGGGAATGGCCTCTATACCCTCGACCTGGAACTGCTGGGATCGCTCGCCCCCGACGTCATCCTCACCCAGGACCTGTGCCGGGTCTGTTCCGTCACGGATGACGAGGTAAGGAGCGCCTGCCGATCGGCCGGGGTCGCCCCCCTGATCGTCTCGCTAAGTCCGACGCGCCTCGAGGAGGTCTGGAGGACGGTCGAGGCGATCGGCTCGGCGGTGGGGGCACCCGCCGCCGCGAGGAGCCTGGCCTCCGAGCTCCGACGAGAGGCCACCCCGCCCCGAATGGCCAATGGAAGGGCGGCGAGAGTCGTCATCCTGGAGTGGCTGGACCCGCCGATCCTCCCCGGTTTGTGGGCCCCCGACATGATCGTCGCGGCGGGCGGAGAACCTTGGGGGGTGAGGCCCGGGAGCCCGGGCCGACCGACCACGTGGTCCGAGCTGGCGGAGTCCCGGCCGGACCTGGTCGTCCTGAGTCCGTGCAGCTTTCCTGTCGAGCGGACCCGCGCTGAGGCCACGAACGCGGACGTGCGCGAGGGGCTGAGGCACCTTCGGCCGGCGCGCGGGATCTGGATCGCGGACGAGGCGGGGTTGAGCCGCCCCGGGCCCCGGCTGGCCGCTGGAGTGACCTTGCTCCGAGCCCTCTTCGCCGGCCATCCACCGCCCCCTACCCTTCCCTGCGAGCGCTATGAAGGGCTCGGAGTAGAGGCGGCTCGATGAGCTGGACCCCCACCCCGTCTTCTGACTTCTGGTTCGGCCGAGCGCCCCAGCCTGCTCGCCAACTGTCGACCTCGCCGACCGAGGTCCTTCACATCGCCATCGCCTACCTCGTGCTCACCTTCGACCTCGCCATCGTCGAGTCGGCCCTCACGCCGGGCGACTTCGGATCGGTGCCGTTCGCCGCGCTAGTTCCCGCGCTCGTTTTCGGCTTGGTCGCCGCGGCGACCGGATTCGTCGCCCACGAGATGGCTCACAAGGTTACCGCCGAGCGCTACGGGTTCTGGGCGGAGTTCCGGCTCTCCTCCGCCGGCTTGCTACTTTCGGTCGTCACCGCGTTGTTCGGGTTCATCTTCGCGGCCCCCGGGGCGACCGTTGTCGGGGGGATGGGCGACGTGCGCGAGTGGGGGAAGACCAGCCTCGCCGGGCCCCTGGTGAACCTCGTCGAAGCCGCGGCGTTCGTCGGGCTCGGGGCGTTGGTCGCCGAGATCACGGGATCGGAAGCCCTCTGGCCGTTCTTTCTCCTCGTGGCGTTCATCAACGCCTGGTTCGCCACGTTCAACTTGGTCCCGCTCGGCCCCCTGGATGGCCGCAAGGTCTACCGGTGGGATCGCCGGATCTGGGCCGCCTCGATTGCCGTCTCGGCGGCGGTCGCCGGCCTGATGCTCTGGCTCTCGAGCACCCTACCTGGCCCGTTCTAGGTGGATCGTGGCGGTTGGCGGGACGGTCCGGGAGCTCGGGCAGGGTCGCCTCCTCGTCGATCTCGGGTTCCGGGACACGGAAGGGCTGATCGCGTCGTATCTGATTCCCGGGAGGGACGGTGACTGGAGCGTGGTCGAAACCGGGCCCTCCTCGTGCCGGGACGCACTCGCTGCGGGATTGGAGCGGGCCGGGGTGGCTCCGACCGAGGTGCGTCGCGTGTTCGTGACGCATATCCACCTCGACCATGCCGGAGGTCTCGGCGTGGTGGCCGATACGTTTCCCGGCGCCCAATTGTTCGCCCACCGGGCGGGTGTGGCTCACCTGTGCGACCCGACCCGATTGATCGCCTCGGCCCAGCGGGCCTGGGGAGCGGCCTCCGATTCCCTCTGGGGTCCGATCTTGCCCGTCCCGTCGGGTCGGTTGACCCCCCTCGAGGGCGGCGAGCGATTCCCGGTCCTCGGGGGCGAGCTCCAGGTCCTCGAGACGCCCGGGCACGCCACTCACCACCTGTCGTTCTTCGACTCGGCGCGGCGCTCGGTCATGACCGGCGACTCGGCCGGCGTCCACCTCGAAGGAGCCGATCGATCCCGCCCGGCGGTCCCACCGCCCGACCTCGACCTCGAGCTACTTTTCGGCTCCCTCGATCGGATGGCCGCGCTCGAGCCGAAGGAGCTCCTGTATGCGCACTTCGGCCCCAGCGAGGGTGGGGCCGCGGAGTTCCGGGCGTACCGCACGACGGTCGAAGAGTGGCGGGACGTCGCTCTGGCCGTCGCCCGGCACGACCCCCAGGTCGCCTCGATCTCCAAGGCCCTCGAAGACCATGAAGCCGCTCGCCGGTCCCGGGAATCGCCACCGCCCCCCAGCGATCGGAGGGGGAACCTCATCTCGGGTTTCGATCTGGCGGCGATGGGGTTCCTCCGCTACTTCCGGACCCGCGGACTCCTCGGGGAGCGCAGCGGGTGACGCCGCTTCCCCCCGCCCGGCGCGGGGGACCGATGATGGCGCTGTTCCTGGCGCGCGTCATCTACGCATTCAACTGGTACAATGTCGGGGCGGTCCTCCCGCTGATCGGGGGTACGCTGGGCGTGGGTACGGTCAAACTCGGGATCGTCCTCGCCGCGTTCCTGGTTGGGGTCGGCATCTTCCAGATCCCGGCGGGCTTTGCCTCGGTTCGCTACGGTGCGCGCCGCGTTTCGCTCGCGGGGCTGACGGTGATGGCCGTCGCCGGGATCCTCTCGGCTTTCGCTCCGGGCTACCTGTGGCTGGCCGGGATCCGGTTCATCGCGGGGGTCGGGGCCGCCTTCTTCTTCTCGCCGGGGCTCTCGCTCATCGCCTCGTACTTTCCGGCCGGGGAGCGCGGTCCGGTCATTGGCCTCTACAACGGGGGGTTCAGCGTCGGAGGGGCCGTCGGACTCTTCGGGGGGGCGGAGATCGGCGCCTTGTACGGCTGGCCGGCAGCCCTCGGCGTCGGCGGCCTCGCCCTTCTCGCGACCGCGGGGCTGGCCGCCGCCGCCCTTCCGCCCGAGACCGCCCCCGCGAGCTCCACGGTCCGGGAGCTCTGGTCGGTGGGGAGGCCGATCGTCCGTTCCCGTTCGATCTGGGCGTTATCGCTCGCCTTGACCGGGTTCTGGGCCGCGATGTTCATCATCGCGCAGTACTTCGTCAAGTTCGGCCATGACGTCCATCCCGCCTGGGGCGCCGCCGGGGCGGCCGCGCTGGCCGCCACCCTCGTGATCCTATCGTTCCCCGGGGGTCCACTGGGCGGGTGGATCTCCGAGCGGGGAGGTGACCGTCGGACCACCGTCGCGCTTTTCGTCATCGTCGCGAGCGTGCTCGTCCTCTCTATCCCATTCGCCCCCCTCTGGCTCCTCTGGCCCGTATTCGTCCTCCTCGGGATCGTCGACGGGGTGATCTTCGCGATCCTGTACGTGATCCCCACCTACCTCCCCGAGACCCAGGGCCCTGGGCTTGCCCTCGCCCTCGCCGTCGTCAACTCGATCCAGGTGCTCGTGGGGAGCGCGCTCGCCGTGGGGTTCGGTTTCGTCGCCGCCGACTGGGGTTACACGACCGCTTGGGTGCTCACCGCTGCGATCGCGCTCGGGCTGCTGCCGATCCTCTTCTGGGTCACGCCGAGCCGAGGCGGCGACCCCGTCCCCCTCGACGCCGGCGCGAGGCGGGGGGTGGGCTCGGGGGGAGCTCGAGGACATTGACGAGATTCGTGGCGATACCTTCGATCGGATAACCCGCGGTCACGACCAGCTTCGCGCCCGGCGCGGCCCCGAGGAGCCCGCGGGCGGTCGCGACGGCGCTCTCGCGTAGGCCGACGAGAGAGAGATGCGGGGGAACCCGCCCCGATTCGACGCCCCAGACCAGGGAGAGGGAGCGCCGGGTCTCCGCCTCGGACGAAAGAGCGACGATAGGGCACGTCGGCCGGAGTTGGGCCACGGTGCGCGCGGTCTGGCCCGAATGCGTGGGGGTCACGATCGCGACCGCCCCGATCGCCTTCGCCACGTCGACGGCGGCACGGGCCACCGCCCGCCCGACCTGGCCAGGGATGACCGGCCCATCCTCAGGCGAGGTCCCCCGGGGAAGGAGGGACGATTCGGTGGCCCGGGCGATCTTGTCCAACCACGAGACCGCCTCGAGTGGAAAAAGGCCCACCGCACTTTCCTCGGAGAGCATGAGCGCGTCCGTTCCGTCGAGAACCGCGTTCGCCACATCCGTCGCCTCCGCTCGCGTGGGTCTCGGCGAGCCCACCATGCTGAGGAGGAGTTGCGTCGCCACGATCACCAGCCGTCCCCGGGCGTTCGCGCGACGGATGAGCGACTTCTGCACGAGGGCCAGCCGCTCCAGGGGTACTTCGATCCCGAGATCCCCCCGGGCGACCATGATGCCTTCCGACTCCTCCAGGATCCCGTCGATCGCCTCGAGGGCCTGCGCCCGTTCGATCTTCGCGATCACCCCCACTCTCCCATCTCGATTCCGGTGTCCGATGCGCCGCCGTACCTCGCGAACATCGGACCCGTTTCGGACGAACGAAAGGGCCACGTAGTCGATTCCCTCCTCGAGGGCCAAAGAAAGGTCGCGGAGGTCCTTCGGGCCGAGGATCTCCGGACGTAGCCGCGCTCGAGGAAGGTAGAGTCCCTGATGCGCGGAGACGACACCCCCGTGCACCACGCGCGTGGTGACCGACCTCGACGATCGTGCGACCACCTCGAGTTCGACGGCGCCATCGCCTACGAGGAGAGGATCGCCCACTCGAGTCGCCGCGACGAGATCGGGGAAGACGACGGGAGCCCGACGGTCGTCCCCCGGCAGCGTGCTCGGTTCGAGAATCCAGGTCGCCCCCTCCGCCAGTCGGTAGGTGGGCGCGACCAGGTCGCCGAGGCGAATCTTGGGTCCCTGGAGATCGGCGACGATGGCCACCTCCCGGCCGGTCAATCGCCGCACCCGGTGGATGTCCCGAAGGACCCGACGGTGCTCGGCGTCGGTGGCATGCGAGAAATTCAGCCGGAAACCATTCACGCCGGCGCGGACGAGATCTTCCAACCGGGCGCGGGAATCGGTGGCCGGTCCGAGGGTGACGAGGATCTTCGTTCTGCGCACGGGGCGGACAGCGCCATCAAGCCCAAAGCGATTGGGCTCGATGTGCTCCTGCCACACCCTTTTGTAATGAGGCCCTGTCGTCGGAGGGCAGCCCCGTGGTGTAGTGGCCAAGCATGCTGGCCTTTGGAGCCGGCGACAGCGGTTCGAATCCGCTCGGGGCTACACTACCCAATGTTGGCTATGCTGAGTGTCCACACAACATCTATATCTGGTGAATACATGGGCCATAGTAATGGCGGCCAAGACAGTCGCTCTCGACGCCGAAGCTTACGCCCTGCTACTTCGGTCCAAACGGGCCGGGGAGACGTTCAGCGAGGTCGTCCGCCGGAAGCTCCGCCCGCCGTCGCGGGTCTCGGACCTTGCCGGTTCGCTCAGCGACCTTCCTCCGAAGGAGTGGAAGGACATCGAGCTAGCAAGGTCCGCCCAGCGTCGACGTGACGCCGTGCGCAAAAGGCGCC
Source organism: Methanobacteriota archaeon (assembly GCA_013290045.1). Lineage (GTDB taxonomy): Archaea > Thermoplasmatota > Thermoplasmata > Lutacidiplasmatales > UBA184 > Lutacidiplasma. Next base: position 21,423 of record JABCYU010000015.1, on the reverse strand, counting down.
TTGACCGGGGCGGAGGTGATTCGTGAGGTCTCTCGACGCTTCGTATTGTTTCGACCTGCTGCGGGGAGACCCCGGCGCCCAAGAGCGGGCGTCCGAGTGGGAGTCCCACGAGGAAGTTCTCACGATTCCCGCGCCGGCGCTTGCCGAGTTCCTCCGCTCGGGATACCGCCGCGGCGGTCGGCTGCTTGAGAGGAGCCTCACGATGATCCGCCGACTCGAAGTCCTCCCGTTGGACGGCGACACGGCGGAAGAAGCAGCCCGCCTCGGCGGTGAACTAGATCGCCGTGGCTTGGCTATCGGAAACCTTGACCTCTTGATCGCGGCGATCGTTCGGACGAACCGATCGATTCTGGTCACGCGCGACCGCGACTTTCAGCGAATCCCCGGACTGCAGTTGGAGACCTACTGATCGAACGGGCCCCCAACCTCTGAGCACGACATCGCGGATGGGATGATGGATCGGAAGGAAGACGGAATCATCAAGCCCCTCATCCAGTTCTGACCGTATCGGGTTCGCGGTCTCGCAAGGGCGATCGCGCCCCGGGGACGATCGGGCGTCCAATGCCCCCCCCGCAAGTGGGCAGGGTGGGCAACCGGAAGGTTCGACCAAGACCCCATGCGTGCCATGCCCCGCGCTCTCCCCCTACCGTGGGACGCCCCGGGACCTAGAGGGGCTGAAAAGGGGGGAAGGGCGGCCCGGTTCGGCCCTTCCCCACCCGCCGGATCGCTCCTAGGCCGTGGTCTGCCTGGGTCCCGCCGGCTCTCCGACCGACTGCTCCGATGCGGGGGCGTTGAACTGCACCTCGGCGATCCGAGCCCACTTCGGCCAATACCGCTCAATGTAGTAGTCGAGGCTGAAGCGGCTCGGTCCGTACGCCCCGTTGATGATCAGCAGCGAGACCGAGAGCATGGCGTACACGAATCCGGTCCCGATGTCCGTGTTCGTCCCGCCCCCGTACGGGCCGCCGAACCCCTCCGGAACCGCCCAGATGAACAGCGCCAGCAGGCCCGCCCCAGAGTAAGCGATCTTGCGCATGAACCCGAAGATCAGCGCGAGTCCGACGAGTACCTCGAGGGAACCGACTAGGTAGACCCAAGGCGCTGGGTTGGGGTTCACGATGCCGGCCCACCACCCGAACCAGCCGTGCAACCAGACCGGCTGGGTGCTCCCGTCCGGTACCGAGAAGTTCGCAGCGAACCCCGGCACGAACTTGAAGTAGCCCGCGAAGAGCCACACCGCTCCGAACAGAACACGGAACAGCGTCTTGATCGTTCCCGCAGATCGGGCCCAAAGTCCCCTTGGCGTTCCCGCCGTCGTCTCCATGGTATTGGCCTCGACAGCAAATGGGCTCGGCCGGGTAGATAATGGCCAAGTCGAGAGGACTTGACGGGCCGGCAGAAACATCCCGTCCCCTCCCGTCAGCATTGGATCCAGCATCTTCAGCAAGGGCAGGCGGATTCACAGGGGCCCAGCCCAACCCGCCGCGTGATGACTCGACAGAAACGCACCCCCGGATCGACACTTCCGGCCTCTCGACCGGAGGACCTTTCCGACGGAAGGTTCCTCATCCCCCCGGGCTGGTCCTCCGGGTCTCCCGGCCTACGTGACGGAGACCCACAGTAGGACGAGTTGGTTGCCGCGCGTGGCGATGTTCGCCGCGGCCACCACGGTCCCGAAGAACGTGGCGTGCGACGTCGAAATCCATGCGGTCGCGTCCGCCTCGAGATAACCGGTCAGAACGTACGTGTGCGAGGCATTGAACGAGCCGTTCGCGTGGAATGCGATACGCCCCTGAGGAGAGCAGATACAGTAGGAATAGCTCTGGTTGTACCACTTCCCCGAGGAGTGGGAGTTTGAGCCGAGAGTGTAGTTGTCGAAGTAGGCCAGGTGCGCCGATGCGAGGTAGGTCGCCGTGGTCTGATCGAAGATGGCGCCCCACAGGTCCCCCTCGACCTCGGCGTACTCGGCACAGGCCGCGCTCTTAGCCGTCGCGTTGACCACGCAGGTACCGTTCGACAGAAACACGGGCAGGGTCATCGCCAGGGACCAGTGCGCGACGACCGCATGCTTTCCCGAGGTGGAGATGCTCAATGGGAGCGAGATGACCAGGCTGCTGGACGCCACGCCGGAACTGGCTCCACCGATACCTTGGAGTCGGGGGCAGACCCAGGCACGGGCTTTTTCGCTGAAACCGCCGACGCCCGTCGAAGCGTTCCAGCCTGCCCCTGCCAGGTTCTTCGCACCCGCACATCCGAGGATCGTTGTCGAGTTGGACGCTACCGCGCTCGAGCTGGAGTACGGTGCCTTCAGCACCCCCTTGGGAGAGGCCCCCCAGCCACCCGGAGCGAGCATCAGGAGGATGACGACGGTAACAGCAACGCCCGCGAGGACCACGGGAACCCGGGGTCGTCCGGCGCTCGGCCCGCTGGGATGCCGCGAGTCTGGCCCGATTCGTTTCCGGGGTCGCTCCACGTGCCTCCGTTCCATCCAGGGGCGAGACCCCCCGCCCGACTCGTCACCCGGCCCGCCCTATTTAGAAACTGGCGGCAGTTAATCCACCGGGCATTACTATCTCGGATGGGCCTATTCGTTTGGAGTGGCCCCATGATCTCCTGAACTCGAGGTCGAATCTGCTCGGGCCCACCTGGCAAACGGGGGCAGCATCCCACCCGGCGCCGACCTGTCGGGTGATTCGGAGGGCGACCTCGCAGCTCCGGCGCAAAGACAACCCATCGGCCAGCGGGAGAGCTTCCTCGTCCGGATGCCGACGTGCTCGGCAGCCCGGTCTCGACCTCGATCACGCTGGCCGTTACCTTACCGATCGGAACGAGGCAGCCCGGTGTGGGCTCGGGACTGTCGCTCGAGTTCGTCGCCCACATTCTCGCCTTGCTCGACCCGACAATCGTTTTCCCCTCCCTCTGGAACCGGGCGCGACGGTCTCCCACGGGCGTCCCGCCGTCGCCTCGCCGGCTGCCGACTCCCCCAACCTTGTCTAGCGGGGGCGGCGACCCCCAGCCGTCGCTCGTTAGGGACGGCCGCCGGGAACCCGGCGCGCCTCTAGGCAGCCGGTCGCGGCAGTCCAGCTTTCGTCCGAGGGAGGGGGAGATACCGGCGGCAGGGCTACGCGCCGGCGCCGACATGATCGGCCCTGAGACCGCCGCGGAGCCACCGCGCACCGATCACGAAACACCAGAGGATGAACACGACGTCCAGCAGCAAGGGCCCGGCCACCGCGTCGTCGATCGGGGTAGCGATCCCCACGATTCCTCCCAAGACCGCGGCTCGTGAGAGCCAGCGTGGAACCTCGTCACTCTTCCAGGCGAGCCATCCAAAGAGAAAGAGCCCCGCGCCGAAGAGCATGTAACCAGCGGTGTTGAACACGAGGGACATGCCGGACCAGAAAGCTGCCTCATAGGTCGCGCTGGCCTGATAGGCCGGTCCCGGGTCGAAGCCGGTGATCACCCAGAGCGCCCCGACCGAGAGCAGATTGCTCAACATCAGAACGGCGATCCCGAAGGCCGCGAGGAGGGTGGCCCCGGGCGCAACCGTCCGGGATTGAGACGCCAACACTCGGCCGAGACCGGCCACGAAGGGGATGCCGAACCCGGCGAACGCCACCGAGAGGATCAACGCCGCGAAGTAGACGGCGGTGTGCGTCCGGTAGGCGGCGAGGACGTTGAGGGGGGTCGGCGAGGGTTGGAAAATGCCGTCCAAAATCAGGGCGGCGAGCATGACGCCGCCCAGGATCCCGAGAAGTCCGACGAGGGCTGGGCCACGATTACCGTCCGCGCTCGGCCCGTCGGTCACGGCGGCTCGACCCGCCAGACCGCATAACTCCGACGGCCGGCGCGCGGGCCACAGACTCCTCCGGACAGGTTTCCGTAGTTCGACCACCCGGGCCGGTCACGGGAGGCGTCGATCGCCAGGCGAACCTCGTGTCCCGCACGCGACCGAGGCGATCCGCGGTGGCCGGCGCACTCTGCGAGAGCGGTGGCGGCGGCGCCGAGGAACGGGGCGACTTGGCCACCTAGGCGAGATTCAGCGAGGTCCCAACCCGGCCATCTGCGATCGCGGCCTGCGCCAGCGAAGGAAGGCTCCCCGAGGGCGCCGGCGGTTTCCCTAGGGGCCAAGCGGCGCTTGGCTTCTTCCCATCCGGAGCCCCCCGGCGTACGTCGGACCAGGGACCCCAACTCCGGAGGGTGCCGGCCCCCCTCGTGTCGAAGGGGAGAATTCGGAGCCGTCGTAGGGTCTCCGAGCCCTCGGAGAGACGCTGCCTCAGAGGTCTAAATACCCCGTCGCGGTTCGCCCCCGTGTCTCGACGTCACACGCGCCGTGTCGCGGGGGCCGAGGGGCTGGGAACGAAAAGATATGGGGGAGAACGGGAAGAAACTGAGACGAATGCCTGGCGCTTGGTCGGGCCGCGCGATGGCCTTCGGGACGACCGGGTTCGCAGCCGCTGTCACTCTGCTGATGGTGCTGTCTCCCGCCGCCGGAGCCGCGGTACCGCTCAAGGTCTACGCGCCCGCCTACAAGCACACCGTGAGCCAATCCGGTACATCGGTGTCCCAGAGCGGGTGCGGCAAGGCGAAGGCGACCCTCGCCGCATGGCACGCCTTGACCGGGACCGTGACAGCGGCCGACTCGTCCTCGGCGAAGACCTGTGGGAAGTCCCTCGGGTACGTCGGGGGATCGAGCTCCGGCTTCGCCGAGAGCTCCATCGAGGTCGCCATTCCGTTCGCGGTCGGCCACGGGGGTAACAACTCGATCGGCTCGAGCTTTACCGTCAATGTCGCGTCGTCCCAGTCCTTCACGGCGAGTGCGTGCCCGGCGAAGAACGTCAACTACAACCCCGCCCTCTACCAGTACTCTTACGGGTACTGCGAAGCGGGAGTCTACACTTCGTTCTCGGTCTCCGCCTCCGTCCAGGACCTGAACAACAACAGCTGGTACGCGCACAACTACAGCTATGCGTACTCCTTCAACGAATCCGGCTGGGAGAACTACACCGACTGCTACAACTACGGGACCCCGAGCTGTTCGAACACCACCGGACCGTTCGGCTATGCGTACTCGTATGGCTACAACGACCCCGGCTTCAGCACGTTCACCCTGAACGGTGCGACGAGCTTCTCGTTGTGGACCAACGGGACCATGATGGTCAAGGGCCACCACTACGTCCTGATCGTCTCGCTCTACGTCTACGGTGAGGCGTTCGCCGACCAGGCGAACCTCCTCGGGCCGTGGTCCGGGAGCGCGCTCGCGACGATCAACATGGCGACCCTCGGCAACGGAGCCACGCTCAACTCGCTCACCGTCACGTAGAGCGGGGCAAGCGGGCGACGGGGAGGTTCCCCGCCGCCCGCCCAACCATTTCCTGCCTCTTCCTTCGGGCACTGACGAATCGGGTCCCCATCCGTTCGGCCGGGACTCTATCGCCGCGGTTGGCCAAGTGACCGACCGCGGACCGGGTTCGATGACCTCCGGCGCCCGCCGAGGGTTGATGTTCGACCGTGGGCTAGGCCCCGCATGGCCGACACGGGATTCTCGGACCTGCTGAGCGTCGTCCAGACGATCGCGATCATCGCCGCCCTCCTCGTGACGCTCTACTTCTCTCGGCGTCAGATGCAGGCGTTCACGGTCGACCTCGAGACCCGGGTGCTCAACGACCTCGATGAGAAGTTCCATCGAATCGGGGAGATCTTCATCGAGCGCCCGGAGCTCGTCCAGTCGATCTACCGGACCACCGCCCACGTGAGCTCTGAGGTTCCGTTCACCTACTACGTCGTGTTCTTCTGCGCGCACATCTACCACATGCGTCAGCGCGGTGTTCTGCAGGACAACGAATGGGAAGGCTGGCTGCAGTGGATGCGGAACGCCTTCCGACTGGGCACCCTCGGCCAGAGCTGGACCGAAGCCAACATCGGGTCGTGGGTGGACCCGGCGTTCCGGGAGTTCGTGGAGCGGGAGCTCCTCGCTCCCGGATCGAGGCCTCCGACGCGGAGTTCATCCTGAACGCTGCTCCTCGAGAAAGTGGGTTCACCGGTTGATCTCCGAGACCCGCTCGACCTCGACCGGACGATCCGGATGGGCTCGCGAAAGGTTTCGGATCATCCGGTCCACGTCCGACGGCTTGCGGAGCACCGCGACGTGACCGGGACAGTCGCCGTGTGGACAGCCATACCGATGGCGGTACGCGATCCGGATGCTCCCCGCCACCTTGGAGGCTGGGGGCTCCGCGGTTAAGCGATAGCTGAGGAGATGCGGAAACACCCGGCTCACTCAGAGAGGGCCCATCGCGTCCGGGGAACCGCCTTGGCTGGAGGTGCCCGAGCTTCCCCTCAGATGCCGGTCCCACCGAGGAAATGTCCGATGAGGAAACCGGCGAACCCCGCCCCCAGGCCGATGACGAGCATTCGGATCCCGCTGGCCCAGACGGATCCGACGGTCGTCCTCGCCTCGTACCACCCGATGGTGAACAGGGCGAGGCCGCTGAGGATCACCGCGGTGATCGCGGCTTGGGTGACGGAAAGGGCGGGGTCCAGGAACGGGATGAGCGGCACGAACGAGCCGACGCCCGTCGCCGCGCCCACGATCGCCGCGCTGTGGCGCGCCTCGTGCTCGTCCACCGGCGCCAGTCGAAGCTCGAACGCCATCATGAACTCGAGCATGACGCGCGGGTAGCGGCAGATTCGGTCCAGTAGGTCCTCGAGATCCGCCCCGGTGAGCCCCCATCCAGCCAGCACGTCGCGGACCTCCTCGCGTTCGATCTCCGGGAGCTCCAGCATTTCGCGCTTTTCCCGGTCGACCTCGCTGAGGTACAGTCGGCGACGGGCCAACGTCGAGGTGTACGCGACGGCGCCCATCGAGATCGATTCGGCCCCCAACGCCGCCAGGGTCGCGATCAGGATGATGCGGATGTCGGAGTGAGCCGCGCTCAACCCGAGCAGGATGCCGAGGACGTTCACGAGACCGTCCTGGCTCCCGAGGATGAAGTCCGAAAGGAAGGAGCGGCGGGGGTGAGGCGCCTCGATTCGGGGGGAGGCCATGCGCGCGAACGAACCCTCCGGAGTAAAAGGGGTTCTCTCCCGGGGCGCGAAAAGAACGGCGGGCGCCGGGGAGCGAGTCCCCGAATCGTTCGACGGGTACCGTTATGGGGGAATGGGCTTGGGAGCGGCGGGAGCTGACGTCAGAGATGGCGGTGGAATTGGGCAACGACGGAGCGGGCGTGTTGTTCACCGCGAGCGTCGCCGAGCTGACGTCCGCCGCCGAGAGGATCCTGCGGGGAGCGGGTTCCGAGGTCGAGCGCCTGGTGTCGATCTCGGCGCCGCGGACCATCGAGAACACCCTCGATCCCCTCAACCGCACCCTGGTGCGACTCGTCGACCTCGGAAGCCACGGCCGTTTCTTGTTCTCCGTCCATCCGGACCCGACCCTTCGCGACGCCGGGCGGGCGATCTCCGAGTCCGCCGACCGGTTCTTCAACGCCTACCGGGTCGACCGCCGCGTCTACGAGGCCCTCGGGGCGATCGACCTCGCGGCGGCCGACACCGAGACGCGATTCGCCGTCGAGAAGATGCGACGGGAGATGCGGCGATCCGGGGTGGAGCTCAATGCCGAGACGCGGGAGGAACTGACCCGCCTCAACGACACGATCGACCGCCTCTCGAATGAGTTCGCCGAGAACATTGCGAAGCTGGTCGGGACGATCGACCTTTCGGGCGCCGAGGAGCTCGAAGGGCTTCCGGACGACTACCGCTCGGCCCACCCGGCGGGTCCGGACGGCTCGATCCGGATCACGACGCAGTATCCCGATGTTCTTCCGGTGATGGCCTACGCCCGGTCCTCGGATCTGCGACGCCGCACGCTCCACGCGTTTCTGAATCGCGCCTACCCGGAGAACATTCCAGTGCTCGACGAGCTGCTCCGCCGCCGCTACGAGCTCGCCAAACTGCTCGGCTACCCCGAGTTCGCGACGTACGTGACCGAGGACAAGATGATGAAGAACCCGGCGGCCGCCCACGCCTTTCTCGACCGGGTCGCGTCGACGGTCCGTGGCCAGGCGGCGGCGGACCTCGATCTGTTCCTTGCCAGAAAGCGGCGGGACGACCCGGGGGCCAAGCTCCTCGACCCGTGGGACGCCAACCTCTGGTGCTGGGAGGGTTACTACGATGCCAAGGTCCGTTCTGAACAGTACGGGGTCGACACCAAGGTGCTCCGAGAGTACCTGCCCTACCCCAGGGTCCGCGACGGCCTTTTCGCCCTGTGCGAGCGGCTCTTCGGCCTCACGTTCGCGCGCATCCGGCCGGTCGACCTGTGGCATCCCAGCGTCGAGGCGTACGACGTCACCCGGAACGGTCGACCCCTCGGCCGATTCTACCTAGACCTCGTTCCTCGCGACGGGAAGTTCAGCCACGCCGCCCAGTTCGACGTGCGCTGCGGGATCGGCGGGATGAAGCTCCCCCACGCCGCCCTGGTGTGCAACTTCCTCGACCCGAAGGTCCCGGCCGAGGAGGCGCGGATGCAGTACAACGACGTCGTGACGTTCTTTCACGAGTTCGGCCACCTCCTCCACGCGCTGTTCTCGGGTCATGGGCGGTGGCTGTACAATACGCAGTCGTTCGTCGAGTGGGATTTCATCGAGGCTCCCTCGCAACTGTTTGAGGAATGGGCCCGGGACCCGGCCACGCTGCGCGAGTTCGCCCGTCACCCCGGTACCGGGGCCCCGATCCCCGAGGAGATCCTCGTCCGGCTGAAAGCCGCCGAGAGCGTCGGCCGCGCCTCGCGATGGCTCATCCAGGTGGCGTACTCGGCCGTCTCCCTCGACCTGTACGAGCGGGACCCGGCCCACCTCGACACCACTGGGCGGTTTCGCGAAGTGTATGGTCGCTACGCCCTGTTACCTCCGCCGGACGACTGCCACTTCCAGGCGGCGTGGGGGCACCTCACCGGTTACTCCGCGATCTACTACACGTACACCTGGTCGGTGGTCATCGCGCGGGACCTGCTCCAACCGTTCCAGGAGAAGGGGACGCTCACCGATCCCGAGACCGCCCGTCGATACGTTGAGGAGATCCTGGTCCCCGGTGGATCGCGGCCGGCGGAGGAGCTGATCCGCCGGTACCTGGGCCGGCCTTCCGACTTCCGGGCGTTCGAACGCTGGGTCCTCGCGGGCTCGACCGCGAGCCCGATCTCGTCGGAATCTCCGCCCACGTGATATCCTTCAGGCCCCTCGCCCCGGAGGGCGCGTGATGAAGGTCGCGGTCCTGGGTACCGGAGACGTCGGTCGAGCCCTCGCGCTCGGCTTCGCCACGTCGGGACACACGGTCACCGTCGGGTCGAGGGACCGAAACAGCCCCCAGCTCCGCGAACTCCTCGAGGCGGTCGGTCCGAAGGCGACCGGCGGGACGTTCGCCGAGGCGGTCGCGACCAGCGAGCTCGTCGTGCTGGCGACCCACGGGGTGGCGACCCCGGAGGCGATCCGGATCGCCGGCATCCCGGCGTTCGCCGGAAAGGTCGTCATCGACGCCACCAACCCCCTCGAGTTCCATCCCGAGGGTCCCCCATCCCTCTCCGTCGGCCACTCCGATTCTCTCGGCGAGCGGATCCAGGCGCTTCTGCCGGACGCCAAGGTCGTCAAGGCGTTCAACATCGTCGGGAACCCGTCGATGTTCCGCCCGGAGTTCCCGGGAGGGCCACCCGACATGTGGATCTGCGGGAACGACTCGGGAGCCAAGGCGACGGTGACCGGGATCCTCCACGAGTTCGGTTGGCCCTCGGTCATCGACCTCGGAGGTATCGACGGCGCGCGGCTGCTGGAACCCCTATGCCTCCTGTGGGTCCGGTCGGGGTTCGCTATCGGGAATTTCAACATCGCCTTCCGACTCCTGCGGAAGTAGCCTCCCCCCGCACCATCGCCGGACATGCGCAGATCGAAATCGCGCCCCGATGCGTCCGACCGGGGCGCGGCCACGCTCGACGTCGCCCTCCTGTCCGGGTTCCGGTTCCAGTGTCGGCCCGACTGTGGCCTGTGCTGCTACGCCTCCCCCGCGGTCACGGTCGTCGAGCAGCGGCGATTGCTGCAGATCGAACCCGAAGCGCCGATGGATCCCGGAGACGGGGGATATCGATTCATCGCGCCCCAGGGTGAGGGAGGGGCGTGCCATTTCCTTTCGGCGAACCGCTGTCGGGTCCATGCGCTTCGGCCGTTCCCCTGCGCCGAGTACCCCCTCCTGGTCCACGTCGGCTCCCGCCCCCAGGCGACGCTCGTCCTCACGTGCCCCGGGCTCGACCTCTCCGCCCTGGACGGGTACGCGGGTGGCCCGGCCCCCGAGGGTCCCCCTCTCGGTCTCAAGTCGGAGCTGGCGATGGTCCACCTCGAAATGGGTCGCTCCCCCGTCGGCGAGTGGATCGGGGAGGGGATGCGCCTGGATCGGGTCCTGCGGAAGCGATGGTCCCCCTCGTTGGAGGCAACGGAATCGATCGAACGTCGCCTCGCGGCGGCCATGTCGCGGTCGGTCCCCGACCCGGGGTCTCTGGTCCCGCCCCCGAGGTCCGACGGGCTGGACTCACTGCCGCTCCTCTTCGACCCCGGTCTCGGCCGGGTAGGCCTCGCCTCCGGCACCGACGGCCTGGAGCTGTGGCGCCTGAGGGAATCCGGCGGGGACGTTGGAGAGGTTGGAAGCTACCCGGTCCCCCAGGGGGAACCGGCGCTCGACGAGGCGGGCGCACGCCGGCTTCGAGGGTATCTCGGATACTGCCTTCGCCGTGATTCCCTGACTTGGCAGCGGTTCGCGGCCGGTCCCCGGGGCACAGGTACACTCGAGGACGATCTCCTCCGGGATCTGGCGGAACTTCGGGCCGCCGTCCTGATCCGCGGGTCGGCGATTTCGATGGCCACCGGCGGCGGAGTCGCGACCTTCGGCGTGACCGAGATCGACCGCGGGATCCGGGCGACCGACGCGGACTGGCTCGACCGTCGCACGGTCGGACGGATCCTGTAGGCGGCGTGCGCCACCCTCTCGCGCCGCTCGGACCCCTTCGGAAGACTTAACCGAGGCCAACGGTCCCGGCGGATAGACGTTCCGGCCGGAGTGCGGCCGCGCGCCCAGTCCGGTCCACCGATGAGCGAACCACAGTCCCCCCCTGCCGAAGGCAAGTCGACTTTCGAAGAACTCCCCCTCAACGCGAAGCTCCGTCAGGGCGTCCGGGAGCTCGGGTATCTCGAGCCCACCCCGATCCAGCGGCGCACGATCCCCGAGGCGGTCACCGGCCGCGACCTGGTGGGAACGGCCCAGACCGGGACCGGGAAGACGGCTGCGTTCCTCCTGCCGATCCTCGAGAGGCTGCTCGACCAGCCGACCGGCCGCATCCTCGCGCTGGTGCTTACTCCCACCCGCGAGTTGGCGATCCAGGCCCTCGGGTTCCTCGACAAGCTCGGTCGCCATACCCGTCTACGCGGGGCGGCGGTCTACGGCGGCGTCGGGATGGCCGACCAGGAGGCCGCTCTTCGGGGAAAAGCGGAGATCATCGTCGCCACCCCGGGCCGGCTACTCGACCACATGAGTCGCGGATACGTCGACTACCGCCATGTCCAGATCCTCGTCCTCGACGAAGCGGACCGGATGCTGGACATGGGATTCCTTCCCGACGTCCGCCGGATCCTCGGCTCGCTCCCGAAGGTGCGGCAGACGATGCTCTTCTCGGCGACGATGCCTCCCGAGGTCGTCCGGCTCTCCCGCGACTTCCTCCACGACCCGAAGACCGTCCAGGTCGGAGCCACGACGGCGGCCGCCGTCGGCGTGACGCACCTGGCCCTCCCCGTCCCCCAGCACCTCAAGGCCCTCCTGGTCCGCGAGCTGCTCCAGGACGAGACGATGACGAGCGTGCTCGTCTTCGCCCGCACCAAGCACCGCGCCGACCGCCTGGCGCGTCAACTTCAGCAGTGGAACCTGGACGCGACGGTGATCCATGGCGACCGCAGCCAGTCGCAGCGCGTCCGTGCCCTCGAGGGTTTCCGAGAGGGACGACACCGCATCCTCGTCGCGACGGACATCGCAGCCCGGGGGATCGACGTCGAGGGGGTCTCCCACGTCATCAATTACGACATTCCCCATGAGGCCGAGGTCTACATCCACCGCGTGGGCCGGACGGCGCGCGCCCAGCGCCTCGGCGACGCGTTCTCCCTCGTCAGCCGGGAAGAAGAGGACGATTTCATGCGGATCGAGCAGCTGTTGGGCGTCGAGATCCGGCGCGCCCAGATCCCCGGTTTCCGCTACGACCAGCCGGCTCCGGAGCGCCTCCCCGATCATCGGGGCGGCCGAGGTGGACCTCCGCGCGGCGGCGGACGGTTCGGTCGGAGCGATCGGGGCCGCTCCCGGGGTCCCCCGCGGGGCGGCGACCGGCGGGGACGCCCTCCAAGATCGGGCGGAGACGGTCAGAGCCGAGAGCGCCGCGTCACCTGGTAGGCGTAGCGCCGACCGGGAACTTCCGGCCGAGAGCGGAGCCGATTTCCGAGACCAACGCTTCGGCGACCGGGTCGTCGTTCGGGCGGTCGGCGGCAGCCACCGCCCAGCTCCGGGGCGCCGGCTCGCCCGTTGTTTCCGCGAACTCGGCCCTCCACCGTTCGGGGACCTTCCGCCCGACGTCCGGATGTTCTCCCGACAGCCACCGCGGCACCGAGGCGAGCACCCGGGAGACGTTGGCCGCATCGTATCCACCGCCCCCGGTGACGAGCAGCCGACCCTGGCACATCTCGTCGGCGAGGGAAGAGAGGCCCCCGACCGCGAGTTCGTACGACGCCGGCGTTAGTCGGAGCTGGGCGAGCGCGTCGTCGCGGTGGGCGTCGACCCCGCATTGCAATACGATGACCTCGGGACGGAACTCCCGGACGAGCGTCGGAACCAGTCGGGAGAACAACGTTCCGAAGACCCGGTCCACGGAGCCCGGCGGCATCGGGAGGTTGACCTTCAGGCCGGCCCCATCGCCCGCTCCCGTCTCGCCGACCGCACCGGTCCCGGGAAAGATCGTCCGGCCATCCTGATGGAAATCGATGTCGAGGAGCCGCCCGTCGTCGTAGAACCCGTACATCACCCCGTCGCCGTGGTGGGCGTCGACGTCGATGTAGGCGACCCGGCGCCTTCGACCGGGTCCGATCGCGGTCGCAACGGCCAGCGCCACATCGTTGAAGATGCAGAAGCCGCTCGCGCGATCGGGGTGGGCGTGGTGCAGTCCGCCCGCCGGCTGGAACGCCCGCCGACCGCCGCCTTGCTCGACGATCGCCAGCGCCGCGAGCGTCGCGCCGGCCACCCGAGCGGCGGCCCGATAGCAGCCGGGAAACGCGGGGGTGTCCCCTTGGTCCAGGAACTCCGTACGAGGACCTTCCCCGGCTCCATCGACCCGGTCCAGGTACGCCTCCCGATGGAAACGGAGCAACTCCTCCCGAGAGGCCATCGGGACCTCCCGGATGGCCACGCGTTCCGGGTGCCCGTCGAAAAACCCGTCCTCTTCCAGCAATCGCACCGCCAGCCAGCGGCTCGCGACCTGGAACGGATGGCCAGGGCCGAAATCGTACTCCCGCAAGCGGGGGTCCGCGACCACGCTCACCGGGGAGGTCGTCGCGCGGGCCATCTCGCCGGCCCATCTCCGGCCGAGGAAAGAGGTTTCTCGGGCGGCGCCAGAGTCCCCTTAATAGGCGAGCGCGGGTCGGTGGCGCCGAGAAGCGTCCGATGGCGATCGAAGACGAACTGACCGGCAACGCGGTGAAAACCTACAAGGCGATGAAGGAGATGGGATTCATCACCGAGGAGAAGATGGGCACGGCGGAGCGGATCACCCAGACCACCAAGCTGCCAAAGAACATGGTCCTCAACGCGCTTCAGGAACTCCAGACCAAGGGCTTCGCTCGACGGCGCGCTCGCGAGAAGGCCGCCGGGTACTATCTGCTCAAGTAGTCGGGCCGCGGCGCGGCGATCCGTTTCACTTCCCGCGCGGGGCCAGGGAGCGGCCCATCAGCCGCTCGACGAGCCGGCTGGTCGACCGGAGGGTCACCTCGGTGACGGCGCTGACCCGGGCCACCTGGGCTCGACTTCGCCGTTCACCGTTCTTCTCCGCGGCCAGGTAGATGAGCGCGGCGACCAACCCGTGAGGGGAGAGTCCGGAGAGCTCGGGGTTCTGGTTCGCTTCGTCCAGCATCCCTTCCACCGTCGATCGGACGCTCGGGGACAACGCAAGCTCCTCCGCGTACCGCGCGAGGAAGGCACGGGTCCCCACGGACGGGATCGTCGTCTCGACGCCCCGCTGGACCACCTTGAAGGCCCGCCCGACCTCGGAGCGCCGGGCGCCGACCCCCTTCGCGACCTCGCCGAGAGTCCGAGGGATCGTGTAACGTCGGCAGGCCGCATAGATCGTCGCCCCGACGCTCGACGGAAGGCTCCGCCCCCGGAAAAGGCCACGGACCTTCGCGTCCCGGTAGATCCTCTCGGCCTCGGCGAGGACGACCGGCGGGAGGCTGAGCCGCTCGCCGCATTGGGCGATGGCCGACCTGGCCTGAGATCGTTCGAGCGGGCCCTCGACGGCCCGTGCGGTCTGGCGCTGCATGACCCGGCGCAGATGCTGGAACTCGTATCGGCGGTGCCAGTTCAGCGGGCGGCCCTGCCCGTCGCGGTTGAGGGTCAACATCGAACCCAAGGAGCGCTTGGATCCTCCGGGAGCGACGAATGGCCCGATGCCGCGCCCGCTCCCGTCCGATCCCTCCGTGGACGACGGGAGAGGAGGGGGTGCGACGATCTCGGACTCCTCGAACACCAGTCCACAGTCCGCGCAGTGGATCTCGAACCCGGTCGGGTCGGCGATCCGGCGGGCGCCCCCGCACATGGAGCATTTCGCCTCGCTCGATCCGGCCGGTCCTACGTCGGGAGGCACCGGTCGGGACCCGGTCCCTGTCACGGCATAGGATACGACGCGCCGGAGGTATTTATCCTACTCAACCGGCGGAACACCCTGTTCCCTCGACCCGATGGGGTCGGGGCCTCGTCGGGCAAACGCCCGCCGAAGTGTATTTGGCCTCTACCCCACCTGCCACGCCCGTGAGGCCGGGTCTCGTCGCCGTCGGAGTGGGTTTCCTGCTCCTCGGAGCCGGAGCCGTCTCCGCATTCCTCCTCGTCCCCCAGCGGGGGGTCACGAGCGACGACACGACGGTCGTCGGGCCGGTCACGACCCCCCCCGGTGCCACCCCCCACGCGGCCGTCCTCACCGGTTCGAACACCGGGTCCGGGACGTTCGACCTGCACTGGCTATCGAGTACCCCCGCGATCGTCGACCTCTACGACGCCTCCGCCTGCCCGTCGCAACCGACCTCTTGCCACCTCGGTCTCCCGATGGCGTCGTGGAACGGTAACACGTCGGGCGTCTGGCATCTTTCGGGCCCGGTCTCCTTCCCGCTCCTCCTCTCGTGGCGGGCGGCGGGGAACCTCTCGGCCTCGTTCCAGGCGACCGCGGAAGAGCAGTGGACCACCGCTCCGGCGATCCCGATGCTGACGCTCCTCCTCGTCTACGGATCCGGTGGGGCGCTGGCGGTCGTTGGAGCGGTCGCCGTTTTCCTCGGCCTGTTCCTGCGGGGGGGCGTCTACCGAGGTCCGGCCCCGATCATCTCCCGGTCGGCCGATGACGTCGACGACCTCGTTCGGTCCGAGGCTCCGGGCCGCCCCCCGGGACCCCGCTGAGCGTCACTGTCCCCAGAACGGTTCGACGCGGCGGTGGATCCGGATGATCTCGTCGAGGACCGCCCGCTCGGGATCGGAGAGCCCCCCGGTCCGGAACTGGCGGGCCCCCGACTCGGTCAGCGCCACGTAGAGGATGTCCCCCTCGGAGAGGTTCCGGCCGACGATCGCCCCCTCGATCGACGCCGCGAGCTCGTCACCGGCCTCGGCGCGCTGGACGGAAGTGCTCTCCTTCTGCAGCGAACGCAGCCGCCCGATCTCCACCCCGTCGGCCCCCATGAGCCGACTCCCCGGCCGGAGCTCTCCGGCGATGACCTTGATCCCGACGATCGCCGGCTTCGAGGCGCGGAACACGTAACCCGGCAGGACCTGGAACTTCGCCGGATGCGCCGTCTCGCTGCGTCGCTGCTTCGAAAGGCTCTCGGTCCGCGAGGTACGCCATTTGAGGTACTCCTCGAGGATCCGATACATCACCTCGCCGCGGAAGACCTTCACCGGGCCTTCCTCGCCGTCGGGGAGGGCGTCGTCCAGGACGGCCACGTTGAACGCCAGCACGACCCGGTGCGTCGGGTCCTTCACGGTGGTCATCATCAGGACCGTGGCGCCGTCGACCGGGCCGACCGCCGCGTGGTGGATGGGGATCGACGCCTCCTTGCACTCGAAGGCGAGGGCTTCGAGCCCCCCGAGCGTGTCGGCCTGCAAGGCGACGCCGGATTCCGCGAGCTCGGCCACCGGGTGCGAGGCGAGCGTCAGCGCGGCCAGCGCGGCCTCCTGCTCCTCCTTTCCCGACACGACCCGCAATAGCCCGCCGGGGAGGGCGTCCTCCACCCCCGGCGCCGAGAGGTAGACGCCCGCCGCCGCTCCCACGTCGGCGAGGGATTCGAGCCCCCGCCCTTTCGAGGTACCCGACCGGGTCGGAGGGGCCGGGCGGTAGATGCCGCGGATCCGGGTGACGAACGGTTCGAGCCGGCCGGTCGCCACGATCTCGTCGCCCACGCGCAGGCGGCCCCGGTAGAGGATCACGCTCCCGACCGGGCCGATCCCCCGCTGCTCGCTCCGCTCGAGGATCGTCGCCTCGGCGGCCTCGTCCTTGAGCTCCAGCTCGTCCTTCAGGAACCGCTGGGAGAGCCCCACCAACAGCGCGAGGAGCTCGGCGATCCCGACGCCCGATTTCGCGGAGACCGGGACGATGCCGACGTTGCGGGTAAAGTCGCTGACCCGGTCGTAGCGCTCCGCCGAGAAACCGAACGGGAGGAGCTCTTCCGATACCGCGTACATCCGTTCGTCGAGCAGGCGGACGTACTCGGGACCGCATCGGGCCAACTGATCCTTCAGCGAGGTGGCGCCCGTCGGCTTCCGCCACCCCGCGATCAGGTCGATCTTGGTGAGCGCGACGGCGAACGGCGTCTTCTCGTGCTTGAGGATCTGCACGGACTCCCGGGTCTGCGGCATCATCCCCTCGCGAACGTCCACGACGAGGATCGCGATGTCCGCCAACGCCCCGCCGCGGCGCCGCAACGTCTCGAACGACCGGTGACCGGGGGTGTCGATGACCAGGAGACCGGGCACGGAGAAGGGGCCGGTGTCCAGGATCCCCTCGCAGAGCCGCTGGATCGCCGCCTTGGTGACCTCGATCGCCCCGATGTGCTGGGTGATCCCTCCCGCCTCACGCTCGGCGCGGACCGACCCGGCGATCCGGTCGAGGAGGGTCGTCTTCCCGTGGTCGACGTGGCCGAGCAGCGAGAGGATGGGCTGGCGGAGCGCGGCCACGGAGTCGTCGGGCCTCGCGGGGATTTTATCGTTGTGGCAGACGACCGCCGGGCCCCGCGAGCTCCGTCAGCGTTCCGCAGACGAGCGGAACCAGCAGCTCGGCCGGTTCCAGGCCTCCGTGGCCGCTGCGGAGCTGTCGGGTCGGAGGGCTCGCTCCCGGAGGAAGATACGTCAATCCGGCCGGGCTCGGGACGAGGGCGAGGAGGTCCCCGGTCCGCGCCTCCAGCTCCGGGTGGTGCGGGGGCGGGCCGAAGAGTCCCGCTTCGATCACCTCGGCGACGTCGAATATCCGGGAGCCCGCGGGGAGCGACCCCTCGAGGGCCGTCCGGAGCGCATCGACCCGTCCGGGCCGGGCCGAGAAGAACCCGGCGCGCCGGTCTCCCGCGAGCGGTCGATCCATCTCCCGGAGTAGTGCCGGAACCGACTCGACGTTCACGGTAGCCTCGCGGGTCAGCGGGACCTGGCCGTGGTCGCCGGTGATCAGGACGGTGATCTCGTCCCGACGTCGTTCCGCGAGGGATTCCGCGACGTACTCCAGCAACCCGGCGAACCGGTCGACCTCGAGGCCGAACAGCCGGTGGTTGACCCCCTTGAGGTGCTGGATCGTGTCGAGCTCGTCCCAGTATAGGTAGACCACCGACGGGGGCGGTTCCCGGGCGAGCACCGAGGCGAGCTCGTGGGCGAGGTCCGACGCCGTGGCGTAGCCCACGTACTCGGCGCCGTCGTAGAGGATGCGGGTGAACCCGGTACCCTGGAACCGGTCCCGGGAGACCGCCGTCCCGCGGCCGAACCGTCGGAACAAGGACGGGGTGCCGGCGATGTCCGACGGGGCCCAGTTCGGACCGATGAGCTGATCGTACACCGGCACTCCGATCGGACTCATCTTGAGCATGTCGGCCACGAGCCCGTATTTCGGGAGGTACTGCCGGTACCCGACGAGGCCGTGCCGACCGGGCGGGACGCCGGTCGAAAGGCTGGTGAGCGCCGAGGAGGTCGTGGAGGGGAAGACGGTCGTGATCGGATGGGCCCGATCCCGCCAGCGCTTCCCGAGACGGGAATCCTTCGCCCACGACTCGAACTGGAGCCAGCCGAACCCATCGACCATGGCGACGAGCGCGGTCCGGGCCGAACGCCCTCCCCGGAACGGGTCGATCGCCGGGTCCAGCGGAGGAGCGAGTCCCGCCGAACGCGGGGCGGGTGCTCCGAGCGCCGCAAAGACGCTCGGTCCGATGTTCGCGATCGATCGCCCGCCGTAGGCGGGGACCGGCACGCCGAGCCTGGGCTGGGCTCGGAGGAGCTCGGCGGCGTCCTCCGAGAGCGAACCGAGCGTTCCGATCAGAGGAACCCCACGACGATGGTGCCGGTGAGGAGCGAGAGGACCAATGCGGTGATCGCCACGAAAGGGGAATCGCGGGCGAGAGCGAAGCTCACGCAGGAGAGCGCGACGCGGGCGACGGGCGTGAGCACGAGGACGAGGAGCCCGGCGAGCAGCAGGCCGCTCGGACCACCCGACGCCAGCGTGTGGGCGAACGTCGCCCGGGTGAGCGACGACGGGGAGGAGACCGAACTGCCGTTCGCGTAGGCGAGGATGAGCCCGGCCATCAGGAGGATCGCGGCGAGCACCACGCCGCCCCGAAGGACCCATCCGACGAGGTGCCGGAATCGGGGCATGGCCCCCGCCCCGGACGAGAACGGCCCGGTCGGCGTCGTCCGACCGGTCACAACCACCCCATCCCGCGGACGACCATCAGCCCCGCCGCGATGATCAGCACACCGATGAACAGCTCCCGGAGCCCCCGGGCCGACGCCCGGGACTGGACCCGGGTCCCGACCAGACTCCCCGCGAGGATCCCGATCGCGACGGGCGCGACGACCGCCAGCGCGACGTCCCCCGCGACCACGTAGACGAACGCCCCGGCGGCGGCGGTCACGCCGACCATGAAGATCGACGTGGCGCTCGCGACCCGCATCGGCACGTTCATGAACGAATGCATCGCGGGCACGTTGAACAGTCCCCCGCCGATCCCGAGCAGCCCCGACCCGAGGCCACTGAAGCCGACGAGCACGAGTCCGCGCCCGGTCCCGGTGACCCGGTACGGGACGAGCTCCCCCGAACGTCGCACGTAGTCGCCCCCAAGGTGGAGCCGGTCGGCGAGCCGATCATGCGGCGGGTCCGCTTGGACGTCACCCGTCCGGTGGGCGAACATCAGGAGCGCGGCCAGGAGTACCACCGGGACGAACGCGAAGATGAGCACCTGGGCGTGGCTCGCCAGGACGGTGACGGCGATCACGGCCCCGACGAGACCTCCAAGCGCCGTCGACGTTTCCAGGAACATCCCCACTCGAAGGTCCGTGAGGCCGTCCTCTACATGGGTCGACGCCGAGCCGCACGACGTCGCGATCGTGCCCACGAGGCTCGCGGCGACGGCGAGATGGATGTCCACCCCGAACAGGACGACCAGACCGGGGACCATGAACAGGCCTCCGCCCAGACCGAGCATCGCCCCGACGACCCCCGCGGCGAACGCGAGCAGCAGCAAGAACAGCAGGTCGGCGATCGGGGGGAGGGTCCCATCCACCGGAAGGATCGGAAGCACGTCCCCTCGGCGCGCGTAGCCGGCCCACCGTACTTAATCTTCCGGGGCCGAGGGACTCTCCTCGAGCAGTCGTTGTCCCTTGGCGCGCGGCCGCAGACGCTCCACGCCAACCGACAGCAGGCGGACCCGGCGCCGCCGGCCCTGGTGCTCCTCATCCCAGAGCTGGGAGAGCAGTCGGGGTGCGACGGCCCGCATCGCCCCGGGGCCGAAATGGGCCGCCGGGAGGGTGTGGCCCCGCTGGACCCGCTGGAAGTCGTCCCATCGGACGGAGATCCGGACGGTCTGGTAGCTCAGACCCTCGTGCGCCAGGCCGTCGGCGAGCGCCTCGATCAGGGGAGAGAGCTCCGCATCGGCCTGGGCGAGCTCGCTCAGATCCTCGACGAACGTCCGATCCACGCTCCTCGAGCGGGGGCCCGGTTCCTCCTCGATCGGGTCGTGGGGATGACCTCGGGCGAGCGCGACGAGCTCGCTAGCGAATCCCCCAAGCGACCGTTCGATCGCCGGGGGAGCCCCCTTGACGAGCTGCCCCAACGTCTCCACTCCCGAGGCACGGAGCGTCGCCTCCGTCTTCGGTCCGACCCCAGGAACCACGCGCACCGGAAGTGGGGCGAGGAACTCGGCGATGTGTTCGGAGGCGACGACCACCACGCCGGCCGGCTTGGCGCGGTCGGAGGCGATCTTCGCCACGATCGCCGAAGGAGAGACCCCGATCGAGGCGGGCAGATCGAGCCGTTCTCGCAGCTCCCGCTGGATGGCCCGGGCCTCCGACTCGGCCGCCTCGGGGTCCGGCAGATCGAGGTCGATCGTCGCCTCGTCGATGCTCCGGGGCACGACGCGCGGGTACTGGGCGCGCAGGAGCTGGCGGACCTCTCCCGCCACCCGCTCGTACTTCGGGAAATCGGCCGGCAACCACGTCGCCTCCGGACACATCCGGGCCGCCCGGACGACGGGGAGCGCGCTGCGGACCCCGAACTTCCGCGCCTCGTAGCTCGCCGAGAGGACGACCCCCCGCGTCGGACCGCGAGTCGGGTCGGGCCCGACGATCACCGGGCGGCCCCGGAGCTCCGGCTTATCGCGGAGCTCGCAGGAAACGTAGTAGGCGTCGAGGTCGATCCAGAGGATCCAGCGCATTCCGAGAGCAGGACCCCTCGGGGGTCTTTGGGGGTTCCGGGGGGCGGCGAAACGGTCTAGAAGCGGCCCAGATCGACCGCGCGGGCGTCGACGGAGATCCCCTGGGGACCGATGGCGTACGGTTGGACCGTCCGGGCGTGGGGGGTCCGCCGCATCTTCAGGATCCGCATCGAAAGCCCCACGCGGTGGCCGTCGGTGGCGGTCGAGT
>JABCYU010000014.1 GCA_013290045.1 Methanobacteriota archaeon | reverse complement strand
ACGCCCTCCAGGAACGTCGAGCGGCCATCGGACGGAAGGAACACCGTGAAGTTGCCTCCGCCGCCCGCCTCCCCCATCGCCGCCCCCCCGCTCGGACCGTTCGACGTGGCGAGCAGGGTGCCGAACACCATGGGGAGCTCCGGGTGGGGCGGGCTCCCGCTCCACCGGCTCCCGTCCCTCAGCTCACCGGTCAGCGAACCGAACAGGCGGAGATGGGGGGCCCACGACAGGTTCGTCGGCAGGCCAACGAACGGGGACGAGGCGTTCAGCGGGGCGACGATCGGGTCGTACCCCTGGTCCGCGGTCCCGAAGTACTGCATCTGCGA
Source organism: Methanobacteriota archaeon (assembly GCA_013290045.1). Classification (GTDB taxonomy): domain Archaea; phylum Thermoplasmatota; class Thermoplasmata; order Lutacidiplasmatales; family UBA184; genus Lutacidiplasma. Next base: position 27,446 of record JABCYU010000014.1, on the reverse strand, counting down.
GCCCAAGATCGTCTCCTGATCGGAGCGGCCGTACGGGGCACTGGCGTTGAAGTAGCCCCCAGAGTCGACCGGCACCGCAGTATCGCAGGGCGGACCGACCGAGGTGCAGATCTGGACGAAGGCCCCGAGGGGTCCGAGCCCGTCGGCGAGGGTCAGCCCCGGCCACGGACCGATGAGGACCCGGCCGTGGGCCCAGACGTCCGCGGTCGCCCGTACCGTCCCCAAGTGCAGGAACGAGGCCGAGGTCACGTTGAGGAACACCGAGGCGTTCCCGTGGTTCGTGGCGTTCAGGTAGAGGTGATACGCGCCGAACGGCACCGAGGTGTTGAAATCGCCGCCGTAGCCGGTCGTGTCGGGGCTCAACAGGCACGCGCCCCCGGCGACAGGGCACGCGTTGATCTCGGCCGCGGAGAGCCCCCGGCCGTTCCGGGAGTCGACGAGCCGCCCATCGACCCAAGCGCCTGCCCCCGCGAGGGCCGGATGCGGGAGCATGGGGAGCCCCGGGCCGCGGCTCGTGAGGTTGCTACCGAGAGGGGCCAGGACGATCTTCGGGGCGATGGAGAGCGTACCGGAGGAGGCATTGACCCAGGTCCAGTTGGTAGCGAACCCCGCCGCCGACGCCTGGAGCTGGTAGACCCCCGAGGGGTACGGGGCGCCCGGGAGGCTCCCGTTGTACTGCCCGTCGGTCGACGTCAAGCCCCCGCCGACCGACCGGCAGAGGGCGAGGGTCGCGAGCGGGCACGCGACGATCTCCGCGGCGTAGACGCCCGACCCGTCCGACGTAACGACCCGACCCGCCACCTGGGCGTCCGGGGCGACGTAGATCGGTCCGGTCGAGTTCGGCCCCGTCACGTCGATCCAGGTCCAATTCGCCTGGAAACCTCCGGCGAACACGGTGACCTGGTTCCATCCGACGAGGGCGGTGAGGGAGAACGTCCCGTCGCTGAGGTTGGTCCCGGCGGTGTTGCACGTGGAGCCGATCAGTCCGGCCGGACTGGGACCCACGAGGCACGACTCGACGAGGACGAAGGAGTTGGTGAGGGGGGCCGCGGGTACCCCGTTCGGGCCCGGCGCGGACCACACCGAGCCGTTGACGGTCCCGGACGGGAGGGCCGCGGGGAGTCGAATGGTCCCGATCGAGATCGGGCGACCGTCCTGGCTGCAACAGCCGCGAGGAACCTCGACCCAGCTCCGATTCGCTCCGATCCCGAACGTCGTGACGACGAGCAGGTCCGGTCCCGGCGGCGCCGGAGCGCAGAAGCTCCCATTACCGGTCGGACAACCGAAAGGGGCGGGGCTGGCCCCGACCAGGGCCGGCGGCGAGCACACCGTCGATTCGTCGGTGGAGCAGAGCTGGATCTGGGTCGGCCCCAGGCTGGAGACGTTCCCGCTCGCCGGCGAGACGTTCCCGCTCACGTACGTTCCGGCGGTCATGTCGAAGCTCCCGAGGAGCGTCACCCGGTCGGGCGTCAGGTTCGCCCAGGTCACGTTCGCGGCCGAGGTCGGCGCGGGGTATCCCGGGCTCACCAGCGTGCGGTTCGCGACCGGGAACACGAACCCCGGAGCGGTGGGGATGAGGAACACCGCGTCGCGGAGCGGCGGGCCGGCGACCGTGGCGGTGCTGCCGACCGGGTAGGTGTTGGTCGCCGGGAACGCCGTGCTCGGGCGATAGCCCCAGCACGGGCTGGCGATGACCGCGTCGGCGGCGGGATCCGGAACCCCGATCGAGACCCCGTCGAGGCTGCACAACTCCACCGTCACGTTGCTCACCGGCCACTTGCTCGGGAGCGACGAGGAGCCCGTCAGGTTCGTCGAAACCTCGGCGGCGCCGAGCGGCTGGAGGTCGACGCGCCCGAGGTCGTCGACCTGACCGGTCGCCAGCAGCGGCACGTCCGGGATCGAGGTCCGATTGACCACGTACCCGTACGCCATCGCGAAGACGTACGACGGGCCGCCGAGGGCGTACGCCGATACCGTCGGGCCGTTCGGTGTAGGCTGGGGTTCGACCGGCAGGGGGCAGGAATCCAGCGAGGCCCGGGTGCACACCTGAAGGTTGGAGAGCAGGTTCGATGCGATCGGGTTGCCCGTGACGGCATCGTAGAGGTGCGCCCGAACCCGGATCCCGCCTTCCATGTAGACGCTCCCGAGCGGGACGGTCTGGTACGGGGTCGCGTTCACGTAGCTCTGGTTCTGGACGAAACCGCCTCCCGTGCCGAACGTGATGATCGAGGGGAGCGGCGGGACGGCGATCGTGAACGAGCCGTTCGTCGCGCTGACATTGCCGGGGGAGGCGACCACGAGCCCGTCTCGGGAGGCCGCGCTGAGGGAGATCCCCGGGATCGGGGGCGTGCCGGGGAGGTCGGCCCGCAGGACCCCCGAGGCGAAGCCGTCGTGGACGAGGTACACGGTCCCGACCGACGCCGTGGAGCCGCCAGTGACGGTCACCCAGGTCCGATTGTCGACGAACAGCGATTTGGTGAGGAAGATCTCGTCGCCGCCCAGCGGGGCCGGGACCGTGAACTTGCCGAAGGCGTCCGTGGACCCTTGACACGGGTTTGGAAGGCAGCGGGTGCCGGACAGCGAAACCACCGTGATGTTGACGTTCGACACGGGGGTGCCGTAGAAGCTGTCGAGCACGTCGCCCGTGACCTTGCCGAGACCGGTGAGGCCGGGCGGGGGGAGGGCGCCACCTCCGGCGGGGGGCTCAATCGCCGGCGCGGGGGTGGCAGCCGAGCGTCTGGAATCCACCGCCAGCCAGGTCGGCACGTCCAAGAACCGTTCGTGCCGCGGGTTGGCGCCGGCGAGGAGTCCGGTCGGTGGAGCGACTGCGGCCGGAGTCGTCCCCCCCATCTCGCTGCGGCCCGGGGTCTGGGTGGGCGACACCGGAGCGTGGCGCGCGGGTGCCGTGGGGCTAGCCGCCCCGGCTAGGCCACCGGGGAGCGCCAAGAGGACCGTCAGGAGGACGAGGAGCACCGCCGAGGGCCACGGAGTTCGAAGGCGACGGAAGCGAAATCCAACCTCTCGCACGGACCTGAAGGGCGCTCCGGGCCCCCGGAGGCGGTTCGGCCCGGTAACGGCCCCACCTACTTGAACCTCGGCCGGCGTAATTTGCGAGGAGGAACCTGGCGCCGATTCCGCCGGCGGAGTGCCGGGCCTAGTGATGCGAGCCTTCGCTCGGGGGCTGTCGCGGGAACCGTCCGGTGAACGAGGCGACCAGGGCGAGGAGGACGCCGATGCCGAGCAGCGCCGCTCCCCCGACGAGGATCCCCGCCTGGACGATCGCCGTTCCCGGGGAGGTCGCGGGGGCGGGGGGCGGGACCCCGATGTACAAGAATCCGAACATTCCGTTGGCAAAGTGGCCCGGGACCGTGCAGATGTACTCGTAGACGCCCGGCTGGCCGACGGTGAAGTTCGCGTCGACCGTGCCGCCGGGGGACCCGGCGAGATTCACGGCCGCCAGGGGAGCGTGGGCCTGGAAGAACTGGGTGAAGTTCCCATAGGAGAGGTTGTAGTTCGGGAACGGGCTCAACCACCAGGTGTGGGTCGCCGAACCGAGGTTCGTGACCTGGACCGTCACGGCGACCGGGTAGCTCGACGCGTTGACGGCCAGGATCGAAGGGTCCCAGAGCGTCTGAGCGCCGAGGGCGTTGACGTTCAGGACCACGGGAGGGCCGGAGGGTCCGGCGGTGACGTTGAGGAAGCCGAGCATCCCCGCCTGGAACTGGTACGGCAGCACCGAGACGAACTCGTAGCTGTTCCCGCCGGCCGTGTCCGGGATCGACACGTTCGCGCCCGTCACGGAGTGCGGGGCGAGGGAGACGTTCAGGAGCGATCCGTTTGCGTTGAAGAACGCGTTCAGTTCCCCGGGGGTCAGGTTCTGAGCGAGCCGTTTGTTCGGCACCTTCGAGAGGGTGAACGTGTGCGCGAGCGAGCCCGTGTTCGAGATCAAGAGCTCCACGAGGGTGCCCGACGGGGTCGAGATACCGTTCGGGGTGAACGATGGGTTGTCCGTCGCGGTCAGGTTGACCATCACGGTATGCCCGCTACCCCCGCCCGGCCCCCCTCCGCTCGAGGCCCGGTGGACCACCGTCGTGGGATGCGCCGTCGTGAACGGCAAGGCCGCCAGCAGCAACAGACTTCCCACGATCACGCAGGCTTGGGCCCCCCGACGGAGCGATCGGGGCGAAGCGGCGGGCCGCCGGAGCGAGAACATCCCTGACGGCAGGCCGACTTGAGAGCGCTTGATATGTCTAGTGTACGAATCCCTAGCTCGCCCCCTCCGGGGGTGGCCGGGCACCCTCTACCCGGCTGTCCGGGGGGGCGGGGCATCGGAAGAGGCCCTGCCGAAGGCGGAGGAGTATCGGAACTCGAGATCGCGGATCCCGCGGTCGACGCTCGAGATCCCGCTCGCCACGACCCCGGCCCACACAGGAAGCGCGAGCTGGGCCCACCACCACTCGGAGGCCGGTGCCGGCAGAGTTCCCACCTCGACCGTCTGGGTCGCCACGGAGACCCCGAACGCCAAGACCAGGGTCGACGCGAACAGCAGCCCCCGGGGCACCGGGCGCCGCTCGGCAAGGCCCGGGGCGATACCGGGCGGGGGCGACGGCTCCGGAGCGTCGCCAGCCTCCGAGCCGACCTCGCGTCCGTAGACGTCACGACCGGCGGTGCGGTCGATCCGGCGACCCATCTGGATCACCCGGCGGACGACCAGGACCGTGTAGACGGCGAGCAACCAGAGCAGCCCGGTCGCTCCAATGACCAGGGCGTCCGCCGACTCCGGATTCGGGACGGACGCGAGATCGCCCCCGTTGTGCGCATTGGTGAACGATTCGAACGTCCCCTGGAACACCGCGACGGCGCCGACGGTGATCGCCAGGTAGATTGACAGCTGGACCCCGACCGAGGCGAACGGGAACAATCGCGGGACGCCCGCGCGTAACCGCTCCCGGAGCTGGCCCGGCCGCAAAGAAAGGCCCGCCCCGAGAAGCCCGACCCCCGATCCCAACGAAGTCAGCGGCCACCAGCGCGACAACGTCCCCGACGGCAGCAGGGACCCGCTCCCGAACGCGAGGAGGGCGAGGCCGTCGACGACGAGCACGCCGCCCAGGACCAGGACCCAGAGCAGGCGCTGATCGACCGGCGAGAGGCCGCTAGTCGGTCCGCCGGTCATGCCCCGAGGTCGCCGCCGGCGCCCCCGGCGTTCACGCTTCCTGGTCGGAGCGACGCTCAGCCGGCGTGCGGGGCTCCTCCGTCTCGAACCGGCGGATGAGCTGGGTCGTGACCTCGATGAGCGGGTGGTGGGCCGACCGGTCGATCTCGATGTCGGCGAGGGTCTTCAGATGGTGGTCGCGGGCGATCCGCTCGAAACCGGTCTCGAGCTGGGCGAACTCGTGCGGCTTGTCGCAGGTCAGGATGAACGCCTGGAGCTGGGCCAGGCCCATCTCCCGGGCGGCGAGGGCGCGGTGGTGCCCGTCGACGAGGATCCAGATGTCGCCCTTCTGGACGACGAGGACCGGCTCGGCGAACCCGCGCTCGAGCTCGTAGCGGCGCCCCTCGAGCTCGTCCTCGTAGACCTTCCACTGCGTGGGCGTGAGGCTCGAGATCGGCACGAGACCGCGGCGCGAGGAGAACGACATCTGGTAGCGGTCGGAGAGGAGGTGCTTGAGGGTCTCCGCCTTCGCCGGCGACGCCCGCTCGAAGTGCGAGCGGACGATGTCGAGATTGGAGACGACCCCGCACAGCTTGCCGGCGTCGTCGACGATCGGCAGGTCGCGCAGCCCGAAGCGGAACATGATCCGGGCGACATCGTCGAGCGCCATCTCGGGGCTGGCGGTGTAGGTTCCCGGGCGGATGATCGACGCGAGGCGGGTCTCCCGTCGGTTGGCGTTGCGGAGCAGTTCCTTCGAACTCACGAAGCCGACGAGCTTCCCGTCGCGATCGGTGACCGGGAGTCCGTGGTGGCGGCTCCGCGTGAGGCGATCGATCGCCTCGCCGATCGTCGTGCTCTCCTCGAGGTGCTCGACCTCGAGCACCATGTAATCGCGGACCTTGACGCTCATCCGGCACTCGGCGGAGCCGGAACCTCGTCGCGCAGGTAGGCGGTCAACAGATGGCAGATCAGCAGGTGGACGTCCTCGATATGCTGCATCGAGTTCGACGGGACGACGACGGGGATCTCGGAGAGGCCCCGGAGCTTGCCGCCGCCCATGCCGGTGAGCCCGATCGTGGCGAGCCCCTTCTGGTGCGCGATCTCCATCGCCCGGAGCACGTTCGGCGAGTTCCCGCTCCCGCTGATCCCGAAGGCGACGTCGCCCCGCACGGCCAGCGTCGCGAGCTGCTCGGAAAAGACCCGCGAGTAATCGGTGTCGTTCGCCCACGCCGTGAGGCTCTCGACGCTGTCGACGAGGGCGACGCACTTGAACCGGCGGCGGTCCCCCTGGATCGTCGCCTTGCCGATGTCGCAGACGAAGTGGGAGGCGGTCGAGGCGCTCCCTCCGTTACCGAAGAAGTAGATCGTCCGACCTTCCTCCCGGGCCTTCAGAAGGACGGGCACGATGCGGGCGACGCTCTCGGCGAGGTACGGGTCGCTCAGCGCCGCGTGGGTCTCCTCGACGTATCGCTTGACGTACGGCTCGATCCCCCCGCCCACCTGGATCACCTTCCGACGAACAGAATCCGCGATCCCTCGGGGTGGATCCGCACGGGGAGACGCGTCATCGGCGAGAGGGCGCTCGCTATTTGAGTGCTTCTTTCCGGCGGGTGGGCGACGAGCAGGAAACCTCCGCCCCCGGCGCCCGTGATCTTTCCCCCGTAGGCGCCGGCGGCCTTGGCCTTCCCGTAGATCTCGTCGATCTGCGGGTTGGAGATCGCGTTCGAGAGCGAACGCTTCAATCGCCACCCGTCGTCCAAGAGGCGCCCGAGGCCCGCCCAGTCATGTCGTACGAGGGCGTCCCGCGTCTCCGCCGCGAGCTCGCGCATCCGGCCTAGCGCTTCGCGGTTGTCGCCGGTCCTCGCATCCTGGGACTTCAGGATCCCGCTCGCCGATCGGGTGATCCCGGTGTAGTACAGGGAGAGGTGGGACGACAGGGCGTCGAGCTCCGCCGGAGCGAGGGGGATCGGCGTCGAACGGACCGTCTCGTCCGCCCGGAACTCGAAGTACTGGACCCCGCCGAAGGCGGCGATGTACTGGTCCTGCTTGCCGACCGTCCCGTGGAGGATGTCGATCTCGATCTGGCACGCCTCCCGGGCGAGCTCGGCGGGGTCCTTGAGCGTCCCGCGGTGCGCGTAGAGGGCATTGAGGAGCCCGACGGTCAGCGTCGAGGACGAGCCCAGCCCGGTCCCCTCCCCGGGGATGTCGGCGATCGTGTGGACCTCGAGGCCGTGGGTGACCCCCGTGATCCGCATCGCTTCGCGGACGAGCTCGTGCTGGAGCCCCTCGAGCGTCTCGACGTTCTCCGTCCGGGAGTACGCGACGCGGATGGAGCGGTCGAACTTGTCGTTGACCAGGACGTGGACGAACTTGTCGATCGCCGCGCTCGTGACCGCGCCGCCGCCGTACTGCCGGTAGTACGATGGGAGATCGGTCCCTCCGCCAGCGAAGGAGATCCGCAGCGGCGTGCGGGTGATGATCACGTCCGCGGAACGGCCGGGTCGCCCTCTTATCGGTTTGGGAGACGGTCGTCGACCGGCCGTTGCGACGCGACCGGCTCGCCCAACCCGGCGCCCGTCGTCGACCAGCGCGCGCGCTTGCCATAGAACGCCTTCGTCTTCGAGGCAAGGTCGTCGGTCGTTTCGAGCCCGGGGAGGACGCGGGAGAATTGTGGGGCACGCCGATCGAGGATCACGGCGATCCCGCGATCGTTCTCCGAGCGGATCATCCGTCCGATCGACTGGAGGATGGCCCGCTGCGCGGGCGCTTCCACGCAGTACTCCCAGCCGTGCCCCGTCGTGGCGTCGAGGAACGCCCGGAGCGCCTCGCGCTTCGCGGTGGGTTTCGGGTAGGGGATCCCGACGACGACGACCGCCTCCAACTCCTCGTCCGGGAAGTCGATCCCCTCGGCGATCCGTCCGCCGGTGACCCCCAGAAGGACCCCGCTACCGGGCTCCTTCTTGAACCCCTCGACCGACCTCCAGAGATCGGCCATCGAGAGCCGCCGGGATTCGACGACCGCTCCGGCCGGGAGGGACGAATGGAGCCCGGCCGCCAGGACCTTCTCCATCAGATCGAAGCTCGGAAAGAAGACCGCCGTCTTCACCGGCAGCGTCGAGAGGACCTCGGCGAGCCGGTCGGCGATCTTGCCGACCGCCTTCGGGTCCGACTGCATCTCCTCGTAGCGCGTCGACACGCTCGGGTCGTAGAGGATCCGGCGATGCTCGGGCGGAAACATCGACGGCACGGAGAGCAGCCGAGCGCTGTCGCCGAGACCGAGGGCGTCCCGATACTCTTCGAGAGGCGCGAGGGTCCCGGAGAGGTGGACGGAGAGGTGGCAGTCGAGGATCGGCGCCGCCGAACCGCGGGCGTCCAGCGCGTACGCCTCGAGGGCCTTGCGAGGATGGCGCGTGACGACCTTGACGTACCCCGGCCCCTCGAGCTGGGGCCAGGAGAGGAGGGTGAGGGCGGCGGTGTGGACCCAGGAGCGCGGCAGTCGGCGCTCCTTGCGACGTTCTTCGCGGAGCGATTCTCCCCAGGTCCCGAGCTGGCCGAGCCACGTGTCGAGCCGATGGGAGGTGCCTCCGATCGCCGTCAATAGGGCGTCCTCGAACGCCGAGGGCGGTAGGACGCCGTCATCGTCCCGGGCGAACCCCTCGGAGAGTTCGTCGATCGCGGCTGCCACGATCTCGAAGAGCCGACCGGCGCCCGGCCCGTCCGGGAGCTGGAAGTCCCCGCGCTCGTGGAGTTCGGCTCGGGCCCGTCGGACCGTCTCCTGGGGAAGCGAAACGGTCGACAGCTCCCTCAGGTGGTCGGGGAGGTTGTGCGCCTCGTCGATGACGAGGTCGATCCGGTCGAGGCTGACCCCCATCCAGGCGAGGAGCGAGGCGCGAATGTGGGGGTGGAAGAAGAACGCGTAGGGGGCCGTGAGCAGGAGCGCGCGCCCCGCCAGCTTCTTCACGAGCTCGTACGGGCAGAGGTTCTCGGCGCGCGCGAACTCCTCGAACTCCTTGGGCGTCGGCAGCCGGTTCGAGAACCGCTCGGCGATCGATTCGATGTCCGATTGGAGCACGCGCGCGTAGAACGCGCATCCGTCCAGGTCGGTGAGGTCGATGGAGCCGCCCTCGGGGAGTTCCGGCGGCGGGATGAACGGGTTCCCCTCGTCGAACGAGCGCTGGGTGGCCCGCTTCCGATCCGCGCACAGCTTGCCGTGCTCCTCGGCCGTGGCGCCCTTGATCTCGGCGATCCCCTCGAGCAGGAAGCAGCGTCGCTGGCGACCCTGGAGCCCGAGGGCCAGGAAGGGGGTCGACAGCCGATGCGAGATCGCGCGAGCCTCGTTGAGGACCTGGATCTCCTGGGCGTGCGTTCGGACGAGGTAGAGGATCCGGTGGTCGGCCGCCTGCGCGTGCTCGAGGAGCGGCGCGAGGGTGGCGACGGTCTTCCCCGATCCGGTCGCCGCGTCGACCAACAGGGCCCCGCCCCGGCGGGTCAGCTCGGAGATCTCCCCGAGGATCTTCTCCTGGCCGGGGCGTACCCGGTAGGGGAAGAGCGACGGCGGTTCGGACACGGATATCGCGGGTGCCGTAGGCTCGTCTCCCGGCGGAAACAGGCCGCGGTGGGCGTTTGAAGCTGAGCCTTGAGTGGAACCCGTGAACGACGCTTCGGGCTCACCCGAAGCGGTACTTCACGCCGTACGGGCCCCTCGGCAGGTTCCAGGTCACGGAGCCCTGGTCGCAGGCGATGTCGCACGCCCCGCACTCGACGCAGTCCTCGTATCGGAAGACGAGCTTCCCTTCGATCCGCTGGTAGCACTGTGCGGGGCAGACGAACGTGCAGAACGAATGCGGGCATTTCGCGCAGATCGGCGGCTTCACCGTGATGTGCGCATGGTCCGGCGAATCCGTCGCGAATCGCAGGGTCCCGAGGCGCCGCTTGATCTCGATGAACTCCACGGGGGCGTTCGCCCCCTCCGCCGCCTGCCCGGAGGGGGTCCCCGGGTCCGTCAGAGCGATCCCCCCGCTTCGACAGCGTCCAAAGCGAGCCCGAGGAGTGGTACCCGGCGGTTCCTCCGGGTGGCGCGCACGGCCGCGACGACCGATTCCTTGCGCTCCCCCGTCTCGGTAAGCAACCGATGCAGCAGGGCCTCGATGGCGACCGGATACTCGTGGTGCATACCGGGCCGGAAGGCGACGCGCCGGCTCCGGCGGGCCTGGTCCGCCAGGCGACCGGGGATCCCCGAGGCCCGGAGTCGTTGGGCGAAACGGGTGGCGACCGATGGTCGAAGAGGGCTCCCCGATTTCCAATGCTCCCGGACCGCCTCCGCCGCGACGAGCGCCGATCGTATGGAGACGCCCGGTCCGGTCGAGATCGGACCGGCCCCCAGGTCCCAGCCGCCGGCGCGGCCGATGGCGAGAGCTCCGGAGGAGAACGGGGACCGGAGGGAGCGGACGGGCAGGTAGCGGGCTTCCGAGGGAGTCTCTGGCACGCCCCCGGTCACGAGCCCGGCGACCGAGGGATGGGCGAGGAACCGTTCGAAGCACGCCGTGAGGATCCCCGTCGGCACCGGCTCCTTCCCCGAGACGACGTACACCCCGACGGTCACCGACTCCCCGAACCCTTGGACGAACCCGATACCCAGGGCCGGAGCCGGGGCGAAGGCGAGGACCGCCTCGATCGAGGCCCCCTGACCAGCACGAACGCCGAATCGGTCCTGGACGCGGCGGCCCGGTAGCCGGTAGGTCACCGACACGCCGGCCGCCAGTGGGCGACGGGAAGCGCCGAGGGCGGCGGGATCGGAGATCAAAGTGACCGGAGCTCGGATCTCCCGGTCGTCGAGGCCAACTCCGTTGACCGCTCCGGCGGACTCGAGCAGGGTGGGAGTACCTTCGCGGAGATCGGCGCCCCCGGTCCCCGCCCGTTGGAGGAGCCAGCGACCGGCCTTGCGGTCCTGGATGAGCCAAGGACCCCGACGCCGCTCCTCGGAGGGACCCTCTCGATAGTCCACGGAGACGACCCCGGGATCGCTGACGATCTGCCAGCGATGCTCGACCAGGCGGGCGATCCCCGGTAAGCCTCCGGCGAGCTCCGGGCGAAGCGCGTCGAGCTCGGCCGGCCAGATGCATCCGCCCGGGCCGGCCGAGCCGGGGAACGGATCGATGCACAGCACGCGACCCCGCGCTCCGACCAGGGCGACGGCCGCCGTGCCCGCCGCGAGGTCGCTTCCCACGATGATCGCGTCGTACTCCTCGCCCACCGATCCGCCTCTCCGACGGGCCGGGATGGGTCGTTCGTCCTTAACTCGCTAGGCTGTCCGGGGGAGCTTCGCGAGGATCTCGAGATCCGCCTTGACCGCCATCGCGCTCGCCTCGAACTGGGCTCGCTCGGCCGGCGTGGTGCCGACGACCATGACCCGCTCGACCCCCCCGCGCCCGAGGACGACCGGGACCCCGATGTAGATCCCCTTCTGGCCATACTCTCCTTGGAGGTGGGCGGTGACCGGAAGGAGTCGGTGCTCGTTGAGGAGCACGGCCCGGACGAGCTCGGCCTGGGCCGCGGACGGCGCGTAGTACGCGCTCCCCATCTTGAGCAGTTCGACGATCTCCCCGCCCCCTTTCTTCGTCCGGTCGACGATCGCCTGGAGGCGCTCCGGGGGGAGCAGGCCGATCAGGGGGACCCCGGCAACGCTGGTGAGGGAGAGCAACGGGACCATCGTGTCGCCGTGGGTGCCGAGGACGAACCCCGTGACGTCCCGCGGGGCGACCCCCAGTTCCATCGCGACGAACGTCCGGAAGCGGGCGGTATCCAGGGTGCCGGATTCGCCGAACACCCGCTCGGGCTTGAGGCCGCTGACCTCCCGGAACCAGTAGGTCATCACGTCGACCGGGTTCGTGACGACGATCACGATCGCGCTCGGGGAACGTTGCGCGACGGCGAGCGCGTGGCCCTTCAGGATCGCCGCGTTCTTCTCCAGGAGGTCCGAGCGGCTCATCCCGGGTTTTCGGGCGAGCCCGGCGGTCTCCACGACGATATCGGCGCCCGCCAGGGCGTCCAGCGAGGTCGAACCGGTGACCCGGGTGGCGAAACCGAGGATCGGGGCGGACTCCTGGATGTCGAGCGCCTTTCCCTGCGGAAGGCCCTCGACGATATCGATCAGCACCAGCTCCTCCGCCAGATCCATCTCGGCGAGGCGCTGGGCCAGGGTTCCGCCGACGTTTCCTGCCCCGAGCACCACGATCTTCTTCGCCGCCGGCATCTCCTACGACCCCTCGGGCCGCGCTACCCCCTGGGTAGGATAAGATTAGGCCGCCCGGCCGGCCCGTTCCGGGCGCCCAGCCGCGAACCGTGCTGTCGGGGGCCTCCGGGGCCCCCGGGAGGCTCGCCGAAACCTTCATGGAGGGCTCGCCCCGTCTCCGGCAAGCCCAATGGACGTCGACTCGGTCCTCCAGAGCGTCCACGAACGGGACAAATGGCGCCACCGCCTAGAGATGCTCCAGCGGTCGCTCCACGAGATCATCGAGCAGCGCGAACGGGTCGAGCGGCGTTTGCGTCGGGTCCGCCGTGAGCTCCGCAAGCTCCACGACTACTCCGAGGCCGTCCTCAGCCAGGCCGTCCGACCCGGTACCCCACAGGCGATCAATGCGAACCACCACCCCCAGCTCGCTCCACGATAGGTACCAGGCCCTGCTATCCGCCCAGCTCGAGGCGGAGGCGGAGGAGTCCCGGCTCCGGCGCGAAGAGGAGTATCTGGGCGTCCAGGTCCGACAGGCCCAGGAACAGGTTCGCTACTACGAGGGGCTGCTGACGCTGCTCCGCCGGGACTGGGGAAAGCCCACGGCGATCGCCGAGATGGTCCGGAAGCTCAGTTAGGGCGGAGGACCGACGAGCCGCGTCGTCGTGTTCGGGGCCGGAGCCACCGGCTCCGTCTTCGCCGCCCGCCTCACGACGGCCGGTCATTCGGTCACCGTCGTAGCCCGAGCCGCCCATGTCGCGGAGATCCGGGCCCACGGGCTCACGATCGAGGGGATCCGACCCGGCCGATTCGCCGTCTCCGCCGCCGAACGTATCGCGGGTCTCCCGGTCCCGGAGGCGCTCCTCCTCACGGTCAAGACGTTCGACCTGGACTCCTCGATGGGGGAGATCGCCGAGGGGTTCTCCCCCCTCCCGCCGACGCTGTTGCCACAGAACGGCCTCGGGATCGACGAGCGAGTGCGCGGGAGGCTGCCGGAACCGGCCCGGCGTTCCGCCCCGTTGGTCCGGGCGATCGCCTCGGTCCCCGCGACGTGGCTCGCCCCGGGCCGGGTCCGTCAGGCCGGCGAGGGCGAGCTGTTGGTCGGGGCTCATTCCGGCAACGCGCCGCACCCGTGGGCAAGTACCTTTCGGGAGCTGTTCCGGGGCTCCGGGATCCCCGTCCGAGAGGTCGCCGACCTCCCCCGGGAGGAATGGAGGAAAGCCCTCGTGAACGCGGCCATCAACCCGGTGACGGCCGACCACGGGGTCCTGAATGGCCGGCTGGCCGATGACCCGTGGCGTGGGCAGGCGCTCGCCCTCCTCCACGAGGCGCGCCACTCCGCCGCCCTGGACGGGTTCGAGTTCGGGGAAGCGGAGGCGGAGGCCGATCTGTTCCGGGTCGTCCACGCCACCGCGGAGAACCGTTCGAGCATGCTTCAGGACCTGGAGCGGGGGCGCGCGACCGAGATCGACGCGATCTCCGGCACCATCCTCGAACGGGCCTGGTCCCACCACGTGGACCTGCCGGCGACGCGGCGGGCCGTGGATCGGATCAACGAGCACGTCCGTCGCCGGGACCGGCTCCGCGCCCCACAATCCTCTTAGTGCCCCCGCCTTCCGGGGCGCCGATGCCCCTCAAGCGGAGCGTCCAGGCGGCGACCGTTCGAGGCCGGCGCGTCCTGGTCCGGGTCGATTTCAACGTCCCGCAGGAGCCGAACGGTCAGGTCGCCGACGATCGCCGGATCGTCGAGGCGCTGCCGACGCTCCGGCATCTGCAGATGGCCGGTGCCCGAACGATCCTCATGTCGCACCTGGGGCGGCCCGGCGGCCAGCGCGACATGCGCTTCTCCCTGCGGCCGATCGTCCACCGGCTCTCCGGATACCTCGGCGTCCCGGTTCCGTTGGCGGAGGATTGCGTCGGGATCCACGCGCTCGAGGCGTCCGCCCGGCTGAAGAACGGGGAGTTCCTGATGCTCGAGAACCTTCGCTTCCACCCTGGTGAGGAGGCGAACGACCCGGCGTTCGCAGCGCAGCTCGCTCAACTGGGCGAGGTCTTCGTCGAGGAGGCGTTCGGGGCGGTCCACCGCGCGCACGCCTCGACGGTCGGGGTCCCGAAGCGACTCCCGGCCTACGCCGGGTTCCTCGTCGAGAAGGAGGTCCGCGAGCTCTCCCCGTTGGTCGAGAACCCGATTCGACCGTACGTGGCGATCCTCGGCGGCGCGAAGGTCGCCGATAAGCTCCCGCTCCTCCAGAGCTTCCTGGGTCGCGCCGACTCGTTGTTGATCGGAGGGGCGCTCGCCTTCCCGTTCCTCGCCGCCCAGGGCGCCCACCTCGGCGCGTCGAAGGTCGAGCCGGGGCTCGAGGAGGCGGTCCACGAGTTCCTGAAGGTCGCCGTCGAGCGCGGGACGAAGGTCGTCCTGCCCGTCGACTGGCTCATAGATCTCCCCGGGGAGGCCGAGGCCCAAGCGGCGCCCGCCAATGAAGTCCCAGAAGGAGCCTTCGCGAAAGACATCGGGCCTCAGACCCGGGACCGGTTCTACGCCGCCTTATCGGAGTCGAAGACGGTCTTCTGGAACGGACCGCTCGGCCTCGCCGAGGACCCTAGGTTCGCGGCCGGCACCCGAGAGGTCCTCGCGGGGCTCGCGACGATCCCGGGCCGGCACATCGGGGCGGGTGGCGATTCGGCGCGGGTCGCCCAGGACCTGGGCGTCCTGGACGCCTTCCAGTTCATCTCGACCGGCGGCGGCGCGGCGCTGGAGTTCGTCCAGGGCGCCGAGCTGCCGGGGCTCGCCGTGATCCCCGACGCGTAGCGGCAACGCTCCCGCCGCCCCAGGGCAGCGGCGGCGCATGCACGTCGATCGTCGCCGCGACGTAGCGGAGGTACGGCGGGTGCACCCGGGGGACGTCGATCTCCAGGATCTCCGGCACCTCGTACGGATGCAGCCTCGCGAGCAAGGCGAAGAGGGCGCCGACGTGCTTGGGGGCGGTCTTGAACAGCACTAACACCTCGGCACCCCGTTCGACCGAACCCTTCCACCAGAAGGTCGACTGGATCGGCCAACGGCTGGCACAGGCAGCGAGCCGGGCCCCGACCGACGCCTCGACCGCGGCCCCGGCGGCCTCTTCGGTCGGGAACGCGCACAGTACGAGTCGGAGCGGTCCGGTCGCGGCGACCGGATCGAGCGGATAGGGGGTCACGCCGCGGCGCCCCCGACCTCCGATTCCCGTCCGGAAAAGTCGAGGGCCTCGAGGGTCAGGTCGGCGAGGTTGACGACCGCCGCCCGGGCGGGAACCGGCGAGACGTTCCGCATCCGCTGGTACTCCGTCTCGGCCTGCCAGGTCGAGGCGTTCAGGAGGAGCACGCCCCGGTACTGGTCGACGCCGAAGGTGTGGGCGTGCCCCGTCACGAGGATGTCGGGTCCCGGGTCGATCACCATCCCGTCCCGCGCCAGCGGGGCGAGCGGCGTTCGGCCGCCGTACATCGGGGCGAGGTGGCGCATCGCGAGCATCCGCTTCATCACCTCCGTGGGGCGGGCGTAGCTCGCCCCCGGGATCGCCGGGATGAGGTCGTCGAAACTGCGACCATGGTACGCCTCGATGACCACGGAATGGAGGGCGAACGTCGACGGGTTCCCGAGGGAGTGGACGTTCTCCGGGAGCGCCGATCGGATCTCGCGGGGCAGCGCCGGTTGCGGTTCGGCCGGACAGACCGCGTCATGGTTGCCGGGGACGACGACGACGTGCAGTCGCTCGGGGAGCTCCCGAAGTCGACGACCCAGCTCCTCGTACTGCTCGAAGACGTCCCCGATCGCGAGGTCGCGTTCCTGGTTCGGGTAGATGCCGATCCCGTCGACGAGGTCCCCCGCGATCACCACGTGCTGGATCTCCCGGGCCAGCTCGGGCCTCGGGCCCTTGCCGTGAAGGAAGTCGGTCATCCGGCCCCACTCGTCGGCCAGGAACGACCGGCTGCCGATGTGGAGATCCGAGAGGAAGATGACGCGGACCGGGCTCTCCGTCCTCTTGCGCTCGCGCCCCGACGGTACGTCCGGACGGAGGACGTGCGTCACGCGGGGGAGGCGGCCCCGCTCCTTCGGCATCGCCAATCGCAGACCGACCACCTCGTCGTCGAGGTACGGCACCTGCGCCGGCGCCGAGTCCTTGAGCACGAGGACCTCCACCGCTCCCCCGTCGTCCTCCAATGTGAGGATGAGGTGGTGCTTCTCCGGAGTCTGCCGAACGTCGCGGATCATCCCGATCACGGCGGCGCTCCCTTCGGCTGTTCCGAGCTCGGAGACGGGGCGGAGCCCCGACAGTTCCGGGCGTCCGCGGAGCATCTTGGAGAGCTGCTCGAACCGCGAGGCGAACAGGCTGCCGTACGCCGCGAGGGGCTGCTGCCCGGGGACGACCGCCGAGAATCCTTCGCGGAGCAGCTCGAACGGCAACGACGCCGCCAGCCGCGGGGTCCGTAGCAGCGCCGAGCTCATCTCGGCGCTCCGGATCGCCTGGGAGCGGCCCAGGTCGGTGCTGAGGATCACCGCCTCGACCATCTCCCGCGTGACGAACGGGTGGTCGCTGAGGGCCCGCTCGACGAGCTGCCGGGAGACGGCCAGCGGCTGGGGGACCTTCAGGAGCAGCTGGAGCGCGTCGGATTCGACGAGCAGGTGGTGCGCCTCGAAGTAGGCGACCAAGTGGTCCCGCACGGCCTCGTTCCATCGGTCACCGGGTTCCCTCCCCGGGGGCCGGGGACGGGGCGCGCGGCGCCGGGCGTCGCGAGGAGGGGCGGGCTATTTCAACCGTTCGTCGCGCGCGCGGCGGCGGTCGACCGGACGATCACTCGCGGTACGATTCTTTCGCGTAGCTCGCGCCCTTCGGGTACTTCTCCTTCAGGTGCGCGACGAACGACTCGGGGGAGCGCTCCATGTGCGCGGAGTACCACTTGACGACGATGTCGCGAAGGACGCCGTGGATCTCCCGCATGCTCGCCGAGTCCTCGGCCCCGTCGAACAGGACCGCCTGGCTCATCATCCGCATCCAACCGGTGTAGCGGTGGTAGCTCTCGCCCTCGCACCACTCGAAGATCCCGCGGAGGTGCGGCTTTCCCTCGGGGGTACGGTAGTACCAGAAGCGGAGCGTGAATCCGAGCCAGCCGGGAGCCCGGTCGCGGAGCTCGATCGTCTTGACGGCACCGAAGTCGAAGTTCTCCTTGAACGTCCACTTCTCGGGGTACTCGACGAAGGTGGCGAACAGCGTCTGCGACGGCTCGACGGTCAGGTGGGCGGAGATCCCTTCGAACTGGTTGTGGACCTCCCAGAGGTCCTGGAGGAGCCGCTTGTTCAGCTCGGCCCGGTGCGTCAGGTCCTCGCCGGTCCGTTCGCCCGCCGCCTTCTGGGTGCGCGCGAGCTCGTTGCGCAGCGATGCCACGAAGTCGTCCTCGGGAAGCGCAGCCATCGGGCTCGCCTCGGGGTTGGGGTCCGGGGACGGCGCGGGCGGGGCGGTATTGCGTCGCTTCGGCATCTAAAGTGTGACTCCCGAGCGGCGGTAGCGGAGCCCGCTAAAAAGACCTTCCGTCAAATGGGCGCGCTCCCGGCGGCGTTGGCGCTCATTTTTCTCGGCGGGGAAGTCGACGAAGTGAGGCTCTCGACGTCGCCCGGCGCGGAGGCAACTGGGTTAAATACGCTACTCAACTCACTTAGAACGGAAAGAAAACCCGGAGACGGACGGAAGCTAGCGCTTCGCGTCGCCACGTCTCAAGGACTCACGACTCATGCTCACCCAAGGCTTCTGTCGTAACATCCGCGAACCTGTGGCCGACCGCGATCGCGCTGACTGACGGCTGATTTCCGGGGATCGAGCCCCCAAGGGGCTCCAGACCATCCACGGAGGAACCGTAGCACCATGTCGAACGATCCCAGCGCCGCCAAGTACCAGATCAAAGCCCGAATCCTCGCCGAAGGCGTCATCGATAAGCCCGATGTCGTCGGCGCCGTCTTCGGCCAGACCGAAGGCCTGCTCGGAGACGAGCTCGACCTTCGCGACCTGCAGAAGTCCGGCCGCATCGGCCGGATCGAGGTCGAGATCGACTCCCGGAAGGGGAAGAGCGAGGGGGAGATCATCATCCCCTCGTCGCTCGACCAGGTCGAGACCGCGATCCTCGCCTCCGGGCTCGAGACCGTGGACCGGATCGGCCCATGCCGCGCCAAGATCGAGGTGATCAGCGTCGAAGATATCCGAATCTCCAAGCGCGCCAAGGTCGTCGACCGCGCGAAGGAGATCCTCGCTAAGCTCCAGGAGGAGTCGAAGGGCGTCGGGATGGACCTGACCGAGTCGGTCCGAAAGGCCGTCCAGGTCGAGGAGATCACCTCCTACGGTCCGGAACACCTGCCCGCGGGCCCGAACATCGACCAGGCCGACGCCCTCATCGTCGTCGAGGGTCGCTCGGACGTGCTCAACCTGCTCCGCTGCGGGATCAAGAACGTCATCGCGGTCGAGGGGACGAGCGTCCCGCAGACCGTGAAGGACCTCTCGCGTGGTAAGACGGTGACCGTCTTCACCGACGGGGACCGCGCCGGGGAGCTGATCCTGCGGGAGATGCTCCAGACGATGGACATCGACTTCGTCGCCCGCGCCCCGCGCGGCAGTGAGGTCGAGGAGCTCACCCAGAAGCAGCTCGTCAAGTGCCTGAGGAACAAGATCCCCATCAATCAGTACCTGGAGATGACCGGGTTCGAGTCGACGGGCGCGTCGCGCTCGCCGATGGACGAACGCGGCGAGCCGATGGGCGGCGATCGGGGCCCGGGGGACCGGGGCTCCGGTGACCGGGGTCCGGGCGACCGCGGCCCGGGCGACCGGGGTCCGGGCGACCGAGGCCGGGGGGATCGCGACCGTCGGGACGACCGCGGCCCGCGACGGGACGGCGGCGACAGGGGTGGACCCGGCCCGCAGGCGGTCCGCCCGCTACCCCCGCCACCGATGGCGACGCCTCCGGCTCCCCCTGCCCCGCTCCCTCCGGAACTGCAGCGCTACTTCGACCTCCTGGCCGGGGTCGACAACGCCTCGAAGAGCCTGTTCCTCGGCGCGGATGACACCGTGATCGCCGAGGCCCCCGTGAAGGAGATGATCGACACCCTCGCCGCCCTCGAGGCACCGGCGAAGACGCTCGTCTTCGATGGGGTCGTCAGCCAGCGGCTCCTCGACGTCGCCCAGGAGAAAGGCGTCGAACTGGTCGTCGCGAGCCGGCTCGGCGCGATCGGGAAGATCCCCGAGAAGATCCGGGTCGTCACCCGCTTCGACCTACCGGCGCCGGCTCCCGTCCGATAGAAACCGTTCCGGTGGTCGGCGGAGCCCTCCGCCGACCGCCACCTTAAGCCTCCCTCGACGTATTATCCGGTCGGCGTGACCGCGATCGGCTCTCCACCGGCGTCCGACCCGCCCCGCAAGGTGCCGGCGTCGCTCGACGAGATCGAGACGACGGCCGACATCCCGATCCCCTCCGATCCCCTGGCCCGGGTGATTGGGCAGGAACGCGCCGTCGAGATCGCCCGCGTCGCCGCGTACCAGCGCCGCCACCTGCTCCTCGTCGGCCCGCCTGGGATCGGCAAGTCGATGACGGCGCAGGCGCTCGCCCTCCACCTGGACCGGCCGACCACCGAGATCCGGATCGTCCACAATCCGGAGAACCCCGAGCGGCCGTCGGTCGAGATCGTGAACCGGGAGGAGGTCTACCACGAACGGGAGGCCCGGCGGTCCACGGAAGGCGAGCTCATCGCTCCGACCGACGCCCCGGCGAGCGTCGCCGAACGCCTCGGGTACCGTTGCCCCCGGTGCAGCTTCTACTCGCTCCCCATCGACCGGTATTGCCCGAGCTGTGGGAACGTCAAGCAGGTCCAGCCCGGCTCCGTCCCCGGGAGCGGGAACCCGTTCCGCGACCTCGTCGGCGGGATCCTCGAACTGACCGTCAACCCCGGCGGGAACCCCCAGGAGTCGGTGCGGACGACCCGCCTGAGGAACGGCGTCGAGGAGGTCGTAGCGTACGAGCGGTCGGGCGACAAGATCAAGGTCCTCGACCAGCGGGCGCTCGAGCGCCGGCGCTCGCTCCAGCGCGAAAGCCCTCGGAAGGTCTTGGTCAAGCTGGACCGCATCACGTTCGTCATGGCGACCGGCGCCAGCGAGACCGAGCTGTTGGGCGACGTGCGGCACGACCCGTACGGCGGACACCCCCAGCTCGGGACCCTGCCGTACGACCGCACGATCCCCGGGGCGATCCACGAGGCCCACGAGGGGGTGCTGTTCATCGACGAGCTCCCGCACCTCGGGCATATCCAGCGCCACCTGCTGACGGCCATGCAGGAGAAGCGCTTCCCGATCACGGGGCGCAACCCGCAGTCGGCCGGGGCCTCGGTGCGCGTCGATAACGTCCCGTGCGATTTCATCCTGGTCGCCGCGTCGAACATCCAGGACATTCACAAGATCCTCTCCCCGTTGCGCTCCCGGATCGCCGGCGGCGGCTACGAGGTGCTTCTCGACACGACGATGCCCGACCACGAGAACAACCAGATGCGTCTCGCCCAGTTCACCGCGCAGGAGATCGCCTCGGACGGGCGGATCCGGCCCGCCACGCGCGAGGCGGTCAAGGAGCTGATCCGGGAGGCGCGACGAAGGGCCGAGCTGCTCGACGGGCGTCGGAACGCGCTGACGCTCCGGTTGCGGGAGCTCGGTGGGCTCATCCGGACGGCCGGGGACCTCGCGGCGATCTCGGGCAGCGAGTTCCTCGAGGTCGGCCACCTCAAGGAGGCGCTGGTCCGCGCCCGATCCATCGAAGAACAGATCAAGGAGACCTACGGGTCGCTCCAAGGGGGCCTTCGCCAGGACGTCTCGGAGTCGCAGCGCCAGTCGATGGGCTACTACCCCTCGACCGACCACCAGGACCCGGGCAACTTTCCCGGCGGGTACGGCTGAGCTTCGACGCCGCGGAAGCCCGCCGGGCGAAGGGGCTATGAACGGGGGGCTGGTGGCCCGCCGCGCGGGCGCGTAGTCTAGTGGTTATGACGTCACCCTGACACGGTGAAGGCCGCCAGTTCGAATCTGGCCGCGCCCATGCGACCTCGGGGGTAGTACCAATTGGCCTCGCCTTTCACTACCCCTTTAAGTAGGGCCTCACCGAATCGGGCGTGGCCGGAGACTACCCGATGAATAGCCTCACAGGAATCAACTACCCCGAGGACCCGAAGCCCGAGACGGAGGTCCGGGTTCTGGCCCAACCTGGCGGCGGGGGAACCTTCGTCTACCGGCGGAAGGGTTCGCCAACCGCAGTCTTTGACCGTGCATCTCAGCTCTTTAAGGAGCTTCGGCCGGGGAGCATAGTTACGGGGCGGGTTACTCGGGTTCTCCCCACCACCGTGATCATAGACCCGGTCAAAATTGAACCTCCTGTTCTACTCGAGGCGATTCGAGCAGACCAGTCAAGGAACCAGCCACGCCCAGTGGGATTCCCCTCCGGAGCAGACCGCCGAGTGGTGATGTTCCATGATTCGTCGCCTGTAACGGCTGACATTCAGGCGGGCGACTTGGTGTCAGGGCCAATCATTCAAGAGGCGGAGACCTACGTCATGATCTATCCGTTGGACAGGACTCCGCCTGCCCCGGGGGCCGGGTCTCCGCCTGAACCGCGGCCCGAGACCTATCCACCGATACACCCCTTCGTACCCTGGATTCTCAATGAGCTGGTCCCCGCCTCCTATGATCGAGTCCGCCCGGAGGTCTTGGGCTTGGTGGAGGCGACGACTCCGGCGCAAGCCTTCGAGGAACTCGTTACGGCAGCGTTCAGAATTCTAGACTTCGGCGAGGTGGACCAGCATGGGTGGCACAAGAGCGGTCAGAACTATCCTGACGGCTACATTTTCGCCCCGAACCGACGGGAGCGGGACTACATCGTGGTCTATGACGCCAAGGCGCGAGCGGGTCAGGGCTACTCGCACTCTCTGGACGATACCAGAGCGTTCGAGGATTACCTGCGCGCCGTGCCGTACTTCCGTTCAGTTCACAAGCGGGCGTTAGTGGTGGTATCGAGCGGCTTCGCTAGGCAGCCGCCCTCCATACGAGATGGAACTCTCACGTTCCTTCCGGCGCGCATCCTCGCCCAGCTCGTCACTTTGAAGGTCATGAACGAGAATCTTGTGACGCACGACGTGATTGAACCGCTTCTTTTCGAGGGCACTATCGTTGAAGATGACGTGTTTCGACATTGGAAGGACCATCACAATCTCCGCGAGATTCAGTTCGGTAGGGAATGAACTGAAATTCATTGGGATCGTCTTACCGCCCGGCGCCCTATCAACAGGGCACCCACTCGCCGATTCCGGCACGAGGAGGGCCTGCCAGCTGAATACGTGGGGGAGACTGCCTTGGCCGGATATGGCTCGGCCGGCCTAATCGACTAGCCAATCCGGTACCATCGATCCTCGGTCTCGTCGATGCCGAGCGCCTCGGGTCCCAACCTCTCCCGAAGTTCCGAATAGAAGGCCAATACCCTCATTCCTGATGGGAGTAGGCCGCTCAACGCGTTCGCTAGGCCTCCCACTGCGTGCCGGTACAGTCCCGCGTTCAGCGGCTGACCATTTGCGGTCCGGTAAGATTCGAATGCCTCCCGAAATGTCGTAGCGTAAGCGCGCGGAGCGGTCGATTGGTAGAAGTGATCTCGAACTCGCTCCTCTTCGGCTTCCAGAACAGGTTTGATTCGGCTCATGGGGTCGAGCTCCCGTTCCAAGTCAGGCCATTCATCAATAGCCCTCGCTACCGAAAAGAGCCGGGACTCGGAGGGGTGGAGCGTGGAATGAGGAGTCGCGACTTCGATCTTCACCAACTTGCGGACTTCTGCCGTGACGTCATGGGGGGCTTGAAGGGCAACGATCTTCGAAGGCATCATTCCTATGAGATCCTCGACTTCTTGATGGATATCCCAAAAGGGAAGGCGAACCTCCAACTGCATGCATCGAGAGGGGTTCTCGGCGATTATTCCATCGTAGGCCGTGTACCACTCCCTCCCTCCGGCTCGTCTCTCCGGCCAATCGAAGGTGTGATAGAACAGGCCCATCGTCTCATTCAGGACATTTCCTCTAAGCTCTGCGTTGTCCCGGTACGTCGCCTTGTTTCGCACAACAAACTCGACCTCCATTCCGTTCATCGGGGAGGTGATAGGTCCAAATCGTGTCGAGAATCTGAGATAGCCATTGGTATCGTTTCTCCAGCCATGGAGAAGCCGACTCTCGTAGAGCAGGACGAGAAAGGCAGGAGGGGATCCCACCTGAGAAACGACCTGAATCCTCGGTTCCACCGGCGGAGAGCAAAGTCGAGAAAGGTGTTGAGCGACCATTTCGGGGGAGTACTCGTGGCTCGCGCAGGACTGGTCTTGGAGGGTGTGTTGTCCCGACTCTCGGTTGACAATCCTTGCTCCGATCACAATAGCGCCGCCACGAGAATTTGCGAGAGACGAAGCAGCTCGGGCGATCTTTACGCCTGCTGGCTCGTCGGCATCTTCCGCTCCGCCGCTTCGCGACCGTGGATTCCTACAGTATGCGCATGAGCTGCACCGATAGAGGTCGGCGAGTGTCTTGTACTCCAGGTCCCCAGATTCCGGGTGAGTCCCCAGGAATGCCTCAAGGTCGGTCCTGACTCTGATGGATGCAAGTTTTTCTGAGAGGCTTGGCGTCAACGCGCTCCCTCGGGTTTCTTTGACGCTACTCTGGAAGGAACATTTCGCGAATCGTGGGTAGCGGCCCCGAAGCCCTTCTCTAACTGGTCCGTAGGCCTCTTACTCAAATCACGGGACACTAGGATCAGATTCCCTTTGAGACTGACAATCAGGAACGCGGCCAGCTCAAGCAGTAGGCGCGCTGGCAGAGCGTGAATCGAGGGGGAGACCAAGTCGCCTTTCTCGCTGATGTTGACGTAGAATCCTCGCTTCTTCATCGCATCCAGGTCGGAGATTCCCTCAAGCTTAAACGAGGAGATGAGATGTTCAATCTGTTCGATTTCCTTCGCAGAGTCTATCTCTTGAATGTTGAATGCAGGACCGCTCAAGTCTTGGCGTAGGCGCAGCACGGCATCGCTCTGATTGAGAAGCGGTAACGACACCTTGATTTGCGAAAGGAGGAATTGAAGAAACCGCAATTTTACACGGTGGCTGTGGAAAGCCTCCCAGATCCTTTCATCGAGACTGCCGAAGTCGCGCAAGGTCGCCTCGGCGCTCTCTTCCATGGCCCGACGCATGCGTGGTGAAATTCTTGGGAGATTTCGGACTGTCCGACCCTGAGCCATGAACCTGAAATACAGCATCCATCCCTTTGCGGCCTCTTCGATGCTAAGCTCGGCAAGTGCTACGGCGGTCGGCGTGCTTGTCTTCGTGGCATCGATTAGAAGACGCTCGGCGTTCTCGACGCACACCTCCACGGCCGTGAACGAGACGCCCCAACCGCGCGGGAATCCTGTTCGCCGTTTGACAGCCCGGGGCACACGGGTCGAACCCCGGAGCCGCTCTTTACGACTGCCCCCATCGAACGGTGCAAACTCACGCGTAATCGGTCTACGTCGATTTGCGTCTTCGATTGAACACTGTCCTCCTGCTAACCCCGAGCCTCTTCGCCACCTCCGTCGCGCTCCCCTTGAACGGATCCGGGTCAACGTACCGCTTCGCTCGGCCTCGAACAGCACAGAGCCCCAGGACCCGGGCGTCCTCGACCCGGTTCGCCTCCTTCCCCAGCCCGACCAGATTCTTCTCGCGGACCAGGACGCGCCTTCGGATCGCTCGTCCGTCCGGCCCGAAGGTGTACTTGTGGTCGGTGTGCAAGACGAAGTCTTCGACCACCGATCCCCAAGACTTCTGCCGGGGCATGGCCATCAGAGCGGCCTGACCAGCCGAATCCTTCGTGTCAACGAACGCCACCAATTCGGACCGCATCTCGTCCGGGTCAGGGGAAGGTTCGAGCAGCCGCGCAGTCAGGAAGGTAAACGGCCGAATATCGCCGAGCCGGCGCACCCTCGGCAGCAGGTTCGGGGTCGAGAGGGAGAACTCGGAGGTTGCAGGGATTCCGGCATAGTCTTCTGCGGCCCCTACCCCCTTCTCGATGATACGCTCCCAAAGCTGCGCGATCCACTCGTCTCGGTCTCTTCCAACCTGGAACGAGCCGAGACCGTGGTCCGAGGCTCCCATCGACTTGCCGGTTCGGAAGACGTGCGGCCTCCCGTCCTTATCCCGGACGAAGAGGCAGTAACGCTTGGCGGAGAGACCTAGGAAGCAGGGCGCCATGTCCAGCGAGCCCTTTGGGTACTCGTCTTTCGGAGCTTTGTCCAAGGTCTCTTCCTTCAGAAAGGCTGTCTCCTCCCCGTAGGGGTTGAGCCCCTCGAAGGCAGCCCCAACCTGGCCCGCGATCTTCGAAGGCGTGACGAACGCTGAGTCCGTGTCGCAGTAGACCACCCTCCCGCCGAGTCGGTCGACCCGGGTATCGACCATGGCAAGGAGAAGGTGGGACGCGGCGGTGAGGGCCGCGCCAATCAGGGGGCAGTAGTCCGAGCCGGGTTCCTCGACTTCGGCCTCGTCCGTCTCGAAAGCGTGCTGGCCGAGTCCGTGAACCCGCACGCGCCCCTTCCTTGGTTTCCGATTGACCTCGACGAAGATCCCGTAGCTGCCGGCATTGCAGATTGTCTTGAGGCCGTCCGCGCGGGGTTTGGACCCCGAGCCCCCCGTCTTCTTCTCCCGGATGCGGGCTTCGGCGAGCGACTGGATGAGCCCCTGCTCGGGCCCGACCTCGACTCCGAGAATCCTGACAGGCCGGACTTCTTGTCGGCCCACCGGCTCGAAAGTGGTCGCTTGAACGATTCTTGGCACCCTCCCGCCGAGGAGCTTAGCCGCGAGGAGGTCAGCGACCATGTAGGGGAGAGTGAGTCCTGGCTCGGTTGTCACATGGTTCCAGCCGATAGTCGGCGCTGCCCCCTCTCGCGCGTCGTAGGTCGACCGGATGGGCAGGATCGCCCCATCACTCTCGATCTCGCAGAGCGACCACATACGGGGATCGCTCAACGTCTCCTTTCGCAGCAGGTCCTCGAAGGACAGCCCGTCGACCCAAGCCCGGACCTCCTCGGTCGAACGCCGAATGGCGATCCGTTCGGCGGTGAGGAATCGCTCCGCTCGAAGAAGGCAGTAGAGCGAGGGATACTGCTGGGTGAAATCGAGGACCGAAACGTCCCCGACCTCTCGGCCCCGGATGCGACATTCCGTCTGGCCGGCATGAAAGGAGGCCATCAGCCGGCCCGTTACCGCTGCGGGGAGTTTCGGGGGAACGATACCCCTCTCCTTCCAGAGCTCCTTGGCGAGCGTCGCGGAAGAGTAGACCTGGGCCGGGTGCTTGTCGAGGCCGAACTCCGCGTAGCGGTCTCGGCACCGGAAGTAGAGTTCCGCCGTCAGTTCGACGTCGTTGAGGCAATAGTCGACGTAACGGCGCGTGAGGTGCACCCCATGCGCTTCTTTGCTCTTCTTCCGGACACAGCCGAACGCTACGCCGGCGGATTCCAAGGAGTGGCCCTCCCCGGTGAGAGCCCGGACGAAGGTCCGGCAATCGACGAATGCCCCACGGTACTTTCGGTACTTTCCTTTCGTTCCGGTGAACGAGATGAACGACATGGCGGAGTGCACCCGCTCAACCCGAACCCGCGGCACGAAGGCCCACTTGGGATTGCTTCGGGGAATGAGGGAGAGGGTCCACGCAGTCGCTCGCCGGACCTTCTTCTTCGGTTCCCAATCTGCGGCGATCCGCGCGAGGTCGAACGGCAGATTGAACCCGACCACCACCGCACGGCCCTCCAGGGCCATGGGGAGGAACTCCTGGGTGACGAATTCGAAGACCGTCGACACGGTGGCCTTGTGTTCGGCGGCCCACATCGAGATCGTCTGCTGCTCCTTGGCCGTTACGTCGCCTGTGAAGACCATAGTTCGGGAGAGCCGGGTGCCGTCGTAGACCTGAGCGATCCCGAAACGGAGTTCCTGCCGAACGTCGGTGGTGGTCTCGGTGTCAAAGAC
>JABCYU010000013.1 GCA_013290045.1 Methanobacteriota archaeon | reverse complement strand
AGCCGACTGTGCTGCGCCTGGGGGGACGGGACGCGGCCCGCTCCCTCCCCCGGGAGGGGCCGGTCGAGACCCAGTTCCCGGATCAGCTCGCGTTTCCGTAGGCTGCCGCCGCGCCGGTCGAGCGCCTGGAGGACATCGACCAGCTCCGGCGCCGGGGCCCGAAGCTCGTAGATCGACACGGGGTCGACGCGGCGGACGACGTCGTTCACCGATCGGACCTTCGGGGTGAGCCCCGAGTACCACGATTGCGACACCTGCACATAGTACGGTTCCCCGCGCCACAGCATGCAGGCGAGGGTCCCGGCGATGGCGGTGATCTTCGTGCCCGTGGAGACGTTCACCCGGATCGGGACGACGCCAGGGGCATGGCGGTCGACCCGATGCTCCGCCTCGAAGATCGAGCGGAGCTCCCCGAGCGCGCCGAACACGTCCCAGATCTGCGTCGGCCGGATCCGCACGTCGATGCGGTGTCGGTCCTTCCGGAGCCGCCGGACGATCTCGTCGAGGAACGGACGGGCGCGGTCGTCCTCGGACCGGGTCAACAGGTAGACCCGGTCGGCCCGCTCGGCGAGCAGCGTGTGCGTGACCCGCTCGACCTCGAACCCGACCGGGGCGATGTGGATCCGGGCGTGGGGGTCGCCGAGCGGCGGATCGAACGAGGGCGGGGGCGCCGGACGGCGGGGCATGGGCCGGCCTAACCTTGACGGAGGATGAACCCTGCTGGCGGAACCCGGCTCACGGGAGGCTGCGGCCCGGAGGCGGGGGCGCGGGCAGCGGGTGCGTCGGGGGAAGGATATGGGGTCCCGGGGGGTGCTCGGGGGGCGGGATCCCCGGGACCCCTCGTCGGGCGGGGGTGGAGAGGGTCGGCCCGGTATCGAGGGCGGTCAGGGTCTCCTCGAAGATCGCGACGCCCCGGTCGAGAAGTTCATCCTCGGTGATGAGGGGACCGATGAAGCGGAGCACCTGGTCGCTCGGTCCGCAGGTGTGCATCAGCAGTCCTCGGCCGAACATCTCCCGCCGCATCGCCTTGGCCCGCTCGCCCCACGGACCCCGCTCGGCGCCTCCCTGGACGAACTCGATGCCGATCATGAACCCCCGGCCTCGAACGTGACCGATCGACGGGTGGCTCGAGGCGATCTCCTGGAACCGCTTGAGTAGCTTGGGGCCGACCCGGGCGACCCGTCCGATCCACTCCTCCTCCTTGAGGATCTTGATGACCTCGGTGCCGACGGCGAGCGCGAGGGGGTTGCCCCGATAGGTCCCGAGGTGGAATCCGGCGGGGAGCTCCGGGGCCAGGTTGTCCCGGTAGGCCACCATCGACACCGGGATCCCTCCCCCGATCGTCTTCGCGATGCACAGGATGTCCGGTGTGACCCCCGCGTGCTCGGTGGCCCACATCTTGCCGGTCCGGCCGAGCCCGGTCTGGATCTCGTCCATGATCAGCAGGAGGTCGTGCCGATCGCAGAACTCGCGGAGCGCGGGGAGGAAATCGTCCGGGGGCACCACATAACCTCCTTCGCCGAGGATCGGCTCGACCAGGACGGACGAGACCTCGTCGACCCCCGAGTAGGGGTCGTTCATCAGGTGCTCGAGGAACCGGATCGTTCCGGCGACCCCGCCGTCCGGATCGAGGATCGGGCGGTACGGATCGGGGTAGGGGACCCGGACGACCTTGCCGCCGTGGAACGAGCTCGTCTGCCGGTACTTCCGACCGCTGGTGAGGTTGGCGGCGCCCCCGTGCACCCCGTGGTAGGCTCCCGAGAAGGCGATCACCCCGTGGCGCTTCTTCGCGAAGTCCGCCAGGTTGACCGCCGTCTCGACCGAGTCGCCGCCCGTGACGGTGAACAGGACCCGGGCCCGATCGCGGAGCGTGCCGGGAAGGACGCTGCGCAGTTCCCGGAGGAACCCGATCCGCGCCTCCGTCGGGAGCTCCAGGGAGTGCCAGATCCGATCGGCCTGGTGATCGAGCGCCGCCCTCAGTCGCGGGTGCCGGTGGCCGAGGTTCAGGACCGAGACCCCGGAGACCCAATCGATGTAGCGGTTGCCGTCGACGTCCTCGATCGTGGCGCCCCGGGCCTCCCGGACGGCGATCGGGAAGTACTTCGGATAGACGACGGCCTCACTCTCCCACGCGGCCTGCTGGGCGAGGAGTTCCCTCGACTTCGGGCCGGGCGGAGTCGCACCGATACGGGGGGCGTCCGGGTAGCTCAACCACTCCTGCGGGGCGGTCATCGTCCGTGCTCGTCCTCGGCAAGGTCCGGTCGGTTATCAACCCGACGCGGCCGCTCCCCCCGACGGGATGATAGGGGGACGCACCGTGGGATGGGTATGACCCGCCAGCGCCCCGGGCGTCGAAGCGCGAACGGGACGGGCACCGGGCGGGGCGCCCCGCGATCCCGTCACGGGAGCGAGACCCCAAACCGCAAAGGCGAGAAGCCGCCGGCCGCGGCCGTGGGGAACGGTCACCGGTTCGACTTTCATCTGCACCTGAGCCAGTACTGGCCCCAACCCGAGGTGAACCGGTACGACCTCGGGCTCGACTTCACCGTCGAAGGGCTCACCCGCGAGATGGACGCCCAAGGGATCTCCGATGGGCTCCTGCTCCAGCTGGAGAGCGCCCCCGGGGTCGAGGCGACCCTCGAGGAGGCGGAGCTGATGTTCCGCGCCAGCGGGGGCCGGCTGTGGCCGACCTCCACCGTCGATCCCACCCGGGGCGCCGACGAAGTCGCTCACGCCGTGGCGCTCTGGGGACAGAACCCGGAGCTCCGGGCGATCAAGCTGTACCCGGGATACCGCCACTTCTACCCCCACGATGAGCGGCTCGCCCCGGTCTATCGGTTCGCCGCCGAGCGCCAGATCCCGGTCCTCTACCACCAGGGCGACACGCTCGATCCGATGGGGAAGATTAAGTTCTCCCGGCCGATCGAGGTCGACGAGGTCGCCGTCGACCACCGGGACGTCAACTTCGTGCTCTGCCACCTCGGAAATCCGTGGGTCGAGGAGGCCGCCGAGGTGGTCTACAAGAACGAGAACGTCTACACCGACACCTCCGGGCTCGTCTGGTCCCCGCGACTCCCGTACTACGAGCGGCAGATCGCGCGCGCCCAGCGTCGCATGGAGAACGCCCTCGCGGCGATGGGGACGGTCGACCGGGTCCTCTACGGATCGGACTGGCCGCTGGAGTCGCTCGAGCTCGCGACCCGGATGATCGAGTCGCTCGACTACCCCCGGGCCGAGAAGGACCAGATCCTCGGCGGCAACGCGCGCCGGCTCCTCGGGAAACGTCGGCGGTCCCCGGCCTGATTGTTCCCGACGCGGGCGGGTTGCATCGGCCGCAACCCCCCGGCCCGGGTGAAAGCGTATAATGCGCCCCGCCTCGGCAGGGCCAGCGGCGGGGTCGGCGAGGATGCACCGACGGTTCCGGGAGGCGCTCGCCCGCCGACCGCTGCTGTTCGAACCGGTGCCGCCGAGCGCCCGCGCCAGTCCCGAGAAGAGCCTCGCCCTGCTCGAAGAGCTCGCCCGCCTCGTCGGCCGCGTCGAGCGCGTCGACGCGATCGACGTCCCCGAGCTCGTCGACGAGAACCACGACGGACGACCGTACTACCGTTCCGGTGACATCCGCGGGTTCGCCCACGGCCTCTCCGAGCGCACCGGATGCGAGGCGATCGTGAACAAGGTCGTCGCGCACCTGCCTTCGGCCGACGCCCTGGCGGAGTGGGCGCGCGAAACGGTCGAGCGCGGCGTCCCCCACGTCGTCCTCGTCGGCGGGTCGAGCCGCTACATCCCCTACTCCGGACCCTCCGTCGCCGAGGCCGACCGGATCTGCCGCCCGATCCTCGACGGGGCCGACGGGCTCCTCGGGAACATCGCGATCCCCCAGCGGACCGGCGAGGCGCACCGGATGCTCGCGAAGACGCGCGCCGGGGCGGGGTTCTTCACCACCCAGATCCTGTTCGAGCCCGATGCGGTGCTGAAGGTCCTTCGCGAGTACGACCAGCTCTGCGCCCAGGCGGGCCGGCCGCCTTCGAGCGTTTTGCTGAGCGTCGCCCCGGTCGCCGATGAGGGGGACGCCGAGTTCGTGCGGTGGCTCGGGGCCGACGTCCCGGAGTCGGCGGAACGGGCGATCCTGAACGGGGACGAGAAGGGGGCGACGGGACGGTCGATCGAGCACGCGCTGCACCTCTGGAGCCAGGTCCATCGCGCCGCCCAGCACGCCGGGCTGTCGGTGCCGATCGGCGTCAACGTCGAGCAGATCTCTCAGCGCCACCTCGCGTCGGCGAGCGAGATGCTGAGCGCGTTCGCTCGGGCGATCGATGACGACCCGCGCGCCGGCTGAACCGGTGCCTTAGCCCCGGCTCGCCGTGCCGATGACGACCGAGGTCGGCACGGCGAACCCCTTCGTGCTCCGGTAGTCCTCGAGGTACTCCCCGACGACCCGCCTCACTTCCGCCGCCTGCTCGGGGGTGAGCGTCCGGAGCGCCGCGCGGGTGCGGGCGGAGCCGTCGTAGACCATTTTCCAAAAGACGTCCGCGCTCGGGAGCGAGACGCGATACTCCACCCGGACGGTGGGCTCGGGATCGAGGCCGGCGGCGCGCAGCGCGTCGGAGAAGATCTTCGGGTCGGAGAACCGGAAGAACCCGGGGGCCTCGGGGAGCTGCGGGTGCAGGTCCAGCTCGTCGAGGGCATCCGGCACGAGCTGCATCAGCTCGGCGTCGGCGCCCCACACCGACCACGCCCCCCGACCTCCGGGCCGGAGGACCCGCCTCCCCTCGGCGAGCGCCGCTTCGGGGGAGGGGAAGTGGAGCAGACCGAGGTTGCAGAGCACGCGGTCGAAGCTGGCGTCGCGGAACGGAAGATGCTCGGCGCTCGCCCGGCCGACGGGAACGTCCGGGAAACGAGCGACGAGAAGCCGGAGCATCGCCCCGGAGAGGTCGATGGCGACGACCCGGGCACCGACCTCCCGGCATGCGCTCGTCACCGTCCCCGGCCCGCACGCCACGTCGAGGACCGAGAGTCCCGACGCGACGTCGGTCGAGCGAGCGACCGCCACCCCGGCCTTCTGGACCGCGGGGCCCCAGGTCTCGGCGTACGCTCCCGCCACGGCCGGGTCGGTCCACGCGCCGCGCTCGAGCGAGCGAAAATCCACGGGCGTCCTCAGTTCCGTCAGGGGAAAGCGATTGTGGGGTTTCCCGGGGGCAGGCGGGTCGGGGAACCCGGACGCGGCGGAGTTAAGGGGTCGTCCCGGATGGGGCGCTCGACCAGGGGCCGCCCAGCCCGCTATACGGCGGGACGGGCCCATCGGATCGGATCGCGCGGTGAAGAACTACCAGGTCCGGCCCGGGTCGAAGCTCCAGTTGAGGGAGTGGGGCACCGACGATACGACCGGCTTCGATGGGAAGAAGTCGGGAGGGATCGAACGCCTCGCCAAGCTTCGCGCGGAGCTCGAACCGCTCCAGGAACTCCTGTATGCCGGGCACCAGCACAGCGTGCTCGTGGTCCTGCAGGGGATGGACACCGCGGGGAAGGACGGGACGATCCGTCGGGTCTTCGAAGGGGTGAACCCGCAGGGGGTCCGGGTCGCCCAGTTCCGGGTGCCCACGCCGATCGAGGCCGGTCACGACTTCCTCTGGCGGATCCACGCGCAGACCCCCGAGAAAGGCGAGATCGTCATTTTCAATCGGAGCCATTACGAGGACGTCCTCGCCGCCCGGGTGCATCGCCTGGTGACCGAGGCGACCTGGCGACGGCGCTACCGGGAGATCAACGAGTTCGAGCAGCTCCTCGTCGACAGCGGGACGAGGATCCTGAAGTTCTACCTGCACCTCTCGGAGGAGGAGCAGAAGCGCCGACTGAAGGCGCGGCTCGACGACCCGACCAAGCATTGGAAGTTCAGCGCGAGCGACGTCGCGGAGCGGCGGCTCTGGCCGAAGTACGTGCGGGCGTACGAGGAAGCGGTCGAGCAGACGAGCACGAAGGAGGCCCCATGGTACATCGTCCCCTCCGACCGCAAGTGGTTCCGCGACCTCGTCGTCTGCACCGTGCTGGTCGAGGCGCTCCGGTCGCTGAAGATGAAGTTCCCCCCGCTCCCGCCCGAGTTCAAGGGCGAGCGGCTCTGAGCCGGTCGCCGGGCGGCCCGGTCGCTCCGGCCGATACCCGCCGAAGGACCCGAAAGGCGCGGAACGTCACGAGCTTGCTCGGCTGACCAACGGGTTCGAGCTCGAGGGGGACCGGGCGCCGCTTCGGGTGCTGCTCGAACCATCGCGCCCTCGAACCCTCGACGTCCGGTTGCGCCGAGTCGAGCGCCCATCGACCGTCCGGTCGGCGGCGGTCCCGAAGGTGCCGGAGGGCGAACGCCATTCGGGGGTCCTGGGTGTACCCGAGCTCGGTCAGGAAGTCGAGCCCGACGAGAAGGTCGTAGTAGTAGTGGACCGGAGCGTGGAACCGGAACCAGGGGGCGTACGGGTCGCCCTGGCGATGGAGCTCGCGTTCGAGGAAGAACTCGGCTCCCCGTTCGACCGCCGAGGCCATCTCCGTCGTCCACCGGTGTCGAGGATAGGCGGCGAAGGCACTCATCCCCTCCCAGGAGTCGAGGTTCCGCCCGCTCCCGAAGCACGACCAGCCCCCGAGTTTCGCCTGATTGGCGACGAGCCACTCCATCGCCCGTCGGACGGCCGGGTGCTCTTCGTAGCCGAACCGGATCAGCGCCCGGGCCATGTTCCCGGTCGTGCAGAGGTGGCCGGCACGCATGCCTTCGGGGGCGAACCCGCCGTCGTCCCGGGCGAAACGAGCGATCCACGACCCGCACGCCGCCGCGATGCGGGGTTCGTCCCGGGTGACCCCGAGATCGGAGAGGACGAGCAGTTTCCAGTTCGGAGACAGGTACTTCGGCTCGTAGAACCGCTCGGCGTCGAGCCGGAACCCCCCGGGGGCAGCCTCGGAGAGGAGCTCGGGGACCCACCCGGTCTCGAGCAGGCGGCCTTTGGACCCGACGACCTCTGGGTCGGTCGGCCGCTGGCCGAGCAACTGGGTCTGGGTCAGATATCGGATCGACGGCTGCGAAGGTTCCAGGAGCCAGTCGATCACGGCTGAGTCCCCGGAGGGGACGCCGGTGCGGGAGGTCCGACTCCGAGCAAGCCGCGCCATCGCTAGCCGGGCCTCAGGGTGCCGAGGTAGTTGAGCGGAGGGGAGAATGAACGGCCATCGTCCTTCGGCATCGGTCTGTGGGAGAGCGCCGACGGGCAGGGCGTCGAGGGCGCCGGACGCCTCGCCAATCGATGGGACCGTCGGATCCCTGGCGGCGCCGGGGGCGGGGTCTCCCGGAACGGGAATACCTACCTCCGGGACTTAAGGAGCACAACGGTCTCCCCCCGAACACGCCATGGACGCCCAGACCGTTGGGATCGCCGTCTCCTTGGCCCTTCTCACCGCCGCCCTGGGGTTTCTCGCGGGACGTGCGTTCGTTCGCGGGTACCGCGCCAAGGCCTTGGTCCAGATTTGGTGGGCCGGCGGGCTCGCCATGGCCGGCGGCGCGATGGCCGTCGAAACGGTCGTCTACCTCGGTCTCGTCGACCAACCGCTCCTCCAATCGTACGTTTTCCTCTCCGCCGCCCTTGTGGGAGTCCTCTCGATCGGGGCGTGCCGGGTCCTTCGCCGCCCTCGCCTCGAGCGGGGGTACACCGGGTACATCCTCGCCACCTGCGCGGTGCTCGGGGTAGCGAGCTTCCTCACCCCCCTCTCCTCCGGAATGGTCACCCAGGGGATCATCACGGGAAACCCCCCGCTGCTGATCCTGATCCTATCCACGTTCGTCACCGGTCCCGCCACGATCGTTCTGCTGACCTCGGCCGCGAGCTCACTACGCCGCTCCCGCGACTGGAGGACGCTCCTGATGGTCGCGGGAGCGCTCGTGCTCGGGGCCGGCGGCACGCTGTACATCGCCTCCTTCCCGGTGGCCCTCTACTACGCCGAATTCCTTGGGATCCTCCTCCTGTTCGTGGGCCTGCTCAGCCTCAAACCCTCCGGAACGAGCGCCCCCGCGCCCGCCCCGGCGCCGGCCTGAGCGCGACCCGCGGATTTCGACCGCCGGACGCCGACCCAGGTTCGATCCCATCGCGGTTCCGAGCCCATACGAGGAACGGGCCTAGGACCCGGGGCGAGCTCTCCTGCCTCGGCCGGCGGGACCGAGCGAACCGGCGTTCCACGAGGAAAAGACCCGTCTCGGCGGTTCCACCAAAGGCCGAGCGGGAGTTGGCGGGGGCCCGAGGGAAGCTCCCCTCAGGTATATGCCGAGCCAAGGCTCGAACGGAGGAATGCCGGCGATCAAGGTCGAATTCGTCTACAGTGGCCTACGCGTGAGGAGCCTCCCGAGATCGATCCGATTCTACCGGAAGCTGGGGTTCCGGATCCACAAACGCGGGAAGATGGAGCATGGCGGTGAGTGGGTGCACCTGACGTATCCCGGGGCGGCCCAGCGTCTCGAGCTGAACTTCTACCCCCGGGGGACGCGATTCTTCGAGCCGATCCGCAAGGGGACGGAGTTCGACCATCTCGGCTTCCGCGTTTCGAACGTCGAGGAGTGGGAGAAGAAGATCCGACGCCTCAAGCTCCCGATCGCCGCCCGGGTCCGGGAGACCTACGAGAATCTCCTCTACCTCCGCGACCCCGACGGGAACTGGGTGGAGTTCTTCGGACCTGTCCCGCCGTAGGATCGCCCGGCCGCGACCGGAGGAGTATCCGTTCCGCTGGTGGGGTCGCCCCGGAAATTCGGGTCATGGAGCCTCGAGGAGGGGTGGAACCCCCACGCAGCGGACCGATCCCCGGTGCCCCGGATTCGCACCTCAGCAGGGCGGCCGAGATTCGGGGCCCCGATTCCCACCGGCGAAACACAAAGCGTCATAACTCGACGTCCCGGTCGGCCCGCGAATGCTCGCGCGCGGCGCCCTGGCCCCGCAACAGGCGTTACGGCTCGACCAGGTCGCCCGGGTCGTCGCGATCACCGTGCTGCTCGCCGTTCCGCTGACGGCGTTGGGAGGAGGCTATCCCGCGAGTCCGTTCCTCGGGCTGAGCGGGGCTGCAGCGACGCTCGGCCCCTCTTCGACGGGCTGGGGTTCGCACCCGCCCTTCCCATCCGCATTCCCGCACCTCGCCGCCGGGTCCCCCCGGGGCTCGATCGACGACTGGCCCCAGTTCCACTCGAACCCTCGACTCACCGGATATTCGGCCAGCAGCACCCTGTCCACCTCGAATGCGACGCGACTTGGCGTGGCCTGGGCGACCGACCTCTTCGGCGCGGCCCTCGATTCGCCGGTGGTGGCGTATGATCCGTCCCTCCGAGAGACCTTGGCCTACGTCGGGACCGAATCCGGGAATGTCCTGGCGGTCAACGTCGCGAACGGGCAGATCGTCTGGGGGACGTGGCTGGGCTCTCCCATCCGCGCGACCCCGGCCGTCGCCGACGGAGCCGTTTTCATCGGGACCGACCGCAACGCCGCCGTCTTCAAGCTCAACGCGAGCACCGGCGCCGTCGATTGCCGGGCGATCTCTCCCCAGCCGATCGAGGGGTCGCCGACGGTCGTGCACTTTCCGAGACGGAACGCGACGGTCTTCGTCGGGACGGTGGATTCGTCCACGGTGACCGGGCCGCTGCTGGCGATCGACTCCGGCAGCTGCGCGATCGATTGGACGTTTTCCGGCTTTCCCATCATCGCCGGGAGCTGGGATCCGGTCGCCTCCGCCGTGAACGCGACCGGGGTCCCGCTCGTACTGTTCGGGACCGCGGATCCGGACGCGGGGGTCTACGCCATCGACGCCCTCACCGGCGTCGAGGTGTGGCGGTTCCAGACCTACAATCCGCCCCCCGGGGTCTACGACATCGGGGCCGGCGTGACCGTCTCCCCGCCCGGCGCGATGGGGTTCGCCCACGGCGTGGCCTACGTTCCGAGCAAGTACGGGATCATGTACGCGCTCGACCTGACGAACGGGACCAAGATCTGGAGTGTCGATTTCAACAAGATCGCCGGGGTCAACGGAGGGGGCCGGTCCACGGCGGCCCTGCAGGGCCGAAACCTCGTGTTCGGGTTCACTGACGGCCTGTTCGATCTGAACGCCAGCACGGGAGCGGTGGTCTGGAAGTACAACGATTCCTCCCGGACCGAGGCGGTCTCGTCTCCCGCGATCGCCGGCCCCTCCCGGCAGGCGATCGCCGCGGTCGCTGACCTGGCGGGAGGGTTGGACGTCGTTTCGATGGCCAACGGGACGCCGCTCTACCATTACCAGACCGGAGGGTACGTCACGGCGTCCCCGGCGGTCTCCTCGGGGCGCCTGCTGCTCTGCTCGACGGACGGCTTCCTGTACGAATTCGCTGTCGGAGGGGGGAACGACGCCGTGCTCCCGACGACGACGATCGCCTCCCCCACGACGGGTTCCGCTCTCCCCAATCCGAACGGGAACGTCCTTGTTCGCGGAACCGCGACCGATCCCAAGGGGCTCTCTGGGGTCGTGGTGGCCGTCCAATCGAGCGGCACCGGTGGCCCCTGGTGGGATGCGTCGGCGGGGAGCTGGGTCCCCGGGCCGGCCGCGAGTTGGGCGACGATCAACCGCTCGGCCAACGGGACGACCGGATCCTGGTCGTTCGCCTACCCCGCACCCAGTGCGGGGGGGACGTATCAGGTGACCGCCTACGCCGTGGCGGCCTCCGGCCAGTCCGACCTCCATCCCGCCACCTCCGGTTTCTCGGTGAACTTCAGCGCCAAGGGCCCCCACCTACGCGCGACGGCGACGTACGTCGCCCCCGCGGGTTCGGTCACGTTGTTGGGCGGGGGATTCGGCAGCTCGGAGACGGTGGCGTTCGACCTCCGGGGGTCGGTCCTGGCGACCGAGAAGAGCTCGGCGACCGGGTACCTGCGCGCCCTCACCGTCACCCTCCCGGCCGGAGCGGCCTTCGCGCGCACCTCCCTCGTCGCGACCGGTCTCTCCTCCGGGAGATCCGCCACCGCCCCGATCATCGTCGCGAACAACTGGGACCAGTTCGGGTACGACGCCCGGCACCTGGCGTACGAGCCGAACGACCCGGCCCTCAACAACCTGGTCTCCCCGGGCGGGCATATCTGGGTCGATCTCGCCTGGCATTTCGACACCGGGGCCGGGGTCCTCGGCTCCCCGGCGATCGCCAATGGCGTGGCGTACGTCGCAGATTCGGCCGGCGAGGTTTTCGCGGTGGATATCCAGAACGGCGGCCTGATCTGGAACTGGTCCGACCCGTCGGGCGCCGCGTTCAACAGCTCCCCTGCCGTCGATGCCCCCAGGGGTCTGGTCGTCGTGACCGCGACCGACGGATCCGTCTACGCCCTCTCGACGACCACGGGGGGCCTGCGCTGGAACTCGACGGTCGGAGGGAACCTCACGTCGCCCGTCCTCTACGGCGGAGAGCTGTACCTGACGTCCAGCACCGGGAAGGTCGAGGGGATATCGGATTCCAACGGCACGTCGCTCTGGTCGGTCACCCTGCCCGCCCCCGTCCGCGCCCCCGCGACGCTCGATCCGACCCGCGAGCGGCTGTTCATCGGGGAGACCAACGGCGATCTGGTGGCGTTGAACTCCACGACGGGGGCGAGGAACTGGACCTACGTCGCCGGGAGCGCCATCCTCGGGGCCCCGGTCGTCTCCGGGTCGACGGTCTACGTGGGTACGGCCAACGGGAACGTCTCCGCCCTGAAGGAGTCCACGGGGAGCCGGATCTGGACCTACCGGGCGGGAGGAGCGGTCTGGGCCTCCCCGGTCCTGACCGGCAACGGCACGCCCGGTGGCTACTCCCTGGAACTGCTGGTCGGCGCCCGGGACGGGAACGTCTCGGCGATCGACGCAGTTCACGGCACGTTGAACTACAAGATCGCGATCGGAGCGCCGGTCGTCGGGCTGGCGACCGCGAAAGGCGTCGTGCTGTTCGAGACGTCGACCGGGGTCATCGCCGGGGCCCGGACGTACACGAACCTTACGGTCTGGAAGTACCATACCGCCGCCGGTCTGCAGAGCGCTCCGGCGATCGTCGACGGGGCGATCTACGTGGCCGCCGGCGACGGCTATCTGTACGCGTTCACCACGTTCGGTCAGGCCCCCGATTAGTCGGAGCGCGGGAGCGCCCGGCGGGTGACGTCCGCGCGGCTACGGTACCTCCCCGGGTCCGGTCGCCGCCCGTATGCTCATCAATTGCCAAAGTTACTGGAACAGTAACTTTAACGTAGCTTGAACATATGGGCCGGCCATGCGGACCCGGACGCTCTCCCCGACCGAGGCGAAAGTGATCCTTTCGCTCGAGGCCGAGGGGCGGGAGGAGCTGACGCTCGATGGGATCCGGAGGCGGAGCGAGGTCTCCCAGGGGTTCGCGCGGAAGATCGCCCACGAACTGGTGAAGAAAGGATGGCTCCAGCGGCTCGGTCGGGGACGATACCTGCTCAACCCGAGTCGACACGGTCCGGACGCGATCCCCGACAGCGATCCGTTCCGATTCGGGAGCCGGATCGTCTCCCCGTACTACTTCGGATTCGCCACCGCCGCCGAGCTCCTGGGGCTGCTGCCGCAGGCCAGCAGCACCTACTACGTCGTGACGCCGAAGCGCGGGAGCACCCGATGGCTCCACGCGGCCCAGTATCGTCGCATCACCGTCCGTCCGGACCGGTTCTTCGGGGTCTCCCGCCTCGAACGACGCGGCGAGACCCTCCGCGTCAGCAACCCGGAACGGACGGTGCTGGATTGCCTGGCCCGACCGGAGTTCTCCGGTGGCCTGGGCGGGGTCGTGAAGGTCCTCGAGAGCGCGGGTCCCACCCTGGACTGGCCCAGACTGGAGCGGTATCACCGCCGGCTGGGTTCGCGTAGCCTGACGTTCCGGCTGGGATACCTCCTCGAGGTCCACACGTCGACCGCCCGGCCACCCCCGGGCTGGCTCGATCGGGCCCGGCCCCGCGCCCACGAGCCGTACGTACCGCTCGGGGGGCCGACCGAGTTCGGGCGGCGCGGCCCGCACGACCGTCGCTGGCACCTCATTCACAACGTCCCCGAGGCCCTCTTGCGCGCGGAGGTGGACCTCCGTTGATCCCTCGGGCGGCCGCGAACCGGTTCGCGGACCGGATGGGCGTGGACCTCCATATCGCGCAGCAGGAGGTCGTTCTCCTCTACGCGTTGAACGCGCTGCATGCCGCCGGGGTGCTCGGTCGTCTGGCGTTCAAAGGCGGCACCTACCTGCGGTTGATGGTCACGGGGGACGTCGGCCGACTGAGCGAGGACCTGGATTTCACCAACCTCGGGCTCCCCGAGGACCCGGAGGAGGTCCTTCGAAGCGGCTTCGGAACCGAACACCACGGGGTCACGTTCTCGATCGTCGAGCCGTACCGGACCGCGCGCAAGAACTGGGCGTGCCGGGTCGGGTACCGTCACGCGTGGGACGAAGGGGAGTTCCGGCTCGAGATCAGCTACCGGGAGGCGCCGTTCCTGCCTCCCCGGATCTGGGCGCCGCTTTCCCAGCCCTACTTCGCGGCCCTGCCGTTCGAACCTCCCGAGATCTCGTGCCTTCGGGTCGAGGAGTCCCTCGGCGAGAAGCTCCGGGCGATCCAGCAGCGGGCCACCGAGCGCGACCTCTACGACGCGACCCGCTACGCTCGCAAGGGGTTCGATGGGGCGCTGGTCCGGCTCCTCGCCGTCGGGAAGTTGTGGAACGACCGGGAGGGGTTCGATCCGGAACGGATCCTGGGAACGCTCCTCCAAGGACGACGGGAGTGGCCGGACCTGGCGAGGTTGATCGGCCGCAGCCGCCAACGGGACTGGAATCGGGAGGCCGCCGAAGCGAGCCGCCGGTTCGAGTTCCTTCGCGAACTCACGGCGTTCGAGCGAGAGCTCGTCGCGGACGTCCGCCGCCATCAGCTCCGCCCGGAGTTCGAGCGGCACCTCGACCGATTCCGCTGAGATGTGGCCGCCGTCGTGAGCAGGGCGATGGCCGCCCACCCGAGAGGAGTGGTTCGTCGGGCGTTCGCCTAACGCGATTGTATCCGCCCGACGGGTGGCGACCCGGGGACGTCGACGGTGCGTGCCGACATCCGACCGGCCCGCCGGGCGAACCGGGAAGGACCCTCGCCCTCGTCGAGCGGTCGGTCGCCCGACCGGCGCCCGACGCCGGTCCTCGGAGCCGACCTTCCGAAGCGAGGGGCGCGGGGATGTGTCGATTTCGGTCGTCGGGCGCCCGCGCAGTCAATCTCCCCCCTGCGCCGTAGAGGGGGCAATGCCGTCCACGACCGTCGTCGAATCTCCCCGAGCCATTCCGGAAAGCGCCCAGCTTCGTGCCGAGCTCCGTGGACCGGTGCTCACGCCCGAACACGCGGAGTACGACGAGGTCCGCAAGTTGTACAACGCGATGATCAACAAGCGCCCGGCGATCATCGCCCGGTGCCGGGACGCGGGGGACGTGATCACCGCGATCCGATTTGGGGTGGCACAGAATCTCGACATCGCGGTCCGGGGAGGGGGCCACAACGGGGGAGGCCTGGGCAGCGTCGACAATGGCCTGCTCATCGACC
The DNA here is from genome assembly GCA_013290045.1 of Methanobacteriota archaeon. Lineage (GTDB taxonomy): Archaea > Thermoplasmatota > Thermoplasmata > Lutacidiplasmatales > UBA184 > Lutacidiplasma. The sequence continues at coordinate 14,281 of JABCYU010000013.1, read as the reverse complement.
TGTCGCTCATGCGGAGCGTCCGGGTGGATCCGAAGGATCGGACGGCGGAGGCGGCCGGCGGATGCCAGCTCGGGGACCTGGACCACGCCGCCGGAGCGTTCGGGCTCGCCACCCCCGGCGGCATCATCTCGACGACGGGGATCGGCGGGCTCACGCTCGGGGGGGGACTCGGGCACCTCACCCGGAAGTTCGGGCTCACGATCGACAACCTGCTCGCCGTCGACGTGGTCCTGCCCGACGGCAGCTTCGTCACCGCGGACGCGGACCATCATCCCGATCTGTTCTGGGCGGTCCGCGGCGGAGGCGGCAACTTCGGGGTCGTGACGAGCTTTCGGTTCCGTCTGCACCCGGTCGGCACGGTCATCGCGGGTCCCACGTTCTGGCCTCTCGACCAGGCCAAGGAGGTCCTCGAGTGGTACCGGGATTTCCTTCCGACCGCGCCGGAGGAGCTGAACGGGTTCTTCGGTTTCCTCACCGTTCCCCCCGCCCCCCCGTTCCCGGAGGCGATCCGGCTGCAGAAGGTCGCGGCGGTGGTCTGGTGTTCTCTCGCCGCTCCGAAGGAGACCGAGCGGCTCCTGGCTCCCGTGCACCGGGTCGGGACCCCGTGCCTTCACGCGATCTCGCCGATGCCGTACCCGACGCTCAACAGCCTGTTCGACGGGCTCTATCCGCCGGGCCACCAATGGTACTGGCGCGCGGACTTCTTCCGAACCCTCACCGACCCGGCGATCCAGGAGCACCTGCGACACTCCCGGGAGCTTCCCACGCCGCAATCGACGATGCACCTCTACCCGGTCGACGGCGCCGCCTCCCGAGTGGGGCGCCGCGATACCCCCTGGGCGTATCGGGACGCCAAGTGGGCGGAGGTGATCGTCGGCGTCGACCCCGATCCCCGGAACGCCCGTCGGCTCCGGGACTGGACCGTTGGATATTGGGAGGCCCTCCATCCGTTCTCGATGGGCGGCGCGTACGTGAACTTCATGATGGACGAGGGGCAGGAGCGCGTCCAGGCGACGTACGGGGAGAACTACGATCGGCTCGTCGCGCTGAAGCAACGGTTCGATCCGGCCAATCGGCTCCACGTCAACCAGAACCTGCGCCCGGCCGGGGCGGAGGCCCGCTCGGCGGGTCGACCTTCCGCGACCAAGGGTTGATAGACCGGCGCTCCGTCCCCGCGCCATGGGCCATATGGTGGCGTGCCAGTGCGGGTGGACCCTGGTCTCCCCCCTGGGATCGGACGACGTGCTCGCCCACATCAGCCTGCACGTGCGGACCCATCACTCCGGCCTGAAGGTCTCGGAATCCGAGCTCCGCGAGAAGATCCACCCGATCTAGGCCGCTACCGGATCCGGGAGGGCGCCGGTCCGGCCGGCGGCCAGATCCGCGATGCGGCGATCGATCCAGTTTCCGTGCGGCGGTTCGCGGATCTCCTTCAGGACGAGGGCCGAGCACGCCTGCACCCCCTTCACTTCGAGCGCGCGGACCGCCGACTCTTCCGGGTCGGCGAGGGTGACGCCGAACATGTCGAGGAGGATCGGTCCGGTCAGCGCGATTCGGGTGGCCCAGATGGAGTCGCCCAGGCGCCGCTGCAATTCAGCGAGGACCTCCTGCCGGGCCGGCGACTCGGCCGTCACCGAGAGGCGGTACAGGATCAGACCGTTCTGGCGGCGGGCGTCGATCACCGGTCGGATCGTCACGCCGCCGCTGGCGCGGATCCGGCGAAGTCGATAGCGGACCATCCTTGGGGTCAACCCGAGGGCCTCGGCCACGTCGCCCTGCGGGGCTCGAGCGTCGTAGCGCATCCGCTCGATGATCCTCCAGTCGACGGGAAGCAGGCGGGCCGGGCACTGCCGCAGGACGCGCTGTCCCTGCTCGATCCGGTCGAGTTCGAACCGGTGGGCGATGCGCTTCTGGAGCCCGGTCGATTCTTCGGGGCTCGTGCCGGCCCCGGTCACGACGAAGGTGGTCCCCAGGAAGTCGAGGGCTTCCACCATCCCCAACTGGGCTTCCGCAAACCGGAGCGCTTCGAGCTTGGTGGCGACGTTCACCGCCTCGAACCGGTGCGTCGCCTCCGCCGTCATCCCAAGGAGGGAGAGGTCGGGCGACGCCTGATAGTACTTGATGAACCCCTCGTCCTCGAGCCGGCGGAGCCGGACCCGGACCGTCTTCTCATCGAGTCCGATCCCGAGGGCGATCCGCCGGATCCCGGAGCGGCGGGCGGGCACCAGGGCCTCCGGAGGCCCGGAGATCGCCAAGGCACAGAAGATCCGGACGTCGTGGGCGTCCATCGTGCGAGCAAGGTCCGGAAGCGGGCTCCCTATAGACGCCGTCGCACCGTCGAGCGCCGCCCGCCGGGGGGCCACGTTGCGGTGTGGCGAGCCCGAGGGGAGCTGCCGGATCGCTCGGGCGGGGGGTTCGTCCGGGCCGCGCGGGAGGGCCGCCGAGCATCGGCGGGTCGCGGCGCCCGCTGGATCCTCTCGTCGACCTCGCCCCCGGTCACGACGGGGCATCTCGGCCCTTGGACCGCGACGCGGTCGCCGACGGAGGCCCGGAACGTTGGGCGTTGTGGAGGCGCGGGCGTCCGCCCCGAGGTTTACTAATACCCGAGCCGTTCGGGCAATCATGGCCGCCGTGACCCCTTGGACCTTCGACGCCGAATACATCCAGAGCTGCAACTGTGCCTACGGCTGTCCCTGCAACTTCAACGGTCTCCCGACCTACGGCAACTGCGAGGCGCTGATCGCGTTCCACATCACGAAGGGAAAGTTCGATCAGACGCCCCTGGACGGAGTGACGTTCGCCGCGGCGTACTGGTGGCCCAAGGCGATCCACGAGGGGAACGGCACCGCGCGACTGTACATCGACCCGTCCGCCTCGAAAGAGCAGCAGAAGGCGATCGGCGAGATCGCCAGCGGGAAGCACGGCGGCGGCGTGTTCGAGATATTCCCCAGAACGCTCACCAAGGTCCACCCGATCCGGGTCACCCCGATCCAATTCCAGTACAAGGATTACGACAGCTGGTTCAAGGTCGAAGGCGTCGGGGAGGTTCATTCCGAGCACATTCGGAACCCCGTCACGAACGACCCGTTCGAGGGCTCCATCTCCCTCCCCGGCGGCATCATCTTCAAGAAAGGTCTCGTCACGAGCATCAAGCGGTGGTGGATGCACGATGAGGACCTACTGGCCTTCCATGAAGCCCGGAACGGTCACGTCGCCATCGTGAAGTTCAGCGACAAAGGCTGTCTCGCCTAGCGATGGCCAACGAGTTCGGGACCGGGGCGCCACGGACCCTCGAGTCCCCACTGGGCGTGTTCCGGGGGGCACACGCGCCCGCGGTGATCACGCTACTTCTCGGGCTCCTCGGCGCCTCGGTGGCGGCCTGGGCCTTCGTCGTGTGGATGGGGGCCGGTATGACGTCGGCGATGTTGCTCGCCTCGGTCTCCACCGTCGGGGGTTTCGCCTTGTTCCTGGCGATCTGGATGGTCATGATGGTGGCGATGATGTTCCCGGCGGCCGCTCCGATGGCCCAGGCCTACTCGGCGCTGAGCGCGCGCCCGGACGACCGCCCGCCGCTCCGGGGGGCCTTGATGTCGGTCTTCTTGACCACGTACATCGGCGTCTGGACCGCCATCGGCGTGGCCGTGGCGATCGCCTACCTGCTGCTCGCGCCCGAGCTCTCGGTGCTCGTGGGGACGGGAACCCTCGGCGTCGGCGTGGCGGGAGGGGTCCTGATCGCCGCGGGGGTCTACCAGACGACGCCCCTCAAACAAACCTGCTTGCGGGGATGCCGGACCCCGGTCTCGTTCCTGCTGACGGATTGGCGTCCCGGCTTTAGGGGCGCGCTTCGGCTCGGAGCAAGGCATGCCGCCTTCTGCGTGGGTTGCTGCTGGCTCCTGTTCGCAGTCCTATTTGCCGTCGGCCTGATGGCGCTGCCGTGGATGGCGCTCATCGCGCTGATGATCTTCATCGAGAAGCTCATCCCGGGTAAGACCGGATTCCGAGTATCCGCGGGATTGGGCGGGGCTCTGGCCCTCATCGGGATCGGCTTCCTGCTCGTGCCGTCCGTCGGGGCCTGGGCCCTCGGGCTCTCCTGACGTACGATCTCGCCCGGGTCCGAACCCTATAGGGCGGCCGGAGCGCGACCTGTTCTCGTCGGGTTCGATCGGCCGGTGGTCCCCCGGCCCGAGGGGACCCGCCCGCGTGTGCCTCCCTTCCGAGGTGCCGATGGGCAAACGCCGAGGCAATCCGGATCGCCCCGGGGGCCGAGACACGTCCTCCGGGCGTCGCGTCAGTGTGACTCGACCGATCCCGGGCCGCGATTCGGGGCGACCTCTCGAGCCGCCCCCGATGCCACGAAAGCGGGGGTATCAGTACGACGCGACGGCCAGCCCAGGAATGCGGTTGAATCCGGCGTCCCCGGTGACGAGGATGCTGTGGTGCCGAAGGATCGTCGACACGATCATCGCGTCTAGCATCGGTAAGGATATCCCCCGAGTCCGAAGGTCCGCGCGAAGCCGGCCGGCGATGAGGCTGCATTCCTTGTCGAAGGGAACCACGTCGCGTCCCGCGACGAGCTGAAGCGCCTTCGCCAGGTACGCGCCGCCCGCGAAGGACGCCCCATCGAGGAATTCGGCCAACGCGGGCGGCGGTAGGGTGATGGGTTCCGGCTCGGAGTCGAGGACCTCGGCTTTGGCGGCGGCTCCCCGGTGTCCCCGGAGGAGGTCGATCAGGAACGATGTGTCGAGAGCTCGAACCGTTCAGCGTCCGCCCTTCACGAGCCGTTCGAAGCGCTGTTCATCGAGGTCGCGCAGGCGCTTGCGGCTCGCCTGGATCTCCCGAAGGGTCTTCTCGGGCAGGTCCCTCCAGGCCCCGACGAAGCTCGCAAGCGGCCGTCGGTTCTTGGCGAGCCGCTTCACGACCTGGCTGAATGACTCCCCGGGTCGCTTCTGGCTCCGGAGGAGATCGTAAGCCTCCCGGTCCACGGCGATAGAAGTGGTCTCCATGGTCTCGATTTATGGATACGATAGATGGAGTACATCAAGGCTAACGACCGAGGGGTGGGAGCTCGAATCCTGGCGGATTCGCCCACGGGCCCGAGGGGATTCGAACCCCTGACCTTGCGGTTAAGAGCCGCCTGCTCTGCCGACTGAGCTACGGGCCCACTGGGTGGGGCGGCGGACTCGGTGCGCGCCTAATAACCTCTCGCCGGAGCGCTTCGCGCCTCAGCGAATTCGCTCGAGCGCGGCGCCGACCATGAGCGGCAGGAGAACCGTCACGTCGCCTTCGACGGTCGTGTGGCGCGCGTTCGGCTTCACCTTGCCCCACGACACGGCCTCGCGGGTGCGGGCGCCGGAGAGGCTGCCGTCCCACTCGACGGCGGTGGTCACGTAGAGCGCCGCGTCCAGTCCGCCGCGGAACTGGTTCCACCAGATCGTGTGATGCTTCGAGATCCCGCCGCCGAGCAGGATCGCGCCCGCCCGCTTCGCCTCGAAGACGAGGTCCGAGAGGCGCTGCTCGTCGTCGAACAGGTCGAGCTCGAGTGCCTTGTGGTTCTGCCAGAACAGCCAGAGCTGCGAGCCGACTGCGCCGTCCGTGATCCCGGGCACGAACACCGGCATTTGGCGTTCGAACGCCGCCCGGCACAGGCTCCCCGACCCCGCATCGTTCCCGAGCGCTTCCCCGATCGCCCAGACGAGCTCCCGGGTCGAGAGCTTGCGGACGCCGCGCGCCCACAGCCGTCGGAGGAGCGCCTGCATCTTCCGTTCGACGATCGCCCCGTAGTTCGCCTCGGGGATGACGAGGTTTCCGAGCCGGTAGAGCCCCTTTCGGTGGAGCTCGACGTCGTCGAGGTCCCACGCCCCGTGATAGTACGGCTTGAACGAGCGGGCGAGGTCGTGGTCGAGGGTCCCGCAGGTCGTGACGACGGCGTCGACGTAGCCCCCGTGGATCAGCTCGTGGAGGACCCCCCGCGTCCCGGTGGCGACGATGTCGGCGGGGAAGGAGAGGAACACCGTCATCGTGTCGTCGGCGAGCATCCGCGCCAGCAGGTCGACCCCTTCGGCGACCCCCTTGGCGCTGAACCCGCCGGCCGACTCCATCCGCCGTACGAGGACGTCGAGCGTCGGGGCGTCGTCGATCCGGATGTCCTCGACCTTCCGCGGCACCGGCTCCCTCTACAGGCTGAACGAAAGCCCCAAGCTGAACGAATGGAAGAGGAGGAGGTAGGCGACGATGTACCCGGCGAGCCCGCCGCCGTTGAGGAGCGGGAGCCCGGCCTGGGGATTGCCCTTGAGCACGAGGCTCATCAGTACCGAGTAGCCGGCGAGCGAGCCCAACAGGGCCGCGATGGCGACGACGAGGTTCGCCCCGACGCCGATGAGGTGCGGGGCGGTAGGGAGCCAGATGAACGCCGAGACGACGAGGATGCCGGGGATCACGACGTCGCCGAGGCCCATGAACATCGCCTCGCGCTGCTCCGTCGGCTGCTGGCGGGTGTCGGAGAGCCGTGCCGACCTAGTGTAGTCGAACCCCGGCGCGCTCGGCATCACCATGAGGATCGGGAGCTTCATCTCGGTCACGACGTCGGCGAGCGAGAGCATGTGCTTCGTCCCGTAGACGGCGATCGCGTCGTAGACGGCGAGGGCGATCAGGAGGATGAACACCGGCAGGATCCCGAAGGAGATCCCGATGAGGGCGATGATCGAGCCGGCGGCGATGAATCCGGCCGTGTCGACGATGTACCACTGCGGCTCGATGAGCAGCGCCAGTAGGAGGGTCACCGCGACGACCCCGGCGAGGACCACCGCGACGTCGAACGTCATCCCCGCGCCCGACGGCGGGAGGTAGAACGGGGCCGGGGTGACGAGGGCGAAGGCGGCGCTCAGGGTGATGTCGAGGGCGGCGGCGATCCAGACGAGGATGAGCCACCGAAGCGCCTTGGCCCCGCCGGCCTTGGCGGCGAAGTACGGGATCGTGACCCCGGCGACGACGATGAAGACGATGATGAGGATCGGGTCGGTCGCGCTGTTCGGGTTGGAGGTCGTCTGCAGTCCGGCGGCGCGGAACGGGAGCGCCAGGAGCAGCGCCACCACCTGGGCGCCGACGTACAGGGCCAGCAGCCCGACGGACCGAAGGCCGCGCATCGCCCCGGCCTACGGGGCGACGACGGCGTAGGCGTTGTTCCCCAACACCTTGGTGATCTTGGCGTTCACCGTCGATCCGCGCTGCGTCGCCCCCGTGACGAAGATGACGAACCCTTCCTTCTTGGCGACGCCGTCACCGCGTCGGCCGACGTCCTCGATGGTGAGCCGGTAGACCTCGCCGACGACGACGGGCGTCTTCGGCTTCTCCGGCTCGACCACCCGCCGGACCGTGACGGGTCGCTGGGCGCCGCACGCCTCGCAGATGAGGAGGGTGAGCCTTCCCTCCTTGCTCAGGTGGGTGTCGGGACGCTTGCACTCCGAACAGATCACGTACTTCTCGGTGTACTCGCGGATCCGCTGGTTGATGGCGTCCTTGTTGAGCCGGGATTTGAGGACCCCGCGCGGGCCGTCGAGGACCCCGGGGCAGCCCATCTCGCGGGCGAGGAAGCCGATGAGATGCGCCGGCTCGCGTCGAAGGACCTTGGTGATCTCCTCGAAGTTGCGGATGACGGTGCTCTTGCCGTCGCTCGTGATCTCGACGTCGGGGACCTGGAACCGGTCGGTGGCGACGTGGACGACCGGGAGCTTCTCGCGGGCCCGCTCCAACAGGCGCTGATACTCTTGCATCGGAACGGGTCGAACGAGGGTCGGATGGCTCAAAAGCCTTGCCGAGGCGAAAGCGCGGGCGGCGCGCCTACTCGGGGAACAGGTGCGGCAGGATGTGGGTCATGTCGCGAACGGTGACCACGGCCGTCGCCCGGGACCGCACCACGCCGTCGGCCGGCTGGAAGGCGATCCCGATCCGGGAGCGCCGGAACAGCCCGACATCGATGTCGGAGTTCCCGACGGAGGCCGTCTCCTCGACCGAGAAGCCGAGCTGCTCCTGGACCTGCTGGAGCACCTTCTCCTTGCCTTTGATCGGGACCCGGATGATCCCTTCGCCGGTGAGCCGGCCCGTCGCGTCCACGCGAAAGCCGTTCGCGAGCACGTAGTCGATCCCGAGCTCGCGGCCGATCCGTTTCGCCAGCACGTCGATCCCCCCGGAGATGATCGCCGTCATGATCCGGCGTCGGTGCAGTTCGTTGAACAGGGCCCGCGCCCCCGGCATCAGGGGGACGGTGTCGAGGATCTCGGTCAGCTGCTGGACGGTGAGGTCGGGGTGGTGCTTCCACCAGAGCCGGATGTCGCGGCGCACGAACTCCTCGTCGTCGATCCGGTCCTGGACGAACAGGTCGAGCGCCGGGGCGTTGGTGTCGCCGAAGTGGCGGTGGACCGCCCCCCACGAACTGTCGACATCGACGAGGGTCCCGTCCATGTCGAACGCCACGAACCTAAGCAACCCGGCCCCCTGCGATCGCCTCGGCGCGATCGAGGACGGCGTCGGCCGGGCGGATGGCCCACGCCTCCACCACCGCATCGACCTGCTCCGGTCGGCTCGCCCCGAACACCGGGGCGACGCCCTGCCGAGCGAGCCAGTGCAGGGCGATCGACGGCAACGGGACCTTCGCCTCGTCGGCGAGGTCGCGGAGCTTTCGGGCGGTCCCCTGGAGCTCGGCGAACCGGTCCGCCTCGAACATCGAGTGGGCGTAGCGGCGCACCTCGGCCGAAGGCTTCTCGCGACCGAGGTATCGGCCGGTGAGGAGGCCGCGGGCGAGCGGCGTGTACGCCTCGAGGACGATCCGATGCTCCCGGCAGTACCGGGCGATCGGGGTCGCCTCCGCGCGGTCGAGCAGGTTGAACCGGATCTGGTTCACGACGATCTCGGCCTCCTTCAGCGCCGCCTGAGCCGCCTCGAGCTGGGGCACGGTGAAGTTGCTGACGCCGATCGCCCCGATCTTCCCCGCTTTCCAAAGCTCCTCCATGGCCCCCATCGTCTCGGCGATGGGGACGTGGGGGTCCGGGGCGTGGACGAGGTAGACGTCGACGGACGATCGCCCGAGTCGCTGGAGGCTGCCCTGGATCGACGCGCGCACCTGGGCCGCGCGGAGGTGCTCCCACGAGACCTTCGTCGTCAGGAACGGCCGGGGAGCGCCTTCGGCCCGCAGGGCGAGGACGTCGCCGAGCATCCGCTCGCTTCTCCCGGTCCCGTAGACCTCGGCGGTGTCGAGCCATGGGACGTTCCGCTCGAGGGCGCGATCCAGCGAGCTCCGGGTTCGGGCCTCGTCCTCCTTCGTCCAGCGCCCCAGGGCCCAGAGCCCGAGCCCGTACGGGGGGTGGAATCTACCGCTGCGGCCGAGCGGAAGGCCCGGCGGGGTCGGTCGGTCGGCTCCCTTGGGGGCCTTCGTGGGCGGGGCGGCCTTCCGACGGGCCGCTCGAGTGGGGGCGCGCGCCATCAGATCATCGCCTCCGACGGGCCGGGTCGCCTCAAGTGCTCGTCGAGGCGGCCGATCCGTTCCGCGAGCTCGCGCGCCTTCGCTTCGGTCTCCCGTACGACCTCGGCCGGAGCGCGGGCGAGGAACCCCGCGTCGGCGAGCCGCGCCCGGGTCTTCTCGAGAAGGCCGGCGAGCTTCTCCCGCTCGCGAACGAGCGCCTCGGCCTCGGCGGCGGCCGCTTCGGCCGGTTGCGGAACGAAGAACTCGGCGAACGGCGTCACGCTGGCGGCGAGGGCCGGAGGCACGGCGGTTTCGGGGGCGAGGAAGGTGAGGTTCGCCACGCGAGCGATCCGCAGGATCGTCGGGCGCTGCGCCTCGAGGACGGCCCGGCTCTCCGCCCCGCTCGGCCGGACCCACGCGGAGGGCGCCTCGGTCCCGGGGAGCTTCTGCTCGGCTTTCAGGTTCCGCAACGCCCGGATCGACTCGAGGACGATCCCCATCGTGAGCTCGGCCTCGGCGTCCTCGGACGCTTCCGACGGCCGCGGCCACGGCGCGATCGTCAGGACCTCGCCCTCGTGGGGGAGCGCGTGCCAGAGTTCCTCGGTCACGTGGGGGACCATCGGGTGGAGTTGGCGCAGGGTCCGTTCGAGGACGAAGAGGAGCACCTCGCGTGCCGTCCTCGCCTCGGTCTCGCCGCGTTGGCCCTGGAGCGCCTCCTTGGCGACCTCCACGTATCGGTCGGCGAGGTCGTGCCAGACGAACTGGTACAGGAGCGTCGCGGCCTTCGTGAACTCGAAGGCGGCAAGCGCCTCGTCGAGCTCGCGAGCCGTTCGAGCCCATCGGGAGAGGATCCAGCGGTGCTCGAGCGCCGCGCCGGGCGGGAGCGCCGGGACCCGCCTCGGGGATTCCATCTCCTCGGGGAGGTGCCCGAGGGTGAATCGGACCACGTTCCACAGCTTCGTCAGGAAGTTCCGGGCGCCGTCGAGCGTGGGACCGCCGAACGGCCCATCCTGATCGACGGGGTTGGGGAAGACCAGGGCGAAGCGCACGGCGTCGGCCCCGCGCTCGCGGACCACGTCGAGCGGATCGGGGGAGTTGCCGAGATGCTTCGACATCTTCTGGCCCCGCTCGTCGCGGAGCATGCCGGTGAAGTAGACGTCGGAGAACGGACGGGCCCCGAGGAAATGGTAGCCGGCCATCATCATCCGCGCGACCCAGAAGAACATGATGTCCCGGCCCGTGACGAGCACGCTCGTCGGGTAGTAGCCGCGCAGATCGGCCGTCTCCTCGGGCCAGCCCAGGCTCGCGAACGGCCAGAGCCATGAGGTGAACCAGGTGTCGAGCACATCCGGGTCCGCGGTGAGCCGGACCGACCGGCACTTCGGGCAGTGGGCGGGCCGCTCCATCGCGGCGGTCTCGGCGTGGCAGGCGTCGCAGTAGTAGACCGGGATCAGGTGGCCCCAGGTCACCTGGCGCGAGATGCACCAGTCCTGCAATCCCTCCATCCAGCGGAAGAACGTCAGCTCCCAGCGGGCCGGGTGGATGCGGATCTCCCCGGACCGGACGGCCGCGACGACCGGGGGTGCGAGCGCGGGGGTCCGGACGAACCACTGCGTCGACAGGAGCGGCTCGATCACCGCGTCGGAGCGCTCCGAGTGGCCCACGGAATGACGGGTCCGCTCCACGCGCTCGACGAGCCCCGCCTCTCGGAGGGCGTTCGCCGAGGCCTCGCGCCCCTTCTTCCGATCCATTCCGCGGTAGAGCTCCGGCACCCAGTCGCCGGTCAATCGGGCGTCGGCATCGAGGATCGTCGGAGGCACCGGAAGTTCCGGATGGCGGCGGGAGATCTCGTAGTCGAGCAGGTCGTGTCGTGGGGTGACCTTCAGGGCGCCGTTCCCGAACGCCGGGTCGACGCCGACGTCCGCGATCACCGGGACGGTCCGGTCCGTGAGCGGGACGCGCACGCTCCGTCCGACGGCGTCGCGGTGGCGTTCGTCGTCCGGGTGGACGGCCACGGCGACGTCCCCGAAGATCGTCTCCGGCCGGACGGTGGCCACCACGATCCCCCCGGGCTTTCCATCGGCCCACTCGTATCGAACGTAGATCAGCTCCGCGTCCTCCTCGCGGTGCACGACCTCGAGGTCGGAGACGGCCGTGCGGAGCACCGGGTCCCAGTTCACGATGCGCTCGCCGCGGTAGATGAGCCCCTCCTCATACAGCCGGACGAACACCTGCTTCGTCGCCCGGACCGACGCCGGGTCCATCGTGTAGCGCCACCGGGCCCAGTCGATCGAGAACCCCGGGGCCTTCAGCTGGGCCCGGATCCGGGCCTCGTGCTCCTCCCGCCAACGCTCGATGTGCGCGAGGATCTCCTCGCGGGGAAGCGCCTCGAGCCGGATCCCCTGCTTGGCCAGGCGGCGGCGGACCTGGACCTGCGTCGACAGACCGGCGTGGTCGATGCCGGGAAGCCAGAGGGTCGGCTCCCCGCGCATCCGGTGCCACCGGACGAGGATGTCCATGGCGGTCCCTCCGAGGAGGTGGCCGATGGTGAGGACCCCCGTGACGTTCGGAGGGGGGAGGATCAGCGTGAAGGCGGGGCCCGACGGTCGTTCGGGGGCATGGAAGTAGCCTCCGTCGTCCCACGCCTTCTGCCAGCGCGCTTCGACGGCCCCCGGATCGAACCGGCTGGGGAGCTCCGGTCGGCTCAGAGCGACCCCCTCCCAGTTCGGCCGATCGCGAACAGGGCCGCGACCCCGAGCTCGAGCAAGGCGAGGGCGCCCATGCTCGGGAACGTGACGAGGGGGGAGCCGGCGCGGAGGAGCTCGAAGACCCCGAGCGGGATCGCGGCGACGATGACGCCGGGGATCGCCACGAGGGTCGCGATCCAGGCGCCCGAGTAGAGGTTCACGATCGGGAGGCCGCGCCGCCGCGCTTCGCGGAACAGGAGCCCGAGCTCGAGGAACGACGCCGCGACGACGGCGGGGAACTCGGCGAGGATGAACGCGAGGAACAGCCAGGGGTCGAAGAAGCGGATCAACGTGAGGCCAAGGACGAGGCCGCTCGCGATCGTGTAGATGATGGCGACCATCAGGACCTTGCCGATCAGCACGGTCCGGTCCGGGAGCGGAAGGGTCCGAGCGTACGAGTAGCCCATCACCTCGATGGCGAAGAACGCCGGTCCAAAGAAGGTTGCGAGAAGCGCCGCGGTCGTCACCGCCGCGATCCCCAGGTTGAACGTGTTGCCGTTGGTCGGGTTGACGACCGTCCAGAACCCGATCGCGACGGCGTCGAGGAGCGGCAATAGGATGAGGAAGGCGTACCCCGGGGTCCGGGAGGCGGTTCGAAGATCCTTGACGAGGATGGCGACGCTCGCCGACGACGGGAACAGCTTCAGGTCCCCGACGCGAGCGCTGCCTCCCGCCTCGGGGGTGGAGCGGACCAAGCGGCGGGGCGCCTGGACGAGCCAGAGGAGCAGTACCCCGACCCCTTCGAGGTACGCCGCAGCGCCGAACAGCCCGAAGAGCGGGTCGACGGTCGTCGTCGGGGCCGCTCCGTGGAGCGTCGGCGCCGACGCCGAGAGCAGGGCGAAGGGGAACGGGAAGGAGAGGACGAACGCCGTGAACGCCGGAGCGGGGCCGTAGTACCATAGCTGCTGCACGAGGGCGAAGTACTGGCCGGAGAACGTGACGAAGCCATACATCGCGAACGCCGGGATCGCCCACAGGAGCAGGTAGGACCAACGGACGAGCGACTGGTTTCCGCCGCCGCGGGCGCCCTGGATTCGACGGACAAAAAAGCGCCCGGTGAGGAGGGCGAGGGCGATCGCGACGCTGACGACGGCGACCACTCCCAGGAACATCGCGAAACCGGCGAGCGGGCTGCTGAGCGCCCAGCCGACCACGATCGGGGTGACGATGAGGCAGGTGAGCGCCGGGGCATCGAACAGTCGGAAGACCAGAACGGCCGCGACCCGGTCGAGCGTTCGCTCGTCCACGGGCATCGTTTCGAGCAGCGTCAGCGACGAGGAGCCGAGGAAGGTCGGCAGGATCTGGAGGCCGGTCCACCACACCAGCGCCAGCTCCAGGACCAGCACCCCGTCGAGCACACCGGCGATGTAGAGCCCCCGGGGAAGTCCCCCGCCGAGCGCCATCTCCACCCGAGGGCTCAGGAACAGGATGGTGCCGATCCCGACCAGACCGAGGACGAAGCTGACCATCAGCTTGCTCTGGGTGACGCGCCGGCGGGCCTTGCTCGCCAGCTCGTCTTCGGGAGTGGAGCTCGGGAGGTTTCCCTGCCGGAGGGCGTAGATCGCCTGGAAGGCAATCTCGGTGTACGGCGCCTCGGAGAGGCGCCAGGCGTCCCGCCAGCCCACCGCTAGCCCCCCAGGGAACGGACCGCGACCCGGACCGCTTCTTCCTCCCGCGTCAACCGCAGGAAGATCTCCTCGAGGGAGGCGTCCCCGTCGGCGATCCCGCGCCGCAGCTCGGCGAGGGATCCTTCTCCGCGCAGCACCCCCCGGTCGAGGATGGCGACCCGGTGGCACAGCTGCTGGGCGACCTCGAGGGTGTGCGTCGAGAAGAGCACGCCCCGTCCCTCGTGCGTGACGTAGCGGACCAAAAGCTCCTTCATGATCCGCACGGCGCGCGGGTCGAGGTTGTTGAGCGGCTCGTCGAGGACGAGGAGCGGCGGCTGGTGGAGGAACGCCGCGGCGATCAGGACCTTCTGGCGGGTCCCGTTCGAGAGGGTGGCGATCGGCCGCTCGAAGTCGGACTCGATCTGGAAGGCGGCGGCGTAGTCCATCGCGCGCTCGGTGGCCACGCCGCCGTC
>JABCYU010000012.1 GCA_013290045.1 Methanobacteriota archaeon | reverse complement strand
GATCGCGAGGCCTTTGACCTCGGCCGGCATCCGCACCTCGACGGTCTCCACCCCGATGCCGTGGACGTACGGCTGCACGTCCGGGTCGTGGGCCGTGCGATATTCGAACTGCTCGATCCCGAGGTTGTTCCATACTTCCCGGATCCGCTCGATACGGGCCCCCGGGGAGGCGGTCATCGCCAGCACACGCGCAGCGGGTCCCCCCCGATTCGCCTTCCCGATCACCACGTAGGGGTAGTCGCCGACGGCGCGATGCGCCTCGTCGAAGACGATGAGGCTGAACTTCGTGAGGTCGAACGGTCCGCTGGCGAGATCGTTCCCGATCACCTGGGGGGTCGCGACCACGACCTGGGGCGGGTGCAGGAGCTCGTGGCGGCGAGCCGGCGAGATCGATCCGGTGAGGACGAGCGGCGCCGGCGCGAACAGCGTGGTCTCGATGCTCTTGGCGTGCTGGACGACGAGCGGCCGCGTCGGGGCGAGGAAGAGGATGGAGCGGGTCGGGTCCCGCAGGAGGAATTCGGCGATCGCGCGCAAGGCGATGGCGGTCTTCCCGAGCCCGGTCGGGAGGACCACGAGCGTGTTCCGACCGATCGCCGCCCGGGAGATCCGCTCCTGATAGAGCCGGTCCTCCAGAACGCCCGGGCGGATCCGGGGATGCTCGACGGTGCCCACCGGTTCCCCTCGGAGCTCGCCACGGGCCGGTGCTTAATTAGCGCCGTTCCTCGACGCCGGCGTGCTCGACGACTGGGTGGTGATCTCCGTCCTGGCGGCGTGCGCGTTGGTGCTGGTCTATCAGGGGATCGCGATCGTCCTCGCCCTCCAAATGCCCCGCCTGGACCGGCCGGCCCCGACCGGGAGCCGGCGGTATCCGAAGATCACGGCGATCGTCGCGGCGCGCAACGAGGAGCTCGATCTCCCCGGCTGCCTGGACGGCCTGATTGCCCAGGACTACCCCGATCTCGAGATCATCGTCGTCGATGGCGGATCGAGCGACGGGACCCGAGAGGTCGCCCTCGCCCGGGCACCGCGGGTCCGGCTTATCGACGAGCCGCCCCTTCCGGACGGCTGGGTCGGCAAGAATTGGGCGTGCCGCACCGGCGCCCACGCCGCGACCGGCGAGTGGCTCTTGTTCACCGACGCCGACATGAGCTACGACCCCACCGTCGTCCGGGCCGCGTACGAATGGGGGGAGCGGGAGCGGTCGGACCTCGTCACCCTCGCGTCGCGGATCGAGATGGGGAGCTTCTGGGAACGGCTGGTCATGCCGATGTACACCCAGATGGTGCTCACCTACTTCCGAGCCCCACGGGTCAACCGGGACTCTTCCAACGCGGCGATGGCCAATGGGCAGTTCCTGATGGCCCGGCGCGACGCCTACGAACGGGTCGGAGGCCACGACGCGATCCGGGACGCCGTGCTCGAGGACGTGCGGCTGGCCCAGGAGTTCCGGCGGGCGGGGCTCAGGCTGAGGGTGGCGTGGGCCCCCGACCTACTGTCGACCCGCATGTACCGCGACCGGCACGAACTGTTCGAGGGGCTCCTTCGGAACATGCACGGGACCCGGTTCTCCGCCGGCCGGGAGGCCGGATTTCTCCTCGGGCTCATCGGCTTTTTCTGGCTCCCGCTCGGGGTCCTGCCCTTCGGGTTATGGAACGGCTCCCTGCCGCTCATCGTCGTCGGAGGGTTCCTATGGATCGCGTTGTTCGCGAAGCACGCGGGATTCGCCCGCGCGACCAAGGGCTCCGCGCTCTACGGCCTCCTTTTTCCCGCCGCCGTAGGATTCTACGTCGTTCTGGTTTCGGTGTCGCTCGTCCAAGGGCTACGTCGCAGACCCGTGCTCTGGAAGGGTCGTCGATACCCGTTAGCTCCCTGAACCGGCGCCGGCGGCGCTCGGGGAAAGCGAACCGTTATGCGAACCGGCTGGCTCGCGCCCCCCAGAACCGTCCATGTCCGCCCAAGCGACCGACCATTACGAGCTGTTCATCGGCGGGAAGGAGTCGCCGGGGAGCGGCGGGGAGCGTCGGGAGGTGCTCAACCCGGCGACGAACCGTCCGATCGCCACCACCGCCCTCGCCCGGCCCGAGGACGCGCGCCACGCGATGGAGGCGGCGGAGACCGCGTTCCGGACGTCGTGGTGGGCCACCGACGACGGAGGGAAGCGGGCTCGGGTCCTGCTGAAGCTGGCGGGATCGATCGAGACCCACGCCGAGGAGTTCGCCCGCCTCGAGACGCTCAACATGGGCAAGACGCTCCGCGAGTCGCGCGGGGACGTCGCGTTCATCGTCCGGACCCTGGAGTACGTCGCCGGACTCGCCGATAAGATCCAAGGCGAGACGATCCCGGTACCCGGGCCGCGGTTCGACTACACCCTTCGCGAACCGCTCGGCGTCACCGTCCACATCGCCCCCTGGAACTATCCGCTGCTGCTCGCCCTCCGATCGGTGGGACCCGCCTTGGCCGCCGGGAACGCGGTGGTCCTCAAACCGGCCAGCCTGACGCCGCTCACCGCGCTGCGGTGCGCCCGAGCCGCGAAGGAGGCCGGCGTCCCGGACGGCATCTTCAATGTCGTCGTCGGGAACGGCTCGGAGGTCGGGGAGGCGCTCGTCACCGACCTCCGGTGCCGTTCGGTGTCGTTCACCGGAAGCGGCGAGGTCGGGCTCCGTATCGCCGAGCTCGCGGCCCGCCGGGTCATCCCATCGACCCTGGAACTCGGGGGCAAGAGCCCCGTGGTCGTCTTCCCCGACGCCGACCTCGATCGCGCGGCGAAGGGGATTGGGTTCGGCATCTTCGGGAACGCCGGGCAGATGTGCTGGGCCGGCTCGCGTCTGATCGTCGCCCGGAGCATCCACGACGAGCTCCTCGGGAAGGTTCGGGCCGTCGCCGAAGGGCTCCGCCTCGGTCCGGGGACCGAGGAGAATGCCGACATGGGCCCGCTCGTCTCGCCGGACCAGCTCGACCGCGTGGTCGGCTTCGTCACCGAAGCGCGCGATTCGGGGGCGACCGTCGTCACCGGGGGGGCGAAGGTCGCGGAGGGTCCACTGCGCGAGGGAAATTTCCTCGCTCCGACGGTGATCGACCAGCTCGCGCCGTCGGCGCGGGTCGTCCGCGACGAGGTCTTCGGTCCGGTCCTCTCGGTCCTCTCCTTCGATTCGCCCGAGGAGGCCGTGAAGCTCGCGAACGACACCCGCTACGGGCTGTTCGCCTCGGTATGGACGAAGGATCTTGCGACGGCGCACACCGTCTCGCGCCAGCTCGAGGCGGGCATGGTGACGGTCAACGAGGCCCCCGCGACGTTCCCCCAGACCCCGTTCGGAGGGTACAAGGAGAGCGGGCTCGGATTCGAGCAGGGGCTCCATGTCGTTGAATCGTACACCCGCCGCAAGAACGTCCTCGTGAACCTCGGTTCGGCCAAGCCCAAGCGGTAAGGGCGCTCGGCCGCTCCCCTAGCCGTCGTCGTCGTCCTCGGGGGTCGCCACCCGTCGGAACCGTCGCCACACGGCGAGGTCGTAGACGACCTTGAGGCTCCCGGCGATGAGGAACGGCGCGCCGAAGAGACCCGCGCTCTGCAGAGCGGTCGACGGCAACGGTCCGACGCACTGGGCGGCGCCGCGGCTCCCGGCGAGGGTCGAGGCGACCGCCGCCCGCTCCCGTCGGGAGGCGAGGCTCATCGTGTACGCCTGCCGGGTGGGGACGTCCATTTGCGACAGACCGGAACGGGCGACGAGCATCCCGAAGGCGAGCGGAAAGGTCGGCATCAGCGGGACGAGCGCGAGCATCACGTTGGAGGGGAGATGGGTGAACACCATCGTGGGCAGCAGCCCGAATCGCTCGGCGAGCGAGCTCGCGGCGAGGAAGCTCACGCCCGACACCGTGCCGACCACGAACAGCAGCTCCCCGGTGGTTCCGGCCGACTGATGCCAGACGAGGACGAAGTACGCCACCAGGACGGGGTTGATCACCATCCCGCCGGCGAACGCGTCCAACCCGAACAGGACGGCGAGGGCCCGGGTGTGGCCCCGAGTCTCCGGGGAGAGCGGGGCCGTACCGGCCGCCGCGCGGCCCTCCCCGCCGGTCGGTTCGACGTCGGGGGAGATCCCTTGGTACGCCCACCACGTCACGGCGGCGAGGGCGATGTACAGCAGGCCGATCCAGGGGTGCGGGGCGTTCGGAAGGTACGGGACCGATCGGGGGTCGAGCGCCCCGGGAACGGCGACCAGCAGGGCACCGCCGGCGCTTCCGAAGTTGCCGATCACGTTGTACCACGCGAACCCCCGGCCCCGTTCGGCGCTCCGTAGCGTCGAGGGGAGCAGCGCCTGGTCGATGGCGGCCAGCGGGCCGTTGTCGGCCGAGCTCGCCCCGACGCCGCCGAGCAGCACCGCGAAGAGGACCAGCCAAGGGCTCGTCGCGACGAACAGCAGTATCGCCGAGGCGGTGAACAGGCCGCCGAAGATCGAGAGGGTCCGACGCCGCCCGAACCGCGCCTCGAGCGGGGCGACGGTGAGCAGGCTCCAGCCGGCCGCGCCGATAAGGGTCAGCGAGGTGAGGACGAGGCTCCAGAGGAGGGAGAGACCGAGGTCGTCGGGCAGGTACAGCAGGAGGAAGGCGCTGAGGGCCCCGTAGGCGACCGCTCGGACCGACTTCGCGAGGAGGACGTGGCCGCGGTCGTCGCGGGCCCGTTCCCGGCGCCCGGGCGGCGGCCGGGTCTCGCTCCGCATCCCGAGGGGTGACGGAGCGCCCGCTTCAATACCCACCCATCGCGAACTCACCGGCTCGAGGCCCCGGGCGGGCGGGTTGGTACGAAACGGGAAAAGCGGGTGAGCGGACTGCAGCGCCGGAATCCGTGCCGGCCCCGCTCCCCCTCCCTTCCGATTGGCAGACGTGCGGACTGTGCGGCGAGGCGATGCCGCCGGGCGGGCCATGCCCTACCTGCGGGAAGCTCCCGACCTCGAACCCCACCCCCCGCCAGGCGACCCGTCAACGGCGGTGGAGCCGCACCGTCGGCTCGCTGCGGATCGTCCTCGTCACGGTCGTCGTGCTCGGGCTCGCCTGGGCGATGCTCTCGGCGGTCTACACCGGCCCCCCGGTCTACGCCGATCCGTTGACGACCCAGGGCTCCTACCACCTCACCCCCGGTCATTTCACCTACCTCGCGGGGGCGATCACCGGCGAGGACTACATCGTCGGCAACTACACCGTGACCGACCCGGTCGGGGCGGCCGTCGTCTTTCAGGTCTACAACTCCACCGCCTTCTCGGCGTTCGCCCACGGACACGCAGCGACCCCGCAGTGGTCAGTGTCGGGGGAGCCGGCGGGCCGCATCGTCTTCGCCGCGCCGTACACCGACACGTTCTACCTGGTGTTCGAGAACCCGTACCAGGCGGCGAGCGGGATCAACGAGACGCTGTACGCGACGACGGAGTACCAGTCGAACGTCGTGATCGGGTAGGGAACCGGCGGGCGGCTCAGGGCGCCGGCGCTTCGGAGGCGTGCCGCTTCAGGTACTCGGCGGGGACCTGGTCGACGAGGAACACCGTCTTCCCGGCCTGCATGATCACGAGCCCGTTCGCCCGGGCGCGGCGGGTGTCGACCGCGAGGATCACCGGTTCCGGCGTCCGGACGGCCCCCGCGGCGTGGGCGTCGGCGGCGGTGCGCGAGAGATGGACCTTGCGGCGGTCGGTCGGTTTGAGCCCGACCTCCAGGACGATCGACGCCTCGTCGGACGTGACCGGGAAGTACAGTTCGTCGGGGATGTTCTCCGTCGGAAGGTCGAGCTGGACCTCGACGGTGTGTCCATACGTCGCCCGGACGCGGTCGTCCTTGACCTCGTAGCGACCCTTCGAGTCGCTTTCCGCGATGGCGATCAAGTGGTGGGCCCGAAGCCAGTGATAGCCGCGGTGCTGGCGCGAGATCGCCTGGACCAGTTGCGGCAGGGAGATCCAGCCGCGTTCGTCGACGGCCAGACCGTACTTTTCCGGGAAGTGCCGAAGGATCCCGGTCATCACGCGGCCCAGATGATCGAGCTCGCGGTCGTTCATCAGGAACCGACCGGGCTGCTGGCAGACCGGGCAGTTCTCCCCGCGGAAGTAGCCGTGTTGCTGGCACTCCTTCAGCATCGGAGAGCGCTCCGGCCTACGCCTTGATCTTCTCGGCCTTCTTGTCGAAGTCCGCGAGGACGTCCCCGTAGAGGTCGGCGAGGTCCTTCAGGACGCGCTTCAGGACCTGCTGGGGCTTCTCCCCCTTCGTGCGCAGATAGAGCGTCGGGCGGTCGAGGAACGGGTGGCCCAGGTAGTAGCGGGCCTCGACAACCTTCTCCTCGGCCTGGAGCGCCTCGACGAGCGGGATCAGGAGGCTCTCCTCGCCCTTGGGGATCTGGACGCGGAGCACGTCGTGCTCCTTTTCGACGACCTGGATCTCCATAGGGGGCCGTCGCGCCCACCCCGGTACCCCACTTAACGGTGGCGGTTTCGACGCCGGGTCGAGGGTGTCGGAGGGCCCACGATCGGCCCGAACGGCTCGGCTATCGCCGGTTTCCGCCCCCCGCTCATCATGGCTATATCTCTCGGCTCGCGTGCCCGGCGAGTTCGGCCATGCGGGTCCTGGTCGTCGGAGGGGGTGCCCGAGAGCACGCCATCGCCTGGGGGCTCGACCGCTCCCACGCCGAGGTCGTCGTCGCCTCCCCTCATCCCCATCCGGGGCTCGACCGGATCGCACGAGCGTCGCTGCGGGCCGACCCGGCACAAGCCGGGCCGCTCGTGGAGTTCGCGAAGGCCCAGGGGGTCCGATACGCGGTCATCGGCCCGGAAGCGCCGCTCGCCGCCGGATTGGCCGACGCCCTGAGGGCCGCGGAGGTTCCGGTCGTCGGGCCCTCGAAAGCCGGTGCCCAGATCGAGAGCTCCAAGCGATACTGCCGGGAGCTGCTGACGAAGCACGACATCCGGGCCTCTCCGAGGTTCGTGGCGCTCTCGTCGCCCGAGGAGGTCGACGCCGCCGTGCACGACTTCCCGGGGGAGTTCGTCGTGAAGCCGGTCGGGCTCACTTCGGGCAAGGGGGTGTGGGTCCAGGGACGGGACTTCCCGGCCCCCTCGGACGGAGCCGCCTACGCGAAGCAGTTGCTGACGAACTCGTCCGGAGGGGTCCTGCTGGAGGAGAAGCTCGAAGGCGAGGAGTTCAGCGTCATGGCGTTCGTGACCGATTCGGGCGTCTACCCGATGCCGGTCGTCCAGGATTACAAGCGCGCGGGGGTGGGCGATTCCGGTCCGAACACCGGCGGGATGGGCTCGTACTCGCAGCGCGACCACCTGTTGCCGTTCCTCTCCGCCGAGCACCGAGACGCCGCGTTCGACGTGGTGAAGCGGACCGCCGCGGCACTGCGTTCGGAAGGAATCGCGTACCGGGGGATCCTCTACGGGGGGTTCATGCTCACCGCCCGCGGACCGTTACTGATGGAGTTCAACGCGCGGTTCGGCGATCCGGAGGGGATCAACGTGATCTCGCTCTACGAGGACGGCGACTTCGCCGGCCTGCTGGAAGGGGTGGCCTTCGGTCGGGTCGATCCGACGCTCCTCCGCTTCCGACAGCGCGCCAGCGTCGTCAAGTACCTCGTGCCCCCGGGATACCCCGCCTCGCCGACCGCCGGGGGGATCCTCGAGGTGGACGAGCCCGGTATCGAGGCGCTCGGGGTGCACGTGTTCTATGGCGGCGTGGAGCCCGCCGGACCGGCTCGGGTCAAGGTCGGCACCTCGCGCGCCGTCGCGCTCGTCGGGGAGGCGAGCGCGATCGCCGAGGCGAGCCACCGGGTCGACGCGGCGGCCGCCCGGGTCCGCGGCGAATTCGCCTGGCGCTCCGATGTCGGCAGCCGTGACGATGTGCTGAAGCGTACCGAGCACGTCCGCCGGCTCCTGTCCCCCGGTGCGAAGCCTTCGCCCCTGCCGTTGTCGGTGGCTCGACCGGACGCTCCGCCCTCGAGCGCGGGCACCCTCGCCCAAGTGATGGGGCCGGCCTGAGCCGGCCGCCTCCGCTTCACCGAACCGTCAAATAGGCTCCTCCCGCTCGGGGGCGCCCATGTTCTGTCCCAAGTGCAAACGCCTCATGCGGCCGGACAAAACGGCCCACGTCTGGCGATGCAGTTCGTGCGGCACGACCGTCCCGCTCGGCAGCGGGGCCGAGGTCGGCCGTTCCAACCCGACCGGTCGCGAGGTGAGCGTCGTCGAGGAGGGGAAGGGAGCCACGCTTCCGAAGACCGCGGAAGAGTGCCCGAAGTGCGGGAATCCCGAGGCGTACTGGGTACTGAGGCAGACTCGCGGCGCGGACGAGCCGGAGACCCGGATCTTCGAGTGCACGAAGTGCGGGCACAAATGGCGGGAGTACCAGTAGCCTCGGGGAGCGCCGACCCGATCGCCCGGGTCTTCGAGACGCCGGCCGTCGGTCAGCGGGTCCGGTTGCGCGGCTGGCTCCAGCGCTCCCGATCGAGCGGCGGGATCCTCTTCCTCCTATTGCGGGACCGCACCGGCTTCGTCCAGGCGACGGCGAAGCGCGACGTGATCGGCGACGCGAAGTTCACCGAGGCCGAGCACATCCAGGTCGAGGGCTCGCTGAGGCTGTCGGGTACCGTCGCCGAGGACCGGCGCGCGCCCGGCGGCCGCGAGGTGCGGGTCGACGAGATCGAAGTGATCGATGCGGGCCTCCCGTTCCCCATTTTCCAGGAGCAGACCGAGGAGTTCCTGTTGGACAAGCGCCACCTCGCGATCCGCTCGGCCGACCACGTCGCGACGTTCCGGGTGAAGGCCGAGCTATTGCGCTCGATGCGGAGATTTCTCGATCAGGAGGAGGTCCTCGAGGTCACCCCCCCGATCATCACGGGCAACCCCGCGGAGGGGGGCGCGGAGGCGTTCACCTTCGACTATTTCGGCCATCCCGGGTACCTTTCGCAGAGCGCCCAGCTCTACCTGGAAGCGCTCCTGTTCCCCCACGAGCGCGTCTACTCGCTCACCCCGTCATTCCGCGCCGAGAAATCCCGGACGACCCGCCACATCACCGAGTTCATGCACCTCGAGGTGGAGCTCGCCTGGTGCGACCTCCCCGAGCTGATGTCGTTCATCGAGCGGATGATCGTCGATTGCCTGCACGACGTCGCCGCGAAGCGTCCGAAGGAGCTCGAGGCGTTGGGTCGGCCGCCGGCGGAGCTCGCCGCGCTGGCGGCGCCGTTCCCCCGGCTCACCTATGCCGAAGCGCTCGAACGGCTCCAGAAGGTCGGTTTCCCGGTCCAATGGGGGAGCGACCTCGGCACTGCCGAGGAGCGGGCCCTGACGCTCGAGGAGCGTAGCCCGATCTTCCTCACGCATTTCCCGCGCGAGCTCAAGGCGTTCTACATGCTCCGTTCCTCGTCGGACGAGCGCACCGTCGAGGCCGCCGACCTGCTGGCGCCGGAAGGGTACGGCGAGATCGTCGGGGCGAGCGCGCGCGAGACGAAGGTCGACCTGCTTGTCGAGCGGCTCCGGGCGATGGGCGCCGACCCGAGCGAGTACGAATGGTACCTCGACACGCGACGTCACGGATCCATCCCGCACGCCGGGTTCGGCGTCGGGGTGGAGCGGATCCTGCGCTGGGTCCTGCGACGCGAGCACATCCGCGAGACGACGCCGTTCCCGCGCACCCCGTCGCGCCACACGCCGTGAGTTCGACCCGGCACGACCGGCCGAGGGGCAAGGTTCATCTGGGAACGAACGAATCGCCGCCCACCTCCTTCGGGGAGAAAACGGACGTGGCGGGCCAAGGTTCCAGCGGTCGGGGAGACGAGCGCGCCGTTTCCTCGGAGAAGAAGGTCAGCGCGGCGCCGAAGCCGGTCGTCGTCGAGCGGCTCACCCACGCGGACATCCCGGAGATCGTGGCGCTCTACAAGCGGGTGTGGGACGCGTTCCGCCCCGACCTGCCTCAGGATCTCGTCAAGGCGTGGGAGCCGAACGCGCTCGAGTTCTCGAGCTGGATGGAGGGGGTCACGTACTTCGCCGCGCGTCGCGACGGCAAGATGATCGGGGCGATCGGCTGCGAGATCTCGGAAGGCACCTGCCGGATCGTCCATCTGGTCTCCGATCCGGAGGCGCGCCGCCAGGGGGTCGCCACGGCGCTCATCACCGCAGCAGTCGACTGGGCCCGCCACAGCTCGGTGAGCTCCGTCTGGGCCGACGCGCTCGCGCGGTTCACCCAGGCCGCGCTGCTGTTCAAGAAAATGGGCTTCACCGAGTGCGGGGTGTTGCACCGCCACTACTTCAACGAGGACGTCAGGCTGTTCGAGACGCTGCTGTAGGCGCGCCGGCCCCGCCCGGCGGAGGCCCTCGGGCGCGGCTCGCCCGGCTCGCGCTCCCGCCGTGGACTTGGGCGAGGACCCGGAGGCGTCGGAGCGCCTCCTCGGGCCGGCCGCGGGCGAACTCCCGGGCGCTGCGGGCGAGCTCGGCGGCCTCGAGCTCGACCGGGATCCCATCGTTCCGCTCGCGGACCAGGAACTCCCCGTACTGGCTCACGTACGTCGGGAGGCCGACCTTCAACCGGCCGACCGCCTGGCCGCGGAGCGCGCGGAGCTGTTGTTTCAAGGACGCGAGGCGGCCGCTGCGCAGCTCGCGCTCCAGGTCCTCGGAGATCTCCGACGGATCCTGAGGGTTCGGCAGACCGAGCGCCTGCATGTCGCGGAGCAGCGAGACGAGCCGTTCGAGCTCCTCGCGGGCCTGGTCGAGATGGCGCTCCTTGAGCGTGACGACCCGGTCGACCTGCTGGAACGTCGACAGGGCCAGGGAGAGATCGCCCGAACGGGCCGCGTGGAGGATGTCCTCGATCTGGTCGCGCTCGAGCCGGCCGTCCACCGAGTACGCCTCGAGCCGGGCGAGGCGGTTCTTGGTGGTCTCCTCCCAGTGCTCGAGAGCGGTCTGGACCTTCTTCTGCGAGAGCCGCTCGACGCCGCGGACGACCTCTCCCCAAAGATCCGGATCGTCCCCGGAACGGGCGAGCTCTTCGGCCCAGCTGGGAAGGATGGGCAGCTGGATGCCGAGCGGTTGCGCCGTCTCGGTCCACTGCTGCAGCCGAGCGATCCGACGGATCAGATCACCGGACGGTCCCGCCGGTTCCTCCGGCGTCGCCGGCGGGGCCGCCGGGACGGGTCCCGAGGGCGGAGCCGAGGCTTCGGGAGCCGGGGTCCCCGACGCCCGTGGCGGGAGCGGCGTACCGCAGGCGGGGCACGTGGCGACGCCCTCGGGCAGCTCTTCGCCGCAGCGAGGACAACGGATCATCGACTCGGCCACGAAACCCCCGGGGAGGACAGTATGCAGGGGGTGAGATTTGAACTCACGAACTCCTACGAGACTAGGACCTCAACCTAGCGCCTTTGACCAAGCTGGGCCACCCCTGCGCGACCGGCGGCGCGTACGGCCGAACCCGCTTAACGCTTGCCTTGGTCGTCAGCTCCTCTCCTCGACCCCCGACCCGGAATGGCGGTCCCGAGAGGATAACCTTTTAGCGACGGAGGCGTAGGAACTCGCATGCCCGAACGCGAGCCGGACGGCTCGCCGTCGGCCGGCGCGACGGTGTTCATCGGCACGAAGCCGACGATGACCTACGTCTTCCAGGTCGTCGCCCAGCTCAACAGCGGCGCGTCGCCCGTCATCGTCAAGGCGCGCGGGAACGCCATCGGCAAGGCCGTCGATGTCGTCGAGGTCGTCCGCCACCGGTTCCTCGAGGGGCAGGTCGGCGTGGGCCCGGTGAACCTCGACACCGAGCGGTTGCGCAACCACGACGGTCGGGAGGCGAACGTCTCGTCGATCGCGATCTTCCTCAACCGGACGGTGCCGCCGCCCCGTCCGACGCCGCCGTCGCCGACGGCCGCGAAGTAGCGGGCGCCCCGACGACCCACGTGCCGGCGAAGAAGTCCCCGACCCGCTGACCCTCCGAACTCGATTGGATCGACAGCACGCTCGCGACGCCGGCGACGCCGACGCCCACGGCGATGAACGCCCCCAGGAGGATCAGCGCGCTGCCGTCGGCGAATCCGGCTCCCGTCCCGAGCGCGCCGCCCGCCCCTCGAAGGACGGTCAGGACGAACAGCGAGCCTCCGAGCCCAACCACGGTGAGCGGGATCAGCTTCGGAAGGTTGCGGACCATGACGTTCACCAGCCCCGGGTGGCCGAGCTTCCGATCCGTGACGCGAAGGCCGAACAGGCTCTTGCCGAGCGTCGTCCCCCACCGGCCCTCGAGGGTCGAGAAGTAGACGAACCCGTAGGCGGGGAGCGCGATCGCGGCGGCGTTGAACAACGGGGTCGTGAGGATGGAACTCACCGAGCCGGGCAGGGTCTTCGAGAGGTAGATCCAGGCGAGGACCGACGGCACGGCGAGGAGGAGGCCGTCGGCGAGGAACGCCCAGATCCTCGCCCCCAACTGCCCGAGCCGCTCGCGTCCGAGATCGCGGCCGGCCCCGACGAGCCAGCGGGCCGTCAGCCAGGCCCGGAAGGCGTCCCGGGGCTCGCGAGTTCCCGAAAGGGCCAGGGAGTCCAAGTTCTTCTGGTCGGCGATCACCCAAGAGGGGACCGGAAGTCCGGCCCACGGGGTCGACGGCGTCCCCCGTCGGGTCACCCCCGTAAGCAGCGCAGCTTGGCGAGCGGCCGCGTGGGTCGCGTCCTGGGCCGTGGTGATGCACTCCCGCGGCCGGCCCGAGAGCCCGGCCTGGAGCGCCTGCCGGAGGCGCCCCGTGGGGGACGGGTCGGGGGTCGGGCTGGCCGGCCCCGGAAGGGCATGAGGGCCGGAGAATCGGTAGGTGAGGTATCCGGCCACGAGCGCGAGGAGCCCGCTCAGGTAAACGAGGTCGGTCACGCCGGCCCCTCCGATCGCGTAGATCGCCGCCCCGTTCCCGTAGAGGGGCGGCTGGCGCAGCAGGTCGGCGCCGAACAGCACGCCGATGGTGCTCGCCGCGTAGGCGACGGGCAAACCGGAGTAGAGCGGGAGGCCGAACCACCGACCGGCGAGCAGGACGCTGACCGCGCCAGCGGCCACCGGCCCGATGAGATAGTACGGGAACTCGGAGACGATCCCCAGACTCGGCACGGTCGCCGTCGACGCGTACGTCGCGACCAGGACCCCGGAGGCGATCGCCAGGAAGCCGGTCGTCCGCTGCAGGCTGCGTCGAACGAGCCCCACCTTCTCGAGCGAGTAGAATCCGAGGATCGCCGGGACCACGGCCCCAAGGAGGAGGACCCCGAGGTCGGACGGCGCACCGGCCGGCAGAACGAGGACCGCCATGAACATCATCCCGGCCTCGGCGGCGAGGGCCGCCAGCAGCATCGCGGTCGTGCGGTCCGCATCCCCGAACGTCCTGCGGAACAACAGAACGCCGAAGACGACCGGGATCAGGCCGCCGCCGATGTTCACGGCGAGGATGGCGCCCTCCCACTCGAAGAACGGGAGGTTCGCCAGCCCCCCGAGGATCGCGCCGGGAAGGAGGAGCCAGAAACTCGTCCGGCCGAACCCGGTGCGTCTCGCCAGTTCCGGCTCCTCCCAGGCGAAGAGCACGAGGAACAGCCACAGGGCCGGCGCGAGCAGGAGGAACGCGTCGGCCTGGACGATGTCGCTCGCGAGCTGGATCGGGTCGACCACGGTCCGTTCCGATGCCGGCGACGGAGCGCCGACCCGTCAGGCCACCGGTCCATCGAGGAGGGGGTTCTCCGACCTAAAGGGTTTTCTCGGCGCCCTCGGTGGGTCGCCCTCGATGGCGGGCGTCCGGGACGAGGAGGATTCGCTCGGCAAGCGACAGGTCCCCTCCGACGCGTACTACGGCATCCAGACGCTTCGAGCCCGCGAGAACTTCCCCGTGAGCGGGCTCACCGAGTCGGTGTACCTCGTCCGGGCCTACGGGTGGCTCAAGGAGGCTTGCGCCCGGGCGAACATCGCCCTCGACGGCGTCGACGCGCGGCGCGGCGAGGCGATCGCCCAGGCGGCGTCGGAGATGGCCCAGGGGCGATTCGCCGACCAGATGGTGGTCGACGTCTTCCAGGCCGGAGCGGGGACCTCCTTCCACATGAACGTCAACGAGGTGCTCGCGAACCGGGCCCTCGAGATCCTCGGCAAGGCCCGCGGAGACTACGCCGAGCTCTCTCCGAACGATCACGTCAACCGGGGTCAGTCGACGAACGACACCTTCCCGGCGGCCTCGCAGGTCGCAGTCCTGCTGGCGCTGCGTGACCTGCGCCCGGCCGTCCAGGTGCTCGCCCAGAGCCTGCGGCGCAAGGCCGGTGAGTTCGGGGCCGTCCCGAAGGCCGGCCGTACCCACCTGAAGGATGCGATGCCGGTGACCCTCGGGGACGAGTTTGGCGCCTACGCGTCGGTCCTCGAACGCGTGCTCGAGACCCTGCCCGCGATCGAGCACGCGCTGGCCGAGCTCCCGCTCGGGGGGAGCGCCGTCGGGACCGGGATCAACTCGAAGCCCGGGTTCCGCACCCGATCCGTCACGGAGTACGCCAAGCTCTCGGGACTTCCGCTTCGTCCGGCGCGCGACCCGTTCGAGAGCATGCAGAGCCGCTGGGCGCTCGGCGCCGCCTCGGGGTGGCTCCGTACCCTCGCCGCCGAGCTCGTCCGGATCGCGAACGACCTGAGGCTCCTCTCGAGCGGGCCGGCGACGGCGCTGGACGAGCTCCGGCTGCCGGAGATCCAGCCGGGGTCGTCGATCATGCCGGCGAAGGTGAACCCCTCCGCGGCGGAGTGCCTCAACATGGTCGCCTTCCACATCATCGGCGCGGATCTCGCGACCTCGCTCGCCGTCCAGGCGGGCCAGCTCGAGATCAACGTGATGATGCCCCTCGCCACGTTCGAGACGTTGTTCTCCGCCGAGATCCTCGTTCGCTACCTGCCGGTTTTCGCCCACCAGTGCATCGACGGCATCACGGCCAACGCGGAGACGATGGAACGCTACCTCATGGGTTCCACCGCCCTCGCCACGATCCTGACGCCCAAGTTCGGCTACCAGAAGGTCGCCGAGCTGATCCACGCCTCCGCGCGGACCGGCACCCCCGTCAAGGAGCTCCTCGTTTCGGAGGGCCTGCTCAGCCGCGAGGAAGCGGAGCGGACCCTGGGTACGGCCGAGCTCCTGAAGCTCACCCGACCGGTCGTCTGACGAGACCGACCCGGTCGAAGGGCCGCGGGCGGCGGTCGCCGGCGTACGGATTCGGTCCGCGGGAATCCCCGTTATGAGCCCCTCGGGGGTGGAAGGGTCGATGGCGACGATCGAGGAGGCGGCGTTCTCGCTGGGGAGCGAGATCACCCAGGAGTACCGTCGCGTCGTCGAGATCCTGGGCCGCGTCGGCCTCACCGTCTACGAGGCTCGCGCCTACATCGCCCTCGTCGCCCGGGGCGTCGGGGACGCCGCGGCGCTCGCCCAGGCGGCGGGGATCCCGAGGACGAGCGCGTACAAGGTCCTGGAGTCCCTTGCCGAGAAGGGATACGCGACCCCCACCGGGGGCAAGCCGATCCTGTTCCGACCGAAGCCCCCGCTAGAGGTGGCGAACACCCTCAAAGGGGCGATCCAGGAGGTGTTCGAGAAGCTCGAGCTCCTCCACCGCATCGTCGGGGAGCACGGGGAACCCCAGCTCGTCTACCTGCTCAACGGTCGCGATAAGGTCCTGGCGAAGATCGGCGAGCTCCTCGACCAGGCGACGAAGACGTTCATCCTCACCACCCCGCAGGTCGCCGAGATCCGCGACGCGCTCTCGAAGAAGGTGAGCCACGCGGTCAAGCGGGGCGTCGCCGTGACGTTCGTGACGGCACCGCTCCAGCGGGTCCCCGAGGGGGTGCAGTACATCGCGCGCGAGAACCTCCTCGCGACGGAGGCGCTGACCGACGGGGCCCACGCGCTCCTCGCCGGGGCGGGGCTCGATGCGTGCGGGTTCACCGACAACCCGATCCTCATCGCCCACCTCCAGCAGTTCCTCGACGTGCTCCTGGAGAAGGGGAGCGAGCCGGCGGCCAAGTGAGGCCGCCTCGGCGGAACCCGGGGCCTCGGGCGTGACCCCCACGGCTCCGGCCGAACGGGTCCGGGCCCGCCTCGCCCGCGTCGCCGGGAGCGAGGTCGCTCGGGAGATGCCCTCCGGCTACCAGCGCCTCGGCCGGGTCCTCCTCCTGCGCCTTCCCGAGGGGATGCGCCCGTTCTTCGGAGTGATCGGCGACGCCTGGATCGAGGAGCTGGGGGTCGGCTCGGTCCTGCGGTACCGGGGCTCGATGCGGGGGGAGCTGAGGGTCCCCGACGTGGAACGGCTGGCCGGATCCGGGACCGAGACCGAGGTCCGCGAACACGGGATCCGATATCGGCTGGACGCGGCCCGCGTGATGTTCGCGGCGGGGAACCGCACGGAGCGCCAACGGGTGGGCCGAATGATCCGACCCGGGGAGACCGTAGTGGACCTGTTCGCCGGTATCGGCTATTTCGCGCTCCCGGCCGCGGTCCACGGTCGCGCCGGCCGAGTGCACGCGGTCGAAAAGAACCCGGAGTCGTTCGCATATCTTGACGAGAACGTGCGGCTCAACGGCGTCGGGGACCGGGTCACCACCTACCTGGGAGACAACCGTTCCGTTGACCTGCCGATGGCGGAGGCGGACCGGGTCGTGCTCGGATACCTCCCGAGCTCGCTTCCATGGCTCCCGAGGGCGCTCGAGCTCCTGCGGCGCGACGGCGGCTCGGTCCACGTCCACCTCATCGAGGGGAGCCACGGCGGGCTCGCCCGATCCGAGGCCGCGGTGCGACGACGGCTGGAATCGCTCGGGGCGGAGGTGGGCCCATCGAGCGCCCGCGAGGTGAAGCCGTACGGTCCGGGAAGGCTCCACGCGGTCGTCGACGCCCAGCTGCGCCCACCCACGTAGACCGTTACGCGGCGGGCGCCCGGGCGCGAAGGGCGTCGACGGCGATCGGGAACGCCGCGACGAACCGATCGATGTCCTCCGGAGGATTGGAGAACGAGACCCGGACGAACCGGCTCCCGAACTTGGGCGAGAGATAGTTCCCCGCCCGGACGAACACCCCGTGCCGTAGCAGGAGCTCCTTCTGGACCGCCTCCGGCGACACCTCGGTCTTGGTCAGGTCGATCGCGAACATGTTCGCCTGGGATGGGAAGACGGGGAGGAACGTTCCGGGAACCCGGGAGACGACGTCGCGGATCCGGCCCTGGTTCTCCCGGGTCTGGCGCCGCACCTCAGGGAACCAGCGCGATTTCGTCGCGAGAGCGGCGGTCGCCGCGATCTGGGCCAGGATGTTGACCCCGAGGTCGTTCGTGTTGAACCGGGCGATCTTCGGCAACAGCGCCGGTGGGGCGGCGAGGCCGCCCAATCGTAGACCGGCCAGGCCACAGTTCTTCGAGACCGACCAGACGGTGATGGTCTCTTCCGGTGCGAAAGTCGAGGCGAGCGTCGGGGAGTCGGCGAAGTCCCGGTACGTGACGTCGTTCACCAGCAGCAGGTGGTGGTCGTGGGCGATCTCCGCGATCGCGCGGACCTCCTCCTGAGGGTAACCGGAACCGAGGGGGTTCAACGGGTCGATGAGGAGGATCATGCGCGTCTTCGGGGTGATCGCCTCGCGGACCCGCTCCGAGGTCAGTCGGTACGGAGGCTGATAGATGTCGAGGTTCCGGGTCCGGGCTCCGCTGAGCTCGATGAACCGGTGGATGATGAGGTAGCTCGGGTCCGAGGCGATGACCTCGTCGCCGGCCTGGAGGAGCGCGCGCGTGAGCATGTAGAGCGCCTCGGTCCCGCCCGCGGCGACGAGCAGGCCATGATCGGCCGCGAAACCCAGGTCGCGTAGCACGAGTTCGCGCAGCTCCGGGGTGCCGGGGGCGTAGGGGTAACCCTCGTACCGTCGCTCCTCGACCGCCTCGGCGAGGGCGTCCCGCACGATCTCCGGAGGGACGAGGTGGTTCGTGTTCTGGCTCAGCCAGGCGACCTCCCGGCGGTGCTCGTGGGCATAACGGAACGCGTCGAACGGAGCCTCCGACATGGCCGACGGACCCCGCGGGCCGCCCGGGCCCTTAACGGTGGCGGGCCCGGGACTCCGGAATCCCCGCGCCCGCCAGGTACGACGTCACGATCCCCATCGATTGCCGTCGCGCCTCGACGCGTTCGAAGCCGACGTCGTGGAGGAGGGCGAGCATCGCGTCGTGGTCGGGAAGGAACTTCAGCGACTCCGGAAGGTATCGGTAGGGACCGGCGCTGTGGACCGCGGCGCCGAGCCACGGGACGACCCGGTCGAAGTGCGCGTGGAACAGGCGGTTTATGACCGGCGACGGGGGTTCGGTGATCTCGAGCGTCAGCAGGGTCCCGGTCGGCGCGAGCACGCGGCGGAGCTCGCCGAACGCAGTACGAAGGTTCGGGAGGTTCCGGGCGACGAACGCGCTCATCGCCACGTCGAACGTTCCCGAACGGAACGGGAGGTGGAGGGCGCTCGCCCGACCGTAGCGGACGCGAGGGCGGACCCCGTCCCGGACCGTCCGGGCTTCGGCCCGGGCGACCATGGCTCCCGTGAAGTCCGCCCCGAACACTTCGGCCCGGGGAAACCGCCGCGCGGCGAGGACCGTCAGATCCCCGGTGCCGCATCCGACGTCGAGTATCCGGCGGAGGGGATGCCCGTCGTGGAAACGATCGAGGTCCCAGAGCGCCCGGGGGCGCCAGAGGTAGTCGTTGCCGGCCGAGGCGACGTGATCGAACCAATCGTATCGGACGGCGATGTGGGTGAACATCGCGCGCACCTCCCGCTCGAACGTCGGGCGGCGTCGGTCGGGGTAGGGCGATCCATCCGGTGCGACTCCGTCGGCGGTCGCGGCCGTGGCCATCGGTCGAACGAGTGGACCGGACCCTTAAGGGTGGGGGGAGCCCCCGGCGATCTGCCCGTCGAGCTCGCGGAGCTGTCGAGTCA
Organism: Methanobacteriota archaeon; assembly: GCA_013290045.1. Lineage (GTDB taxonomy): Archaea > Thermoplasmatota > Thermoplasmata > Lutacidiplasmatales > UBA184 > Lutacidiplasma. The sequence continues at coordinate 11,734 of JABCYU010000012.1, read as the reverse complement.
GGTCGCCGCGGAGCGCCTCGATGCCGGCGTCCCGGGCTTCCTGGAGGCGCCGGCCGGCTTCCTTCGCGTCCCCGCGATGGAGGGCGAGCTTGCTCATCCGGTAGAGCATCTCGGCCGTCTCGGCGCTGAGGGCGAGCTCCCGGGCGAGCTGGAGCGCCTGGGCGAACTTCTCCTCGGCCTTCGGGAACTCCCCGACCTCCTCGTCGATCATCCCGTCGATCATCACCGCCTGCTGGTGGGCCAACTGGTCCCCGACCGGATCGAGGAGCGCCTTCGCCTTCGCCAGCATCTGGCGCGCCGCCTCGGTATCGTGCAGCTCCACCCGGAACTGGGCCATGTTGAGCGAGCAGTAGCCGATCCAGATCGGGGCGCGCGACCGCTCGGCGGAGCGGAGCGCGCCTTCCATGTCGACGACCGCCTCCGCCATCCGGCCGGCGTTGTGGTGGAGCACGGCGCGGTTCATCAGGACCCGCGCGTGCGCGCTGTGGTCGAGGCCCGCGGCGAAGATGGCGGCGGCCTTCTCGTAGAGGGTGAGCGCCTCGGCGAGCCCCTTCTCGCCCTGCAGGATGAAGGTGTTCGCGAGGTCGATCATCGCATGACCCCGCTCCGTCGGCGTCCCCTCGACCTCCGCGATCTCGAGCTCCGCCCGCTGGTGCACGGCCGCTTCGGGAAGATCGCCCATCCTCCAGGCGGCGACCCCGAGGACGCGGTGGGCCGCGAGCAGCCCCCGCCGGTGCCCGAGCTTCTCGAGGAGCGTGAACGCCTCGGTCGCCAGCGCCCGCGCGCTCGTCAGGTTCGCGAGATCGTAGCGGGTCTGCGCGAGGCCGAGGAGGGCGAGCGAGAGCTCGGTCTCCCGTTTTGGACCGACGCGGGCGCGGGCGACGGCGTCCAGGAAGACCTCCTCGGAACGCCGCAGGTCCCCGAGCTCGCCCAGAACGCGCCCGAGCTCGACCAACAGTCGCAGCTCGACGGCCAGGTCGCGGGGGACCAGCCGCCGCACCGCCTCCAGGGCCCGTTCTAGCGAGACCGCGGCGGTATCGAAGGCGTACGCCTCGATGGCGAGATCGGCGGCGCGTCGGTTGAACTCGACGGCCTTGGCGTCGTCGCGGCCGAGGTAGTACTGGCGCGCGAGCTCGTAGACCCGGTTGGTGGTGGAGTCGGGGGCCCCCTCGATCGCCCGGGCCGCCTTCCCGTGAAGGATCCGGCGCCGCGTCTCGGTGAGCTCCGCATAGACGTCGGTCCGGGTCCGCTCGCTCACGAACTCGTAGACCTCGCCGCCCTTCTCGCGGAGCACGCCACCGTGCACGAGGTGGTCGAGGCTCTCGCTCAGCCGTTCCTCCTCGCCGCCGCAGGCCCGGGCGAGGGTCGGGAAGTCGAACTCCTTTCCCAGGACCGCGCCGTAAACGAGCACGCGGCGTTCCGCTTCGGGGAGCTCGCGGACCCGCTCTCTCAGGACCTCGTGGAGGGCTCCGGGCTTTTCGACCCCGGCGGCACCGGAACCGCCGAACCCCCGGGAACCGCGAACGAGATGCTCGACGAACAGCGGGTTCCCCTCGGTCTGGGTGAACCAGCGCATCACGGCGTCGCGGCCGGGGTCGCGGTCGTGCAGGATCCATCGGACGTACTGACCGAGCTCCAGCTCGGTCATCCGCCGAAGCGCAAGGGTCTCGGCGAGCGGCGAGCGGACGATCTCGGTGAACGCGCCGCTGGATCCCGCCGAGGTATCCTCCTCGGGGGTCAGGGTCGCGACGACCGCGATGCGGTGCCCCGCGGTCTGCGGGAGGAAGCGGACCAGGAACTCGAGCGACGATTCGTCGGCGAACTGCAGGTCGTCGATAGCGACGAGCAGCGGGGCCCGGTCCGCCATCTGGACGAAGAAGTCGGCGAGCCGGTTGAACAGCGAGTTGCGGTTGGCGTCGATCCGTTCCGTCGGGTTCGACAGGTGGGCGAGGAGGCGATCGGCCTCCCCGCCGATGCTCGTCTCGGCCCCGAAGCCGCTGAGCGCGGCCCCCGTCGCGGCGTCGGTCTCGTACGGCGCGATGAACAGCGGCAGCATCGGCGCCTTCCCCGGGCTCCGGGACTCCTCCGCCGGGCGTTCCTGCTGCGAGTAGCGCACCAGCTCCTGGACGAGGCGGAACGGCTGCGGAAGGTCGGAGGGGAGCGCCCGGCCCGCCAGCACCTGGAAGCCGAGCGCCCGGGCCGAGGCGACGGCGGCCCGCAGCATCGTGCTCTTGCCGACCCCGCCCTCGCCGGCGATGAGGAGGAACCGGGCGCGGTCGTTCCGGGCAGCCTCGAGCGACCGGACCAGCGACTCGAGGACCTCCGTGCGTCCGAACAGGGGAGCCGGTTTCTCCGGCGCCGTGCCGCTCCTCGGCGACGAAAGAGGTCCCATCCCATCGAGCATAATCGACTCCTACCGGGCCGCTCCGGGTCGGGTCGGGGCCGAGCCGAGGCCGTCCAGGGCGCCCGGTTCGGCCGCGGTGCCGATCTGCCGGCCCAGGTGGGCGAAATCGGCCGCGAGGGAGGGGATCAGCGTAGGGAGGCGGGCGTGGGCCGCGGCCTCGAACGCCTCCCGGGCCCGGGCGAGATCGCGGGTCTTGAACCAGAGCCTCGCGAGGAGGTAGTGCGACTCGGCCCCCTCGGCCGCGAGATCCAGGGTCTTGGCCTGTTCCCGGGCCCGCTCGTACGACGCCTCCGCCTCTTCCCACTGGCCCCGACGCTCGGCGATCTGGCCGTTGTTGATCTCCGCGCGCAGGCGGGCGAGCGGGTCGTCGCCGCGCCCGAGGAGCCGCCGCGCCTGCTCGTTGTCGCGTTCCGCCTCGTCGACCTCCCCGAGCGCGAGCCGTAGCCCGACTCCGGTGAGCAGGGCCCATGCCGCCCAGCGAGGTTCGTGGCCGCGCTCGGCGTACTCCCGCGCCCGGGCGAGACGTTCGAGACCGTCGGTCGGCTGGGTCTCCCCGATGAGCTCCCCAACGTGCAGGTACGCTCGGGCGACCTCGACCCAGTCGCTCACCGCGGTGAGCCGGTCGATGGCGCGTTGGAACCAGAGGACCGCCTCGTCCCGGACCTCCGGGTCGAGGTGGCTGAAGGCGTCGCCGATGTCGATGCACAGCCGTCCGAGGAGCCTCGGGTCCTCGGACTGCTGCAGGAGATCGAGCGCCGCCATCCCCTCGTCGAGCGCCTCCCGGTACGCCCCCCGCTGGAGGGCGACTCGGCCCAGGATGCGGTGGACCGAGGCGATCCCGCCGATGTCGCCGGTCTGGGAGAACAGCTCGCGGGCTTGCCGGGCGCCGACGACGGCGGCCGCGGCGTTCAGGTCGCCCCGCGCGACCTCCGCCCGGGCGAGAAGGAGGCGGGCGCGCAACCGGCTGTCGTCCGGGCCGGCGAGCTGGAGCCCTTCCTGGTAGATCCGGTCGGCCGAGCGGGCGTCCCCCATGCTGTAGTAGAGGTCGCCGAGTTCCGCGTCGAGCGTCGCCTCGGCCGCGGTCTGGTTGCCCGGGAGCCCCCGCAGGTCGATCCGTGCCCTCTCCAGGTGATGGGCCGCCGCCTCCGGTGAGTCGTCCTGTCGCGCCAGGTGGGCGGACTCCCGGTTGTACTCGTACGATTTCTCGGGGACCTTGCCGAGGAAGAAGTGGCGACCCAGCTCCGGGAGGATCTCCGGCGGAGGATGCGGGTAGAGTCGCTCCATCGCCTCGGCGATCTTGCGGTGAAGGACGCGTAGCCGGCTGGCGGTCAGGGACTGGTAGATCCGCGCCCGCGTCTCGTCCTGGGTGAAGCCGAACCGGTCCCCACCGACCCGCTCCCGCAGGATGCCCAGGTGGGTCAGCCGCTCGAGCTGTTCGGCGAGGCGTTCCTCGTCCTGGTCCATCGCCGTGACGAGGAGCCGAAAATCGAACTCCCGGCCGATGGCGCTCGCGTAGGCCAGCGTCCGAAGCTGATCGGCGGAGAGCTGGTCGAGCCCCGGGGGCCGGCCGTCCCCCGCCCCGGCTTCCTCGGAGACGGAGGCGACCATCGGAAGGAAAAGACGGGGGGCCGCGTCCTTAAACTCTCGTGTAATCGCGGTGTAGAGTCCGGTTATTCTTTCTCTCCTTAGAAGGAGGGGGTGGAGGGGGAGGGGTCACGTGCCCCCCTCGGCGGTCAGCCGCTCGACGAGCCTGACATGGAGTCCGAGGAGTGCCTCGACGGGCATCTTTCGTTGGAACGCCTCCGCGGGGCACTCGAGGTCCCAGAGGGCCCCGTGGATCGCGTGGTTGTACCACTCGATGAACTCGTCCACGGTCCCGTAGCGCCAGCGGTGGCGGTCGTACTCCCTCCACAGTCGCTCGAGCTTCCCGTTCGTCTGGGGATGGTTCACTCGGGCCACGATGTGACGGATTCCTCGTTCTCTCAGGAACCGGTCGAACTGCCCCTCTCCCTCCCGGGCGGGCATGATCGCGGTCCCGGCCTTTGGGTTGAAGAAGAACTGGGTCCCTCGGTCGGTGAGCACCTGGTCGACCCGCAGGTTCCAGCTCTGGGCTCGGGTGAGGGCGACCTTCAGGGTCGCCACCGCGACCTCCGTCGTCTCGGTGGGGAACTCGCCTCCGCTCAGGATCATGCGGCTGGCGTCGTCCTCCCAGAGGATGCAGTGCGGGTGGGTCGGGGAGCTCTGATGGAAATCACCGTGCAGCCGCGATCCCGAGTGCTCCCGTTCGTAGCGCACCCAGCTGCGCCGTCGCTTCTTCCGAGGGTTGGGGTCGACCCACCCTTGGCTCTGGGCGTATCGATAGATCTTCATCTTCGGGATCGGGGTCCCGCGCCGTCGTAGCGCCTTGTAGAGCAACGTGGCCCCCCGGGGAGAGTTCTGCCACTCCTCCCGGAGGAGGCGAATCTCCTCCGCCGTCAAGGGAGGGGCTCGGGGACGTCGGTTCGTCTTCAGCAGGGGAGTTCCCCCCATTTCGCGAGAGAGCTGGAGGAGCTGATAGAGGCGACGGCGGGAGACGCCCCATCGGACGGCCATCTGACCGACGGTCTCCAGCGGAGGGCGCCGCTGGCTCTGTCGGACCAGGTAGGCGATTCGAACGTCGGTCAACTTGGTCACGCCCGGAGTAAGCGGGGTCCCCTTGGAAGCGGGCCGGAGGGCCACCGCTCCCCTCCCCCTGGACCCCCTCTTTCCTGTCGAGATTGGGGGCAGGCTCCCGTCCTCCTCGGGCAGGTTGTGAAATAATTGTTGGACTCCAGACCTCGTGTAATCGCGGCGTAAGCGTTATCACTCGCACGCCGCGTGGAAGGGCCGATGGACGAGCCTGCGGAGCCCGATCCGAGCCGGGAGGACGCCCCCTCGTCCCGGGGGATGCCGCTCCACCGTCAGATCCAGTTCTGGCTGTTCGCCGGCTTGGTCGTCCTGGCGGCCGTCTTCTACCTGTGGTGGGGCCTTGCCTACGGCGTCTGGCTCGACAACGGCGTCTACGCCGTCGCGATCGTGCTCCTCCTGTTCGGCCTCTCCGGGATGTGGCTCTCCCTCCCCAACCCTCCGGTCGCCGCGGCCGACGCGTAGTGGTGAGATCGGATCCCCGGTCGGGATCCCGGTGGCCAACGCCTACAGCGGCCGGGAAGCCAGGGCCCAGCGCGTGCCCGCGGTCGAGGAGCACCCGATGCACGGACCCGGATCGCCGAGCGGGATCGGCAGCTCCTCCTCCGGGAGCCCGAGCAGCGCCCCATCGATCGCCTTCTCGATCTGGTGGCCGCAGGCCTCCTGACCGCACCAGGCCAGCACCCGGACCTTCGTCGAGTCCCGGAGCTGGTCCAGGTGCGTCGCGACCTCAAAGGCGCCGCGGAACGCCGAGAGCGCCTTCTCGAACAAGGCCCCTCGGAATCCCTCCAGGGTACGCTCGACCTCCGTCTCGAGGTCCGCGGGTCCGATCACGGACCGATGTCCGAGTCGGTCGACCGCCGTGGCCGTGCCGGCTTCGGCCTCGCGAGGACCGATCTCGAGGCGCAGCGGCACGCCGGCGATCTCCCATCGGTAGTACTTCGCCCCGGGCCGGTCCTCGGAGGTATCGACATGGACCCGGAGCCCCCGATCCCGAAGCCGCTTTCCGAGCCGCTCCGCGAACTGGGCCGGTAAGTTCCCCCCCTTCCCGCTGATCGGCACGATGACGACCTGGTAGGGGGCGACGGACGGAGGGAAGACCGCCCCGCGGTCGTCGCCGTGCACGGCCACCACGGCGCCGAGCAGCCGCTCCGAGAGGCCGAACGTCGTCTGGTGGACGAACGCCTTCCCGCCGTCGGGGGTCTCGTACTCGATCTCGTACGGGCGCGAGAAGTTCTCCCGGTAGTGGTGGATGGTGCCGATCTGCAGGGTCCGCGCCTCGCCGACGGGGATGTCGAGGGCGATGGAGTAGAACGCGCCCGGGAACTTGTCCCAATCCGGCCGTCGGAGCGCGACGTACGGGACCGCCAGCGCCTCCGCCATCCGCCGGAACGCCCCCAGGTTCGACGCGACGCGGGCCGTGGCCTGGTCGTCCCCCGACTGGCAGGTGTGCTCTTCGAAGAAGTGGATCTCGCGGACGCGCAGGAACGGGCGGGTGGTCTTCGTCTCGTATCGGAACGTATTGACGATCTGGTAGACGTTGAGCGGCAGGTCCCGGTGGGAGCGGATCCACAGATGGAAGATCGGGTACATCGCCGTCTCGCTCGTCGGCCGCAGAACGAGCGGGACATCGAGCTCGGTCGCCCCGCCGCGCGTGACCCAGTAGACCTGGGTCGTGAACCCCTTGATGTGCTCCGCCTCCTTCTGGAACTCCGTCTGGGGGATCAGCGCCGGGAACTCGACCGGGTGGCTCCCGGTCGCTTCGATCTCGCGGACCATCACCGCATCCAGGGCCCGACGCGCGAGAAACCCGTACGGCGTCCAGACGTTCATCCCCTTCACGCCGTAGCGCTTGTCGGTGAGGTTCGCCGCCTCGACGACGGCGAGGTACCAGTCGATGAACCCGTTCGCCTTGGCAGGAAGGTCGGCCATCGCAGTGACGGCCGAGGGGGGACGGCCCACTATAAGGGTGGCGAGAGCGCCGACGCGAGCCGAGGCCGATGTCGGATAACTCGGTCGCGCGGGTCGATAGGACTTGACACTAGGAGTTAAGCCGCGCCGTTCCCATGGATGCCGGCCATGCGGCTGGTCGTCTGCGTAGACCGGGACGACGACCTCGGCCGGAAGGCCGGCGTCCAGGGCCCGGTCGTCGGTCGCGCCGCCGTCCTCGACGCGGCGATGAAGCTCGGGACCGCCGACCCGGAGGACGCCGACACGAACGCGATGTTCGCCGCCGTCCGGCTCCGCGACGAGATCGCCCGGCTCGGGGACGAGTGCGATGTCGTCGTCCTCACCGGCTCCCCGAAGGTCGGGGTGCTCTCCGATCGGAAGGTCGGCGAGCAGTTCGACAGGGTCCTCCAGGGCCATCCCGCGACCTCGGCCCACCTGATCTCCGATGGCGCGGAGGACGAGTTCGTCTTCCCGATCCTCTACTCCCGGATCCAGATCGACGGGGTCCACCGGGTGCACATCCGCCAGAGCGCGAGCCTGGAATCGACGTACTATACCGTCCTGCAGGCGCTCAAGGACCCGAAGCTGCGGGCCAAGACCGTGCTTCCCCTCGCCCTCGTGCTCCTCACGCTCGGGATCGCCGCCGCGACGGGGATCATCTGGTGGGGGGTCATCGGGCTCGCGATCCTGCTCGGGGTCTACCTGATCTTCTGGACGTTCGACATCGACGAGGCGCTCATCGAGTCGCTCCGCTCGGCGTCGACCGACATCCGGCAGGGATCCGTCGCCTTCGGGTTCGGGCTGTTCGCCATTGCGCTCATCGGCGTCGGCTTCCTCGAGGGGTACAACGTCACCGTCGGCCACCCGAACGACACCCCGATCAACCGCGGACTGCAGTTCCTCGTCCAGAGCACCGTCTGGTGGCTCGTCGGCTCGGAGGTCTGGGAGTCCGGCCGGGCGATCCGGCGCTACCTGATCCGCGGCCGCCTACCGAGGACCTACCCGATCGCCACGACCTCGATCACCGGTATCGGGTTCACCAGCTACGGTATCCTCTACCTCGTTCGCTACCTCGAGGGCCTGCAGGGGCCGGCCGGACCGAGCCAGCTCCCGCTGCTCGCCGCGGCGATCGTCCTGGGCCTCGCCCTCGTGATCAGCGCCGGGGTCCTGTCGCAGTACTTCAAGGCCCGGGCGCAGTCGTCGACCGCCGCGCCGGGATAGTCCGCCTCGCGGGCGTTACGCCGTCCGGAGCTTCGGCAATTCGAGGGCCCGGGCGACGTCGGCGGAGGTCGTGCTCAGTCCGCAGCGCTCGTCGAGGAGCTTCGTGGATCGATCGATATCGTGGGTCTCGTCGTACGCCCGCTTTGCGAGGGTCCGCAGGTCCTCCCAGTAGTTCCACGGGAAGACGACCCACACCCAGTGGTCGCGGTCGATCTCCTCGGCGAAGTACGTGGGGCGGAACGTCGCGTGGTTGATGTATAGGCAGGTCGCCGACTCGACGCGCGCCGCCCCGTGCTCGGTGACGTTCGCCGTCGCGAGCGCCAGGCTCTGACCCGTGTCGGTGATATCGTCGACGACGAGGACCGTCTGGCCGTCGACCGGCCCGGAGAGGCCCTCGGTCAGCTCGGCCTTTCCGCTGCGCGTCGCGGTCACCCCCCAGTGCTGGGCGCGGATCGAGACCATCCGCTTGAGCCCGAGACGGTCGGCGATGAGCCGCGCCGGCACCCATCCACCGCGCGTGAGCGCGACCAACGTCTCGGGCACGCGGCCGGCCTTCGTGATCTGGGCCGCGAGATCGTCGGCCCACCGGTCGGCGTCGTCCCAGCCGGTGCGCCGGCACTTCGGGAAGTCGGTCATGCCCTTGCGGAGCGCGGGAACGGGTTCGCGGCTGGCGCGGGCGCCGGGCGGCTCAGGGGTAGATCCCGCGCATCTTGATCGCGTCGACGACGCGCTGGATCGCGAGGACGTACGCCGCCGTCCGGTTGTGGACCTTGTAGGACTCCGCGGTCTTGTGGACCTGCGCGTAGGACTGGGTCATGACCTTCTCCAGGCGACGGTTGACGTCCTCCAGGTCCCAGAAGTACCCCTGGATGTCCTGCGCCCACTCGAAGTAGCTCACCGTCACGCCGCCGGCGTTCGCCAGAATGTCCGGCAGCACCGTGGTCCCCTTCTCGTAGAGCGTCTTGTCGGCCTCGGGGAGCGTCGGTCCGTTCGCCGCCTCGGCGACGATCCGCGCCTGGATCTTGTCGGCGTTGCGCTTGGTGATCTGGTTCTCGAGCGCGGCGGGGATCAGGATGTCGGCCTTCGTCTCGAGCACCTCCTCGTTCGAGATCGACTTCGCGCCGGGGAACCCGACGACCGAGCCGGTCTTCTTCTTGTGCTCCTCGACCGCGTGGGGGTTGAGCCCGTCGGAGTTGTGGATGCCGCCCTTGGAGTCGGAGACGGCGATGATCTTCGCCTGCTGCTCGTCGTGCAGGATGCACGCCGCGACCATGCCGGCGTTCCCGTAGCCCTGGACCGCGACGGTCCCGCCGTGGACCTTGACGCCGGCGTGGGGGGCCGCCTCTCGGATGACGTAGGCGCATCCGCGCCCCGTCGCCTCGCCGCGTCCCTCAGAGCCGCCCAGCGAGATCGGCTTGCCCGTGACGACGCCCGGCACGGAGTAGCCGCGCATCATCGAGAACGTGTCCATGATCCAGGCCATCGTCTGGGAGTCGGTGTAGACGTCGGGCGCCGGGATGTCCATCTCGGGCCCGATGATCGGGGCGATCTCGCTCGCGTAGCGCCGGGTGAGGCGCTCGAGCTCGCCCTTGCTCATGTGCTTGGGATCGCAGATGATGCCGCCCTTCGCGCCGCCGTACGGCAGGTTGACGACGGCGCACTTCCACGTCATCCACGCCGCGAGGGCGCGGACCTCGTCGAGGCTCACCTGGGGATGGTAGCGGATCCCGCCCTTCGTCGGGCCGCGGGCCATGTTGTACTGGACCCGGTAGCCGGTGAAGACGCGATACTGGCCGTCGTCCATCCGTACCGGGAAATTGACCGTCAGCTCCCGCTTGGGGTGCTTCAGGATCTCCCGGGTGCCGTTGTCGAGCTTCAGGAGCTCGGCGACGATATCGACTTGGCGTTTGGCCGTCTCAAAGGGATTGATGGTCTGTCCGTCGTCGGGCATCGGGATACCTTCGGTCGCGGCCACGCCGGGTGGGCTACTTGAGGCTAACGTGAAGTCTGCGAAGCCCCCGCACGCGCGCGGCTTCCCCCGACCCCCGTCTTAGGGCTCGCGCCATCGCGCGAGGTAGACCGCCGTCGCCCCGAACAGCACCGTCGCGCCGATCAACCCGACGAGGTCGAACGCCGGGGAGTTGAGCCAGCCGGGGCTCAGGGCCGAGCCGGAGCTGAGTCCGAGGACCGACTCGGCGAGCTGGGCGGAGAACGTGCTCGGCGCGAGGAACGCCACCCACTGGTAGCCTTCGGGGATGCGGCTCGCCGGATAGAACAGCGGGGGAAGCACCGCCAGGAGGGAGAAGACCAGGGTCCCGATCGGCCAGATCTCCCGGAGCTGCTTGAAGAACGTCGAGATGAGGAAGCCGAGGGAGGTCGCCATCAGCCAGGTCAGGAGCACGATGCCGACGAGGGCGACGAACGCGAGCCACCCGAACGGGACGACGAGGTACAGGATCGCCACGAACAGGACCAGGGCCGGAACCGTGAACGCCAGTTCGGAGAGCGCCATCCCCAGGATGTAGGAGAGCGGGCGGACGGGGCTCGCGACGAACACCTGCTGGAGCTGGCGCTCGAGCCTCAGGTACGCGCAGTCGTTCAGCATGCCGTTGCCCGTGAAGAGGACGGTGAACAGGATCCCGCCGACGACCCCGAACCTGAACAGGTCCGGGGTCGAGATGACGCGCAGGAAGAACAGGAAGCTGAACGGGGTCAGGAACACCGCCGCGATCAGCAATGGCGAGCGCCACAGCGGGATGACCCCGTTGAAGTAGCAGATGTGGGCCACGGCGCGCATCTGCGAGGCGAGCGTCATGCCTCGTCCTCCTCGATGCCGCGGCCCACGAGCTCGAGGAACGCCTCCTCGAGGGTCACGGGGCCGACGACGACCTCGCTCCCCCGCTCGAGCGCCTGCTCGGTCAGCGCCCGGACCTGGGCTCGCGTGGTGAGGAGGGTCAACCGGTTCCGGTCGGAGAAGACCCGCCCGTACGGCTGGAGCTCCTCCGCCCGGAACCCGGCGGAGAACTGCAGGCGCACCTCGCGGCCCAGCGTGAGCTTGAGCTTCTCGGCCGTCCCTCGGTACAGCACCTTGCCGCCATCGATCACGGCGAGCTCCTCCGAGAGCTGCTCGGCCTCGTCGAGGTAGTGCGTGGTCAGTAGCACGGTGGAGCCCTTCTGGGCCGCGCGTCGGATCACCTCCCATACCTGCCGGCGGGCGAACGGGTCCATCCCGAGCGTCGGCTCGTCCAGGAACAGGAAGGGGGCCTCCGTCGCGAGGATCGTGGCCACCAGCGTCCGTTGCTGGAGCCCGCCGCTCAGGCGCATGACCGGCTCGTTGGCGTAGCTCTGGAGGCCCATCGCCTGAAGGATCTCCTCCGTCCGGTCCGTCGCCGACTCCCGCTCGGCTCCGCGGACCCGGAGGTACTCGTAGACGTGCTCTCGGGGGGTCAGGTGGTAGAACGGCTTCCCCTCCTGCGGGACGACGGCGATCAGGGG
>JABCYU010000011.1 GCA_013290045.1 Methanobacteriota archaeon | reverse complement strand
GACGGCACCCTGATGCCGATCGAGTACAAGGCGACGCATCTGTTCGTCGGGTTCCACGAGGCCCACGGGCGGGTCTTCGACGTCGTCCAGGCCGTGGCCGAATGCCGGCTCATCGAGGCGATGACCGGCCACCGCCCCCCGATGGGGATCGTGCTCTACGGCGATGCGTCCGGCCGTGGGGAGCGGGAAGGTTGGGTCGAGGTCCCGTACACCGACGCCGAGGCCCACTGGATCCGGGCGGCGCTGACCCAGATCCGGACGGACAAGGTCCGGGCCCCGGTCCCGGCCGAGCGGAACTGCTCCGGGTGCGAGCCCAACCGCGATGGCCTCTGCCGATACGCTGCCGCGCGATTCGACTCCTCCCGTCGGTAGGACCTCGCGAGGGCTCCCAGCGTCCCGGGGTGGATCCCCCGGGACGCCGGGGGTGGAGCCCACCTCGTCCGAATCGTTATCTTGACGGCCCTCTCTCGAGCGCCGATGCCAAGCGGGGCTCCGGGGGCCCCCCGGGACCCCTCTAGCCATCGCCCCCGGGTGGCGGTGGTCACGCACGTCTTTCCGCCGTGGACGGGCGGCGCGGAGTTCTATCACCAACTGTTGTCCCGGCGACTATCGGAGAGCAGCGAGGTCTGTGTGTTCACCGCCGACTACCTGCTGAGACCGGGCAGCCAGGGAGGTCGGACTATCGACACCGTGCCGTCCGGACCGCTGGATGCGCCCTACCGGATCCGGTATCTCCCGTCGTGGCGCTTCTTCGGGGAGAACCTGCTGCGGCCCGGACCGCTCTTCCAGGCGCTCCGGGAGTTCGACCCGGACGTGATCTGGGCGAACTGTCCGTCGCTTTCGGCCGACGAATCGGTCCTCTGGGGCACGCTCCGGAAGGTGCCCTGGGTGGCCACCTACCACGCCGATCTCGATGAGACCCACCTGTACGCCCGGCCGTACACGGCGTGGGAGGGCCGGCTGCTTCGAACCGCGTCCGCGATCCTGGTCACGACCACGCGGTACGCGGACCGGCTCGCCCGGCGTGGGGTCTCCCGAGAACGGGTCCATGTCATCCCCCTCGGCCCGGGGATCGGCCTTGGAACGCTTCCCGAGGTCGACGAGCAGCAGTGCGTCCGGGGAACCGCTCCCGGCCCGGAGCACCCGCTGCTCTTCGTGGGAGGTCTCGACTGGGGCCACTCCTACAAGCGGCCGGAGCGCCTGCTGGAGGCGATCGGAAAGCTGCGGGCGTCGGGGCTCGACATCCACGCGTGGATCGTGGGCGACGGGGACCGTCGGGCCGAGCTCGAGGCAGCCGCGGTCCGAGCCGGTCTGACCTCGAGCGTGCGCTTTCTCGGCCGACTGACCGACGCGGAGCTCGCCTGCCGGCTCCATAGCGCCTGGTTGCTGGTCCTCACGTCGACGGAGACCGAGGGATTCGGCGTGGTCGCGGCCGAGGCGATGCACTACGGGTGCCCGGTCCTCACCTCGGACGGGCCGGGGATCGGCCCGATGCTCGCGGACGCCGGATCCGGGATCGTCTACCGACGCCAAGAACCCGAATCTCTGGAGCGGGCCCTCCGGGAACTGTGGACCGATCCCGGGCGCCGGAACCAGCTCGCGGAACGCACGGCCGCCGCGGCCGGTCTGTTCGATTGGGGTCGGGCGCTTCCCGAGCTCACCCGACCGATCCTCGATCTCGCCGCGGAGCACGCCCGGTCGGCGCGGTGACCCTTGGCGGCACCGAGGGGCCCCGGGCCGGAGGCGCCACCCCCGCCGGTCCCTTCGATTGGCGAGGGCGCGTGGCGCGGTCAGGTCGTGGGGGATCTCCGAGAGGGGTTCCAGGCCCTCCGGGCCCGAGCCGCCGAGCTCTGGCGGTCGAAGCAGCTGAAGCGGCTTCGCTGGGTCCTGATCATCGGGACGTTGGTCCGATTGATCCTCGCCCCGATCACCTCCTGGGGGATCGACACGCCGGATTTCATCCTCTCGGGCATCGACCTGATCTACACCGGTTCGCCCTACTCTTCTGCCCTCTACTTCAACCCCCCTCTCGGCCCCCTGCTGAGCGCGCCGTTGTACGCGCTCGTCGCTTCGTTAATGCCGTTCTCCTCGCTCCTCCCGACGTACGACTCCATCACGCCGGCCGTCCTGGCCACGGGGCTCACGTCGAACCTCGTTCCCTCACCGGCCGCGCTGCTCGCGCTGAAGCTCCCGCTGATCATGGCCGACATCGCCTCGACGCTCGTGATCTTCCAGCTCGTGGCCCGGTTCCGCGGCGCCCGGCCGGCCGAGCTCGTCGCCGGGCTCTGGTTCCTCAATCCGCTGCTCATCTGGTCGACGGCGGTGCACGGGGAAGTGGACGGACTCGCGACCCTGTTCATCGTGCTGTTCATCGCCGCCGTCGTCTACGACTGGCCGGTCGTCGCCGGGGTGGCGCTCGCCCTCGGCATCTTCGCCAAGGCGTACCCGGTCGCCCTGGTGCCGCTGGGCGTGCTCGTGTTCCTGATGCGGCCCGCGGCTCCCGGCACTCCCCGGCGCGCCCGGTTCCTCCCGGTCGCTTGGTTCGCCGCCGGCCTCGCCCTCGGGATCCTCCCGCTGATCATCTACGTCGCGCCGATCGTCCAGTCGCTCGCCGGCGGATCGGCGAGCGGGGTCTACGGGGGGTTGAGCGTGCTCATCATCTTCAACGGGGCGACCCCGACGTTTCCGGCCCCGCTAGGGGCCCTGCAGACCCGCTCCCTCGCCCCCGGGTTCCTGTTGGCGCTGAGGGTCGTGGCGGGGATCGGGTTCGTCGCCACCTTGGGATTCTACTGGTGGAACCGTCGAGCCGCCGCGGGGCCCCGGGGGCCACCGTCGGTCCCCCTCGTCGCCACGGCCGCCCTCTGGACGGTCATCTGTGTGGTCCTCCTCGACTCCTCTCCCCAATCCGAGAACATGGTGGGGCCGCTCGCCTTGGTGCTGCTCGCCGCCCCGCTCCTCGGGCGGGCGGGGGGGGCCGCCTACGCCGTACTTTCGGCGGCGGCGTTCGGCCTGTACATGGCGCTCCTCACCCCCCTGGCCTACTTCTACCCCCTGGCGGTTCTCCTGGGTCCGGGCGCCGTCGACTATGTCAATGGAGTGGCGATCGGCTACGCGAATTCGGCCGGCCCGCTGAGCCAGGGGAACCTGTGGCTGCTCGCAGGGCTGGTGGGCGGCACCACGCTGCTGTTCCTCTGGGGCTGGTCCGCCTGGCGACTCTACCGAGCTCCCCGGCTTACGGAGGCGGCGTGAGGCAAAGGCGCCGGCGCGGCGTGATCGGTCCGCGGGTGGCGGCGACGTTCGCGATCCTGGTCGTCGTCGCCCTGATCGTGGAAAGCGTCCTCGTGGTCGGACTCGGCTCGATCCCGATCCTGCAGGTGCGGGTGTCGACCTCCCCCGTCCCCCCGCACGGTCTGGCCGCGACGTTCTCGCTCGCCGCGGGTCTTCACCCCGTCAGCGTCCACGTCGGTCTCGTCCCCGGCTCCCCCCTCGGGGCCACGGACCCCGTGGTCCTCGTCTTCGCCGACCAGCAGTATCGGCCGCTCTACGCCGCGTTCAACGACGTCTACGGGGTGGCGATCCGACTATCGTCGTACCTGACCCTCGAGCACTCGAATCTTCAGGTGCAGGTGGTCGATGCGCCGAACCTCCCCAACGTGCTCACCCAGCACCCGCACGCGTTCCTGGTGATGGCCGGAACCGGGATCATCCCGGATTCCCTGTTCTCCCTCTACGCCAACCAGCTCCCGCAGTGGATCCGAGGCGGTGGGATGCTGATCTGGGCGGGGGGCCCATTGGCGTACTTCGAGGGCCACCCGACCCCCGGGGTGGGCACGGGGTTCGCCCACCAGGATCTGGGATGGAACGGGCAGGTCCGACTGGTCGGCTACGACCTGACGGATCCGTGGTTCGGGGGTCCCACGGCCGGCCCCGGACCGGTGACGTCGTCGAACGTCACGTACACCGACGAGTTCGCTCAGGCGCTCGGCGTTCAGTACTCGGCGAGCCCCGCGGGAGCCAACCTGACCTCGTTGGCGCAGCACAACGGCGTCGGGCTGGGGTTCGTCGGAGCGTCGCCGAACGGTTCCGCGCCCCGGACCTCGCTCGCGTGGGTTCCCGTGGGATCCGGCGGGGTCTTCTTCTTCGGAGGGGCCATCTACGACCCCGCCATCGGGTCGATCCCCCAGGCGTCGGTGCAGCTGGCCGAGGACATCGATCTCCTGGTGTCGCTCAACTTCCGACCGGCCGCGGGGGTCGTCGACCACCAGGATCTCTCCCTCAGCCCGGGCCAGCACGCCTCGGCGACGCTGTCGATCCCGAACGCCTCCTCCGGCGCCGTCGCCGTGGTCCATAGCGAGTTCCAGGGCAGCCTGTTGTTCTGGTGGGGCGATAGCTTCCCGTCGCCCGGCGCGATCCCGTGGGCCGCGTCCGCCGTGCT
This sequence comes from Methanobacteriota archaeon, assembly GCA_013290045.1. GTDB lineage: Archaea > Thermoplasmatota > Thermoplasmata > Lutacidiplasmatales > UBA184 > Lutacidiplasma. The sequence goes on along the minus strand of JABCYU010000011.1, from coordinate 26,562 downwards.
TCCGGCGTCCCCGACGATCGGTCCGGTGGCGACGGGCCGACGTAGCCGTTAAATAGAGTTCCCGGGTCCCAGCGGGTCGCGCGTCGGGCCAACGCCCGCGCGTTCCATGCACTCGTAGAGGCCATGGCCTCTTCGGGGAAGGGCGAGGGTCCCCCGTCCCCTGGATGGGAGGGCCGATGACGCCGATCACACGCGTTCTGGACGCTTGTCAAGTGCAATCAGTGTAGCTGACTCCTGTCAGTTGAGGAATGGCTAGGCTCAGGCGCCGATGAAGGTCGTGCCAAGCTGCGATAAGCGGTGGGTAGGCGCAAGGAACCGTTGATCCACCGATCACCTAATCGGAACTCCGGTCCCGCAAGGGACATTCCGCAAGGAAGGGGAACCCCCCGAAGTAAAGCATTCTAGTAGGGGGAGGACAAGAAATCAAACGAGATGCCGTAAGTAAAGGCGATCGAAAACGGCAGAGGACAAACCGAATCCCCGCCCGGCGAGGGTGGGGAGATGTGGAGTAGAGGACCTCCGTACTCGCGGGCTTCCGAAGCCAAACGTGCCTGGAACGGCGGACCACAGAGGGTGATAGTCCCGTAGGCGAATGGAAGAGGCGAGATTGGAGGTATCCCGAGTACCGCGCATTGGATATTGCGTGGGAAGCTGGGAGGTACAGACTTCCGATCCTAAATACGTCCTGAGACCGATAGCGCATTAGTAGTGCGAACGAACGCTGAAAAGTACCTCGGAAGGGAGGTGAAAAGAGCCTGAAATCAACTGACGATAAGCCGCATGAGGCCCCCAAGGAACGAAGCGACCGAAAGGTCGTGGACACAGGGTCCATGCGTCCGTTTTGAATAACGGGCCAGGGAGTTTCGATCTATGGCGAGGCCAAGCTCCTCAACGAGCCAAGCCGAAGGGAAACCGACAGTCCGCAACGCCGCAAGGCGCCAGGGACGGGGTGTGCTCGCCCGAAGTCATAGGTGGAAGACCCGAAGCCAATCGATCTAAGCGTGGGTAGGTTGAAGCCTGTCGAAAGATAGGTGGAGGACCGAACCGGTGTTGACGTGCAAATCACTCGGATGACCTGTGCTTAGGGGTGAAAGGCCAATCTAGACTGGGAATGGCTGGTTCCTCCTGAAACTACTCGCAGGTAGGTCTCGGCCGAGCCAGCGCGGGATGTAGAGCACCAATTACGGGAAGCGGGACCGAAAGGTCTCGGCCTGTTGTTGAACTCCGAAGTCCTGTGCAGCGAAGACGCCGGGAGTGAGCGCTGCAGGGGTAAGCCCGCAGTACGAAAGGGAATGCAACCCAGCCTCGCATTAAGGGCCCCAAGTGTCGGTTCAGTGTCATGCAAAGGGCGTCCGTGTTCGAAGACAACTGGGAGGTGGGCTCAGAAGCAGCCATCCTTCAAAGAGTGCGTAACAGCTCACCAGTCGAGGGCATGGGCACCGAAAATGGACGGGGCTAAACCGACCCCCGATATGCGAGCGTGCCGCCGTAGCGGTAACCGTGTAAGGAGGCGTGGTGCCTGGGTAGAAGTAGGGGCGTGAGCTCCTATGGACCGGGTTCCATCGAAAATCCTGGGAGGAGTAGCAGCAAAGACGGGTGAGAATCCCGTCCGCCGTAGGGGCCAGGGTTCCACGACAACGATCATCCGTCGTGGGTTAGTCGAGCCTAAGCGAGTCCTTAGCCGGCACTCGCGAATGGAAACACAGTTAATATTCTGTGACTTGGAGGTCAAAGCGTCCTCGAGGAAGCTAACCGCTAGGGGGAGTGGGCATATGCCGGCCCATCTCTATCCCGTCGCCCGGGGAAGTATCGTCATGATGAGAACCCGGGGCAGGGAGGATCGGGTCTCCGCAAGGAGACTTCTCCCAATGCGGCTAGCCCGTGAAAAGTCGAGGACGGCAACTTCAACTCGTACCGAGATCTGACACAGGTGCCCCTGGGTGAGAAGCCCAAGGCGTGTCGGCGAGAATTCGAGCGAGGGAATTCGGCAAATTAGCCCCGTAACTTCGGGAGAAGGGGTGCCAGACATGTAGATGTCTGGTCGCAGTGACCAGGGAGCTCCGACTGTTTAATAAAAACATAGGTGGCCGCAAGACTGAAAAGTTGTGTATGGCCGCTGAATCCTGCCCAGTGTCGGTATCTGAAAGCCCGGTTCAACGGGACGAAGGACCGATAAACGGCGGGGGTAACTATGACCCTCTTAAGGTAGCGTAATACCTTGTCGCTTAATTGGCGACTTGCATGAAGGACCAACGAGAGCTCTACTGTCCCCGCTCGGAAGCCGGCGAAACTGACTCATTGGCGAGCAGTCCAATGTCTTCCGTCTGAAAGTGAAGACCCCGTGGAGCTTTACTGCAGCCTGCGGTTGTGGTACGAATTCGATTGTGTAGCGTAGGTGGGACTCGTTATCAGGGCGGGCCGCTAGGTCCGTTCCGAGAGATCAATGAAACACCACCCTTTCGGGTTTGTATCGCTCACCCCGCGAGGGGGACACCCGTAGGTAGGCAGTTTGGGTGGGGCGCCACGCCCTCCAAAATGTAACAAGGGCCCCCAAAGGTCGACTCAGGTGGGTCAGAAATCCACCGTAGAGTGCAAGGGCAAAAGTCGGCTTGACGGGAATCTGCTTAACGAGGATTCCCGATGCGAAAGCAGGGCCTAGCGAACCAATGTGCCTCCCCTGTAGGGGCCATTGATAAGAGAAAAGTTACCCCGGGGATAACTGAGTTGTCTCCAGCAAGAGTCCCTATCGACCTGGAGGCTTGCTACTTCGATGTCGGTTCTGCCTATCCTGGTGGTGCAGCAGCTACCAAGGGTGGGGTTGTTCGCCCATTAAAAGGGATCGTGAGCTGGGTTTACACCGTCGCGAGACAGGTGTGTTACTTTTTGGCGGAAGTGCAAGGGTCTCTGACGAGAAGGTACCCACAGTACGAGAGGAACGGGGTATCGGCGCCTCTAGTCCATCAGTTGTCCGGCAGGGCATCGCTGAGCAGCCACGCGCTCCGGGATAAGGGCTGAAAGCATCTAAGCCCGAAACCCCCTCGAAAACGAGAGACCTTTAAGGACATTCGTAAAAGACGAGTTCGATAGAGCCGGGGTGTACGTAGAAAGCCTTCGGGCGATCTACTCAGCCCGCGGCCACTAACGTCCGCAGCTACGCATACTGGCTGCACTTGACAGTTAAACAGAACGCGTGTGGTTTCTTTTTTTTTACAAAAAAGTGACCGATCCCGAGCGGACGCGCCGCCGGCGCCGGAGCGGGATCGCCCGGCCGAAAGGCTCTTCGCCCGAACCGTCTCGAACGCCGTTGGAGAGCGAATGGGGGGAGTCCCGGGTCGTCGTGGATCGGCTACGGCGCCGGGGCGGGAGGGGCGATCCCGAGGACCCCGACGGGCTCGCCGAATCATCTGCCGCCGATCGGCGCGGGCCAGAGGCCGGCGTGGGACGTGACCGAGGGGGAGTTCGGGGCGGGCGATGAGTGATCCGATCACGTGCCCGATCTGCGCCGGCGGCCCTGCGGAGCCATCGGTGCAGTTCCGGGGCGCCAGTTGGCCGACGTTCCGATGTCCAAAGTGCACCGTCGAGTTCGTTTGGCCGCTTCCCAACGAGGGGGATCTGAAGGCCCTCTACGATTGGGGGATCTACGCCTCGCGACAGTACCTCACGCTCGCCTCGACCGACCGCCGACGGGCGAGAATGTGGGACGGGATCCTCGACGAGGTGGCCCAGCATCCGGCCCCCCCGCACCGCCGCGTGCTCGAGGTCGGATGCGGATACGGCTACTTCATGGAGGCAGCGTTGCGGCGGGAGTGGGCGGTCGAGGGGATCGAGCTCGACCCGCAGACCGCCCGACGGGCGGCGAAGCGTCTCGGCGTCGTCGTGCACGAGGGGGACGGAAGGACGGCCCTTGGCCCGCTCGGGCGTTACGACCTCGTCACTGCGAGCCACTGGCTCGAGCACGTGCCGGATCCCAAGGCGGCGCTGTCGGAGGTGGCGCATCACGTCACTCCGGACGGTCTCGTCGTCGCTCGGGTCCCCGATTCGGGGTCGCCGGTGGCGCTCAGCTCTGGCCCTCGCTGGACCTGGTTCTGCCCGCCGGTGCATCTGTTCTACTATAGCGAGCGATCGATCGGGGCGCTGGCGTCGAGCGCCGGCCTGCGCGTGGTCTCGGTGCGCCGACATCGCGGGGATGCGCATCTGTGGCCGCTCGAATGCGCGGTGGCGATAGGAAAGCACCTTCTGCCGACGCCGCGCCGCGGCGAGCGACCCCAGGGATGGACCGAAGGAGTCGCGCGCTCTCGGCTCAAGGCCGCCGTCGCCCGGGTGACCGAGGCGCTCGACACGATCCCGGAGTCCCTCGTCCCACCCGCGGGATGGAACGCGAGCGAACTCGTGGTCCTCTTCGCGCCGGCGTAGGATCCGAGCCGGCCTCCCCCCCTCCCGACCGAGAGAGGGGGGTTTCCCCGGTTCCGGGCCACGGGACAGGGGACCCACCGACGAGGCCGGGGGTCGCTGGCGGCGGATCTGTTCCTTCGATCGTACGCCTCCCTCGGTTCCCGGATGGCGAGGACGTTTTGGACTTCCGAGGGTCGGGACCCCGATGCCGTCGCTCGGGGTCCCCCGGACCCATTGGCCGGTCGTGGCGTGGATCCGCCTGCGGCTCCCACCGCCCGAAATGCCGATGGCCCTTCTCGGTCCCCCGCCACCGCCCGAGCCTCCCCTCGACATCCTCGAGCGCAACATCGTCACGACCGATCCACGGAAGATGATCTACGCCTTCGAGGAAGAGACGGAGTTCGGGGTGGTCCGGCTGGTCTGGGACGCGGAGGATCCGGAGGTCCTGGAGGCCGAGCTTCGGGCTCCGATCTACAACCGTCGACTGCCCAAGGGCGAGGTCCCCAGATTCTGGCAGGCGGTCAAGGAGCGGATCGCCCCGATCGGACCGCTCCCGGTGCTCGGGGCGGATCCTCGCCCATAGGGGAGGCGTCGGATGGGGGACCGCTGGGCGTTCCTCACGTTCAGCCGGAACGACGGCGACCGGGTGATCGGGAACATCGAGCGCCTTCGGGCCGCGGTGGACGAGGTGGTCGTCATCGACAGCTCGGACCCGGAACCCGCTCGTCGGCTCGCGACCGAAGTGGAAGATCGGGGCGGACGCGTCGTTCGGGTTCTCCCCCTCGGAAACGTCGATCTGCTGCGCCCGTTCGGGGTCGCGCAGGTCCGCTCGGAACGCACTATCTACCTCGACGCCGACGAACGGCCCAGCCAGGGATTGGTCGAGGGGATCCCCACCTTGGACCGGGCCGATGCCTACGTCCTCCCCCGTCGCGAGCGATCCCTCGGGGCCACTTCGCAGCATCTGCGGATCTTCCGCAATGCCGCCATCCGATATCGCGGACCCAGCTTCCTCTTCCCCGAAGTCGCCGGGAACGTCGCACCCGCCCCGGAGGGGGTGTATCTCGACCATGACGCGATCTACGACCGGTACTTCGAGGCGCGGCGGGAGCGGTACGGGGCGATCCTGACCACGGAGTGGGTGGAACGACCGTTCGACCGGTCGTACGTCTGGAACGCGCTGCGGCCCCGTTCGATGGCGCGGCCCCGGGGGTCGTCCGAGGCCGACTCGCCACGCGCCGGCGGGGGTGTTCTCTCCGTACCCGCGATCGTACTCGGCTCCGAACTGATCGGGGTCCGAGAGACGGTCGAAGGACGGAGCGTGCGGTGGGGCCGGTTCCTCCGCGACTACGAGAGACGGAAGGCGAGCGAGTGGGCCCGGCTTCCCGATGAGGAGAAGGCCCGATGGAGGGTGATCGCCCACGAGGTCCGAATCGCCGGGGGGCTTCGAGAGTACCTGGGGCTCGACGACCCCGCGTACGTGGAGCAGCTCACTCGGGGGTTCGGTTGGGACCGAGGGGGGCCGGAGGTCCTGCGCGAGCTCGTCGACCACCGACATCGGCGTGGGGAGCGTCGGCCCGCCGGACCCTGGGAACCGGCGACCGCGGCTCCCCCGGAGCCGGCGGCCTCGCCGGAAGGCTCAAGGGTGGGACGAACCTGAACCGCGCCCGGTGAACCGAAAGCGGAGTCCCCCGTCCCGGCCGGAGGGACGCCCGGTCGACCGGTCGATCGAGCCGGTCCGGGACCGGATCGTCCATGGGGACGCCTTAGAGACGCTCCGCCGCCTGCCGAGCGGGAGCGTCCACCTGGCGATCACCTCGCCCCCCTACAATGTGGGGATCGCCTACCAAGGGTACTCCGATGACCGCAGCCAGTCGGGCTACCTCGAGTGGCTCGGCACGGTCTGGCGGGAGCTCCACCGAGTGCTGGTCGAGGGGGGGAGGTTCGCCCTCAACGTCGCGCCCACGTCGATCAAGAACTTCCAGCCGATCCATCACGACCTCTCCCAGGACCTGAGGCACGCGGGGTTCGTGATGCGGACCGAGATCATCTGGTACAAGCAGACGATGGGGCGCCGGACCGCCTGGGGAAGTTGGCGGAGTCCGGCGAACCCGCACATCGTCCCGTCCTGGGAGTACGTCCTCGTCTTCTCGAAGGGAACCTGGCGGCTCGAGGGCGACCGCTCGAAGATCGACATCACGGCGAAGGAGTTCCAGGACTTCTCGGACGGCCACTGGATGATCCCGCCCGAGCGCCGCCGTCACGGCCACCCGGCGCCGTTTCCCGAGGAGCTGATCCGCCGGCTGGTGAAGTTCTACTCCTATCGGGAGAACCTCGTCCTCGACATGTTCGGCGGGACCGGAACGGTCGCGGCCGTCGCCCGCCAGTTGGGGCGGCACTACCTGCTCGTCGACGCCTCGGCGGAGTACTGCGAGGTCGCCCGGGCGCGGGTAGACGCCGCGCGGACCTCGGACGGAGGGCTCCCGGTTCCCCCGCCCGATCGGGTCTGGGAGACCGATCAGCTCGATGCGGCCGAGCCGCCGGTAGAGCGGGCTCCCGCCCGCTAGGACGGCCCCGCGAACAGCTCGAGGGGCATCGGCCCCAGGAGGCGGTGGCTCATCTCGCGGACCGCGAAGTCCAGCAGGGGTTCGAGATTGACCGTGTCGGCGCGGTTGTACTTCACGAGGCGGTCGAGCGATGCCCGACGGCCGCGACGGTACTCCTCCCAGAGCCGCACGGCATCGAGCCCGTGGACCCCCTCGACGCCGGTGCGGTCGCCCAGCCCGAGCTGCTGCTCGATCCGCTTGAGGCCGCCGCTGTAGCCGAGCCGTCGGAGAAGAAACCTCAGATCGATATGGGCCGGCGGCGGGACCCAACTGGGGAAGGTCGCCTCCAGGAACGGAACGTCGAATAGCGACCCGTTGAACGTCACCAGCACCTCGAAGCGGCGCAGATACGCGGGCATCTCCTCCAAGTCCTCGTCGGCCACGAAGCTGCGGAACCCACCCCCGCCGTGAACCCCGACGACCGTGACGATCCCGTTGTACGGGGACAGCCCCGTCGTCTCGATGTCGAGGAACGCGGTACGGCTGCGGAATTCGGGGTGGAGTCGCCAGTGTTCCGACGGCGGCAGGCGGCGCGCGAACCACTCCGCCTTCAGCTCCCGCAGCGCCTGCTCGCCCAGCCGGATCTCCCGGCGCAGCGTCTCGAGGTGTTCGGGGCCGAGCCCGGCCACGGCCTCCTCATCGGCCAGCAGTTTCCAATCGACCAGGCCGCGTCTCCACAGGCGCACTTCGGTGACGGCCCCGACGCCGGGCAGATGGAGGAACGTCGAGCGAAGCATTCGCGCGGGGAGAACGGGCCATCGCTATCTAGCTATGCGGCGGGGTTCCGAACGGATCCGGGCCAAACCCCGCCCGTTCCCGCGGCGTGCCGCTCCGGGAGGGACGCCGTTCGCCGGTAAGGGTATAATCTCCCCCGTTTGACCGAGGCGGTTGTCGATGCCGGTCCGCGTCGGGGTCCCGAAGGAGGTCGTCGACGGCGAGCGCCGCGTCGCCCTCGTCCCCGAGGTCGTCCAGAAGCTCGTGAAGGGGGGCGTCGAGGTGCGGATCGAAGCCGGCGCCGGAGCGGGATCCTACTATCCGGACGAGGCGTACGAGGCCGCTGGCGCCTCGCTCACGACCGACCGGCGCGCCCTGTTCGCCGAGTCCGACATCCTCCTCGGGGTGCAGGCCCCGCCCACGGCGGAGGTCGCCTGGCTTCGGCCGGCGACGATCGTGGTCTCCTTCATGAATCCGAGCCGGAACCTGGCCACGATCGCCAAGCTCCGCGACGCTCAGGCCTCGGCGTTCGCGTTGGAACTCCTGCCGAGGATCACCCGGGCCCAGGGGATGGACGCCCTCTCTTCGCAGGCCACGGTCGCCGGCTACCGCGCCGTGCTCGAGGCCTCGGTACATTGCCCGCGCCTGCTCCCGATGCTGACGACCGCCGCCGGGACGATCCGCCCGGCGAAGGTCCTGATCCTCGGCGCCGGAGTCGCCGGGCTGATGGCGATCGCCACGGCCCGGAGGTTGGGCGGGGTCGTCGAGGCGTACGATGTCCGCCGGGCCGCCGGAGAGCAGGTCCGCAGCTTGGGAGCCAAGTTCCTCGAACTCCAGATCAACGCCGAGGGAACCGGGGGTTACGCCCGGGAGCTCACGGACGAGGAGAAGGCCCAGGAACGCACGATGGTCGCCGAGGCGGTCGCCCAGGCGGACATCGTGATTACTACGGCCAACGTTCCCGGCCGCAAGGCCCCCCGCCTCGTGAGCCGCGAAATGGTCGAGAAAATGAAACCGGGCGCGGTCATCGTCGACATGGCCGCCGAGTCCGGCGGCAACTGTGAGCTGACCAAGCCCGGGAGCGCCGTCCTCGAGCATGGCGTGACGATCCTCGGCCCCACGAACCTTCCGAGCGAGATCCCGTTCCACGCGAGCGCGATGTACTCGAAGAACCTCCAGGCGTTCCTCGGGCTCCTGATCGACGCGGACGGGAAACTCGTCACGAAGTTCGACGACGAGATCCTCGCGGCCAGCCTCCTCGTGACCGCCGGCGAGGTCCGCCACGCCCCCACCCGGGAGGCGCTCGGAGCGGCGAAATGATCAGCGCCGAAGTGTGGGCCGCGATCTACATCGGGGTCCTCGCGGCGTTCACCGGCTTCGAGGTCATCGGGCGGGTCCCGGTGCTCCTCCACACCCCGCTGATGAGCGGCTCGAACTTCATCCACGGGATCATCCTCGTCGGGGCGATGATCGCCCTTGGCACCGCGACGACGACGCTCCAGCAGGCGCTCGGGTTCGTCGCCGTCCTGATGGGCGCGATGAACGTCACCGGCGGCTACGCCGTCACCGAGCGGATCCTCGAGATGTTCAAGCGCTCGAAGGGGAAGGAGGGCTAGATGGTCGACGCCCTCGACATCGTCGACCCGGTCTACATCCTGACCGTCCTGTTCTTCGTCCTCGCGCTCCGGTGGATGAGCCGCCCGGAAACGGCGCGGAACGGGATCATCTACGCCGGCGCCGCCATGCTGGTGGCGACGCTCATCACCTTCCTGACGCCGGGGCTCGGCAACTTCGCCCTCATGGGGATCGCCCTCGCCATCGGCGGCGGGATCGGCTGGTACGCGGCCCGCAAGGTAGCGATGACCGACATGCCCCAGATGGTCGCCATCTACAACGGGATGGGCGGAGGGGCGGCCGGCGCCGTCGCCGCGGTCGAGCTCCTCAACCCGGGGCTCGCCATAGGAAGCGCTTCCCTGTCGGTGGTCGCCGGGGTGATCGGGGCCGTCTCGTTCGCGGGAAGCCTCATCGCCTTCCTGAAACTGCAGGGCTGGCTCCGCGCCAAGCCGATCACGTTCCCGGGGCAGCAGCCCGTGAACCTGGCCGTGCTCGGGCTCGCCGTCGTCTTCGGGATCCTGCTCGTCGCACACCCGGTCCCGTTCGCGCTCACCCTGTTCTTCGGGCTCGCGCTGGCCTTCGGCTTCCTGATGGCGATGCCGATCGGCGGCGCGGACATGCCGGTCGTGATCTCACTGTTCAACGCCCTCACCGGGATCGCCGTCGCCATGGACGGGTTCGCCCTCACGAACTACGCCATGGTCGTGGCCGGCACGCTCGTGGGAGCGGCCGGATCGCTCCTCACGATCCTGATGGCGCGGGCGATGAACCGTTCGATCGGGAACGTGCTGTTCGGGGCATTCGGGGCGACGGAGGAGGTCGGGGGCCCCATGGTGGGCTCGATGAAACCGATCGAGGCGGAGGACGTCGCCGTCATGATGGCGTACGCTCAGAAGGTGATCATCGCCCCCGGCTACGGGATGGCGGTCGCCCAGGCGCAGCACAAGGTCAAGGAGCTCATGGACGTGCTCGAGTCCAAGGGGGTCCAGGTCAAGTTCGCCATCCACCCCGTCGCCGGCCGGATGCCCGGCCACATGAACGTGCTCCTGGCGGAGTCCGGTGTCCCCTACGACCGTCTCCTCGATCGGGACGAGGTGAACCCCGAGTTCCCCAGCGCCGACGTGGTCCTCGTGATCGGCGCGAACGACGTGGTGAACCCCGCCGCCCGGCGGGCGGGTAGCCCGCTCCAGGGGATGCCGATCCTCGATGTCGACGGCGCGAAGAACGTGATCGTGCTCAAGCGGGGGCAGGGCAAGGGATTCGCCGGGGTCGAGAACGACCTGTTCTACAAGGACAACGCGCGGATGCTGTACGGCGACGCCCAGGCGACCGTCGGCAAGCTCGTGCAGGCCCTGAAGAAGAGCTGAGAACGGCTACTGGGCCGCATGGCGGCGGCCGCCACCGTTATCGAGGGGTTCCGATAGCTCCCGTTCGGACGGTGCACTTAGGGCGTGTCGCCAACGGCCGCCCGTCGGAACCGAGCCCCGGACCGGCCGCCCACAGTGAAGAGTTCCCGCGTCGAAGGGCCTCTGGGCGAATCCGGTTCGCTACCGGCGGCCGCTCTCTGGTGGACCCGTCAGCTCCTGGCGGTGCGACCGGCGACCACGAGGGATGCGGTCGCCCTCTGGTCCGCGGTGGCTCGAGCGACGTTCGTCTGGGGACGCGAGCGGGCGGTCACCGGATCGTTCGGCCAGTTCCTGACCCGCCGGATCGAGGTTCGGCCGCTTGGATTGCGGATCGAGGTGCAGCCCCATTCCGACGACCTGTTCTACGCGATGGTCGGCCACAAATCCGCTCTCGTTCGTTGGTTCCATCCCGAGGCGGGCGAGTTCGTGATCGATGTCGGCGCCCATCTCGGCCTGTATTCGTTGATCGCCTCCCGGAGCGGAGCCCGGGTCCTGGCGCTGGAACCGAACCCGGAGACGTACGCGTCGCTCCAGCGACAGATCCAGCTGAACTCGGCCTCGGTGGAGCCGCTCGAGGTCGCCGCGGGAAGGGAGGCGGGGACCGCGCCCCTCTACGCCTCGACCGGATCGTCCGGGGTGAGCTCGTTACGACCCGAGTGGTCCTCGCAGTACCGCGTCGCGTCCGAGCCACCTCGGCAGGTCCAGGTGGTCACCCTGGACGCACTGGGCAACGAGCGTGGTTGGGAGGCGATCGACTGGCTCCTCATCGATGCGGAGGGGTCCGAAGCCGACATCCTGGAGGGTGCGACGCGAACCCTCTCGCAGACCCGTCGCGTCATCCTCGAGGTCGCGCACGGGGCGATCGCGGAGCGCTGCGCTCGCATGCTGGAGGCTCAGGGTTTCCAGATCGTCGAGCGCTCGCGACAGAATGACGTCAACTCCTACTGGTTGGCGGTTCGCTGAGGATCGACCAGTCCCGAGAGGCGGGGATGGCGGGGGACGAATCGGACCCGGAGGGTGGGTCAGACGGCAAGCGGGAAATCTCCGGTCGGCTAACGGGGCCGGGGGTCGCGTTGAGCCGGTCGGAACCGTCCATTGTGGCGAGGGGGCGTCTGGTCTCGGCCGGCCCGGGGACGTGGACCCGGCTCGAGCTGAACGCCCGATCGAGCGCGCTCCTCGGGAGCCGAGGTAAGGTGCGGATCCGAGGCACCCTGAACGGCCACGCGTTCGAATCCGTGGCCGTGCCCGACGGAGGGGGGACGCATTCGATCCTCGTGACGAAGCCGATCCAGGCGGCCGCGGGCGTCGGACCCGGAGACCGGGTCGAAGCGAAGTTCGGCGTCGCCCCCGGGCCGCGACGCGTGGTGGTGCCGCCCGAGCTGTCAAGCGCCCTGCGCGGGAGCCGTTCGGCCCGTGCCATGTTCGAGCGCCTCGCCCCGTCCCACCGGCGGGCGTGGGCGGAGTACGTCGCCGCGGCCAAAGGCGCCGAGACGCGGGAGCGACGGGCCCTCAAGGCCGTGGAGAGTCTGGCGCTCGGCGTGAAGCAACTCCGGCCCTAGGGTCGACCCCCGGTGTCCCCCGACCGTTTTTCGACCGCTCAACTCTCCAGGTCGCCGATCAGGTAATCGCCGGGGCCGCCGTCGTCCGGTTCCAGGCCGATGACCGCAACGCCCAGGAGCTCCGGTCCGGCATGAGCCTCGCCGATCTCCTCCGTGGGGTTCGCATGGGTCTTCGCGGATAGGCGGTGCCGGAGCGATCTTCGGATCGTCACGGCGGTGATCGCCGGGCGGCCCAGCTCGCCGGTCTCCCTCCGCCACAGGCGGAATCGCATCCCCCGTTTCACGGTCCCCGATTCCACCACTCCCGTGACGAGCACTCCGCCCCCTCCGGCCTCGAAGACCCCGTGGACGGCGAATCGGGGTCCCAGGATCCTCGGGTCCGGGGAGTGGGATTCCCCCACCCCGGCCTTCGGCGGACGGTCCGCCATGGATCGGCGCGTTCGGATCCCATCGCGCGCCGAGGAGGAGGGCATCGTCGGCCCGAGGCAGTCCCCCCTGAAAGGCGTTCCCCGGGGGCGTGTGCCGGGAATCGAGCACGCGACGAAGACCGTTCCACCGGCGCCTCGACGTCGACTTCGGGAATCCCCGCCCGGAGCCGGTCTATCCGGCGGGCGCGGGGGTTCCATCCGGCCGATCCAAGCCCGGGTTGGTACGGAGGCACCGGCCGACCTCCTCGTCGCTCACCTCCCGGAAATCCTCGAACCACTCCCCGACCGCGGTGAGGCGTCGCGGAACCTGGATCGCGATGATGTCGTCGGCCTCCCGCCGAAGGCTCTCGAAGGTGTCGTGCGCACAGACCCCGAAGGCGAGCACCACCTTCAGGGCCCCCGCCGCGCGCACCGCCTTGAGCCCCGCACGGACGGTGCCCCCCGTCGCCACTCCGTCGTCGACCAGGATCACGGTGCGGCCCCGAAGCTCGACCCTCGGCCGGTGGGCCCGGTAGGTCGATAGCCGACGCTCCAGTTCTCTGAGTTCAAGGGCGATCACGGGCTCCAGCGAGGGGACGGTGCGTCCGCTTTCGAGGATTCGGCGCTCGTCGAGAAGCCTCACACCGCCTTCGGCGACGGCCCCCAGCCCGTATTCGGGGTTGAACGGGTCGCCGATCTTCCGGACGACGAGCACGTCGAGGGGGGCCGATAGCTCCCGAGCGATCTCCGAGGCTACGACGATTCCTCCCCGAGGGATCCCGAGGACTACGGGTCTCAAGGTCCGGTAGCCCTCGAGTCTCTCGCCCAACCTATGGCCGGCGTCCGTCCGGTCCCGGAGGAGACCGACGGGCGGTTCGGGGCTCTCGGCCACCGCTGCCGGGAGCTCTGCAGGGGCTGAGAGCGTTGCGGCCCCGCCGTGGCCGCCGGCACCTCTCGCCGGGTAACGGCTCGACCGGCGCGGACGGGCTATTCGCTCAGGGCCGCCGGAGCACTGCGGATCCGTCGGACCGTCTCCTTCAGAAGGGTCCGAAGCACTTCCGGCTCGTCCCCGACCGCGGCCCAGAACTCCCACGACGAGAGGACCAAGCATCGAACCGCGGCGCTCGCCCGAACGTCGGCCGTCCTCGGCTGATCGTCCAGGAGCGCCATCTCCCCGAAGAATTGGCCGGCACCCAGCGAGGCCACCGGATGGCCGGCTCGTTCGACCTTCGCCTCTCCCTCCAGGATCAAGTAGAAGCCGACCCCCTTGTCCCCCTGGCGAACGATGATATCGCCGGCCTTGAACCGCCGTTCCTGAGCGGTCTCCGCCAGCCGGCGGACCTGGTGCTTGTTCAGGCTCTGGAACAGGGGCACCGAGCCGAGCATTGCGAGGGTCGCGGGCGCCACCGTTGTGTCGGCCATGGTCGTGACGCCTCACGTCCGTCCCGCAGATAAACCGGCCGTCGGCGCGGCCGCGGGCGCGGCGACCGAACCCGCGTCGACCCCCCGGCGGGCGGGACGCCCGGGGGAGTTCAGCTCAGGGTGAGCGACGTGAGCTTGGTGCTGTTCCCGGATCCGCTCAGGCTGAGGGATCCGGTGGCCACGCTCGGCCCCTGGGATGACGCCTGGCAGTAGGAGGTGGCGTCGATCGAGGCCGTGATCATGTACGAGTGGCTGGCGACGAGCGTCTGATTGAGGAACATCGACACCGTGGCCGACGAGCTGACGCTGACCGTTCCGTTCGTGGTGGAGCTGAACCAGCCCCAACTGTTCGACGGGAGCAGGTAGGTCAAGTTGGTCTCATCGAGCAGGTAGAGCGTCGCGACCAGGAACGAGGTGGCGTGGGCCGCGCCGGTGGACCGTGGGCCGAGACCGGCCGTGATGACGGAGGTCCAACTGACCGACCAGGTCGCGACGACGGCATGAGCGCCGCTCAGGCCGTGGAACGGCTTCGAGAAGTAACCGACCCCTCCGCCGGCGATGACCCAGTTGTACCCCAGCGCAGCCGGGCACGACTTCGCCTTGGTCTTTACGACCAGGACGGCAGCTCCGGTAGAGGTCGTGAACTTGGGGTGGGTGGGGATGGTGCCCTTGACCCCACACCCGAGGGTCTGGAGCAGCGTCGACGTGATTCCCTTGCCGTTGTACGGCGCGGAGAAGGTCGTGTTCGCGTGCACCGTGGCGGCCTGACCGAGGGGCATCAGCACCAGGAGGAGGGCGACCACGGAACCGATGAGGGCCGATCCTCGGGCGAGTCGACCCGCTGGCCGGCGGGTTTCGGTTCGATACTGTTCGACGTGGGCGTCGGCTCCGGAACCGTGTGGGACCATCGAGTGCCTTCCTGGAAGGATGGGCGAGCTATCCGAGCCGCCGATATCCATCGGTCCCGGGGACCCGGGCGGCCCAGATAAAGCCGCACTCACGGAGCGAGCCGGTTTCTCTGAGAGCGGTCACGGGTGAGATGGGCGAACCGATTTCCCGGATTTCCAACCGGCGCGTGGGGATCGGCCAGCGATCGAACGGCGGCGCGGACCGTGTGGGGGGTCGCTCGAGCGGTGGCTCGGAATGTCGGTCGCATCCTGGCGCTCTCAGGTCCTCTCAGCGTCGGGGGCAGCGCCGAGCTTCTCGAGCTTCCCGCTACGTCCCAACGAGATCTGCGGCCGTCCTTGATAGTCCTTGACCCAGCCCTCGACGATCCGAACCCGGTCGCCCTCCTGGACCATCTCGACTTCCGAGCCCCAGAGCACGAAGGCGATCTCCCCGGTACCGTCCTTGAGCCGGGCATTCCGAACTTTCTTCGTCGTGCCGTCGCGCGTCTCCACCTCCCGGATCTCTTCCAGCTGCGCGACGGTCGCCTCCAGCGTGGCCAAGCGGGACGGTCGGAGATCCGAGATGAAGGTCGCGGGAGGCTTGCTGGGCGGCATTCGCCCCCGGTAACGCGTCGCGGGCATAGGCCTTGCCACGGTGCGACCGCCCGGTGGTCCGCGCCGCTCATGAGGCCCTAGGAGAGTTCCCGCGGCTCCGGGGGGACGGAAGGAGCGGGGGCTGGAGCGGGGAGGAGGTCTTCGACGGCCGCGAGGTCCCGAAGGCGTGCTGACCCCCGGCGCTTCGATGAGGGCCGTCGTATGGACTCGGTATGGCCCGGCGGAAGGGCTGGTGCTGACGGAGGTTCCCCGGCCGGTCCCCAATGACCGACAGGTGCTCGTGAAGGTCCGCGCTGCCACGGTCACCGCCGGAGACTGCGAGCTCCGGAGCCTTCGAGGACCTCTCGGGTTCCGCGTTCTAGTGAGGCTCCTGATGGGTCCGATCCGTCCCCGGCGACAGATCCTCGGTCAGGAGCTGGCGGGTGACGTGGAAGCCGTGGGCCGCTCGGTCACCGAGCTCCGGGTCGGGGACCGGGTGTTCGGGACCACGGGATTCGGTTTTGGAGCCTACGCCGAGTACGTCTGCCTCTCGCCCGGCGCCATGGGGACCGTCGTGACCCGCATGCCGATCAACATGAGCTACGACGAGGCGGCGACGGTCCCGACCGGTGGGCTCGAGGCGTTCGGTCTCCTTCGAAGGGCTCCCGGACTCGCTGGCCGCCGGGTGCTGATCGTCGGGGCCGCCGGGGGGATCGGCTCGTTCGCGGTTCAGCTCGCCAAACACGCGGGAGCGGAGGTGAGCGGGGTGGATAGTGGGCCTAAACTGGAACTGGTGCGGGCCCTCGGAGCGGACCACCTGATCGACTTCCTCAACGAGGATTTCACCAAGGGGAGCGAGCGCTATGACGTCATCTTCGACGCCGTGGGAAAGAGCCGATGGGCCGGGTGCCTCGACTCGCTGCGCCCGGGCGGATGCTACCTCGTGGGAAACCCGGATCTCCGGGCGAGGCTCGGGGGACTGAGGCGATCGAGGAGCCATGGAAGGCGAGTGATGATCGGGCCTTCGAGCCGCTCGATCGACGACCTGAATTAGCTGCGGGAGTTGATCGAGGCCGGTGCGATCCGAACGGTCATCGATCGACGGTTCCCTCTCGAGGGGCTGCCCGAGGCTCACCGATTCTTCGACTCAGGGGCGGCTCGCGGAAGGCTAGTCATCACGTTCTGACCCCTCGATGCGTATCGTCCCTCTCCAGCGCCCTCCGGAGGCCCGCCGGCCCTGCGCGATTCGGAGCGCGGTCGGGGAGCGACGCCACCGGATCGATCAGGCGGGACCCGAACCGTCGGCTCGACGAGACGAAAGGGGGGGGTCTCCGAGCAGGTCTTCCAGGTGATCTCCCCCGAGCGACCGCTCGTATTCCCTCATCAGCGTCGCGATCATCTGGGCCGCTTCGACTGGATGCTTGCCGATCGCGGTCTCGGCCGCCAGCACGAGACCGTCCGCGCCGTCCATCAGCGTATTGATGACGTCGTTCACCTCGGCGCGCGTCGGCACCCGCCGGGTCACCATCGACTCCAGGAGGTTGGTCGCGACGTACACCGGGATCTTCGCCGCGTTCGCTCGGTGGATGATCGCCTTTTGCAACAATGGGATCCCCTCGATCCGGACCTCCCGGGAAAGGTCTCCTCGGTCGATCAGGATCTTGTCGGTCGACTTCAGGATACCATCCAGATTCCGGACCCCGTCCTGGCTCTCGATCTTGGAAACGATCGTGGGGCCCGGGCCGGTCACCTTACGAAGTTGGTCCACCGCCTCCGGGTGTTCGCAGAAGGATAGGGCGAACTCCTCCACGTGGTTGTTCAGCGCGATCCGAGTGGCGAGAAGGTCCTTCTCAGAGAACGTCGGAAGCTTGGGCGACGGGAACGCGGTCACGGCCTTCCGGGAGCCGATCTCGCCACCGGTGAGGACGGTCGCTTCGGCCGTCCCATCGACCACCCGATCGATGCGGAGGATGACGGAGTTGAAGTCGATGCTCACCCGGGACCCGGGCACGATCTGGGCGATCGCGTGACCGGGGACGATCGGAATCGTGAACGAATCCCCCCAGAACGCCTCCGGGACCAGGCGAACGTGAGCCCCCTCCACGACCGCCACCCCTTCGCTCATGACGCCGGTCCGAAGCCGAGCCCCTTCCGTGTCGATCGAGATCGGGACCTTGGAGTACCGTTGGATGTACCGGATGATCCGTTCCAGGTCGCCGACCTCCGTATGCGACATGTTGATCCGGAACCGGCTGGTACCCAGCTCTTCCAGCTGGGAGAGCACTCGCTCGTTCAGCGAGGCCGGACCGAGGGTGCACAGGAGCGCTCGCGGCAGCCGCACGTCAGTCCACGCTGGCCCGCGACTCCCCGGGATGCCTGAGTCTCCGAGCTTCGGCCAACGCGGTCGTAGCCGGGGCCGACCTTATCACCCTTCCCCGAGGTCGACTCCCAGTGACCCCGAGCGAGAAGTAGGGAGGAGCGGGCGACATCGATGCGGCAGCATCGCCCTCGCAGGGAGATCTCGCGATGGGAGACCACGGAACGTCCCACCCAGCGGGTTCTCGCGTGGGGGTTTCCGAGGGACCGTCCGGGGCGCGCCAAGGGTGGTTCGTCGAAGTGAATCGTATCCCGACCGTGGGCGATCACCGCTGGAAGTTGGACCGCCCCTCGATGAATCGGGGCTCTGCTACCGTCTGGGAACCGACCTCGGGGCGAAGGTTTCCGGATCGTTGGGGTGGGCCCGGCCTTTCCGGCCGGGGAACGGGTTAGGGTTAGCCGTCGGGCGCGAAGCCCGGACAGCGGGTCGACCTACTTCGGGAGGCCGGTCAGCGGGCGGAGGTTCGCTGCGTTTCCGTAGGAACGGAGCGATTGGACCTTGCCGTGCTGGTTGAGGACCACGCGGGTCATCTGCTCCTGGACGAACTTCTTGTTCGTCGGGGCAACGGCCGTTCCGTCGACGGCGGTGAGCGGACCGGTATGGGTGCCGCTGATCGAGTCGATGACCACGACGTCGTTCCCCTGGATGAAGACCTTCGAGACCTCCATGTTCCAGTCCGGGAACGCCACGAAGCTTTCCGTCAGGTACGAGCGGATCGCGGCCTTTCCCGTCAGGGGCTTGTCCAGGTTCGGGACCTGGAACGTGGCGTCCTCGGCGTACTGCTCGAGGACCTTCTCCACGTTTCGGGTGTTCACGACGGCGATCATCTGGCGGGCGTCTTGTTCAGTCAGCTGCGTCAATGTGTCTCCTCTTCTATAAGAAGGCCGCAGGAGGGGATAAGTAAGGGTACGTCCCGGGGCCCCCTCAACCACCGCTACGGGTCCCTCCCCCTCGCTGAGGTCCCGACCCCCGACCCCGAGCGCGGTCGGCGGCGTTCGACGGTTTCCTACGGACAAAGGACCCGACGTACCTTTCGGATGCCGAAGCGCGAGCGGCCCGATGGATTCTCTTCGTGCGGGAATCAACTTGGTCGCGCTCGGAAGGCCGCCACCCCTAGTCGAGGGTTCGCGGCGACTCGGAGTCCGACCCGTCACGGGCCGGGCGGAATCCGCTCGATCTGGCCAGATCCCCTCGCCCGAGGAAGTCCAAGCCCGAACCTGAAGGTATGCCAACAGGAATCCGAGCCTTCCCAACTCGACCATTCGAGCTGAAAGGCCGATTCGCTAAAGACCGCGCAGGTTTAAGAACCGGTCGCCGGGTCGCCGGCGCCGTGACCGCCGAACCGTCAATCCCAGCCGGAGCTGTCCCGGCACGCCCGTTCCATCACCACTCGAACGCCGGATGGGTTCTACGGCTAGGGCTCCCCATTCTGATCGTCATGATCTTGGCGTTCGTTCCGACGAGCGTCACGAGCGGCTCGCCCCGGGGCGGCATCACCGCACCGGTGAGCGCGAAAACTGTGGGGGCCGCCGCCGTGCCTCTGGCCCACTTCGGGCCAGGAGGGTTGGTTGATTCGTCCGTCGCCTCTCCTCCGTCTTCGGTCGGTCCAGCTCGCGCCAGCTGGCCGGCCGTTCAGGTGGCGTTTGTCGTGGAGACCACGGCGTACAACGGAGTCTACGACGCCGGTGCCGCTGACCCTGGAACCGACACATGCGCGAGCTCCGGTGGGCTCGTCTGTGAGGAGGCGAATGGAGTCCCGGTGCTCGCAGCGCGAGCCGGACAGATCGCCCAGGCCATCGCGGCGGCTCATCCCGGTTCCAACATCTCGTTCGCCATGGCCGATTTCTTCGCCTCGGTCGACGCGTACGATGATGGGGACGGAAGCGCCTTCCACGTGGACGTCCAGAACTTTACCGCCGCGGGAGGGCTCCAGGCGGCCGTCAACCACAGCTTCCGGACGGCGGTACTCGGCACGGGCTATGTATACGGCGACTCCGACCTGTCGGACAACATCCTGCACTCCTCCTCGATCACCGCGCTCTACGGGGCGCTCGGCACCGCCGGATTCAACTGGGCGACTTCGGCCCATCACGTGGTCGTCCTGATCGGTTCAACGGCCCCGCGCGCGCCGGGGTACGCGGTGAACTACTCGGTGAGCGCGTCGGATTACAGTACCTTCTGCGGCAAGATCTGCCTCAGCCCCACGTGCGAGCCTGCCTACAACTTCAGCGTCGGCAGCAGCCCCAAATGCGAGGGGTGGACCGTTTCTCAGACCTCGACGGTCTCCCAGTCGATCGCATGGCTGGCCCAACACGGGGGACAGTGTGCCGCCTCGCTCGGCGGCAATTGCACGGTCGACACGATCTCCCTTTACAACGGCGTGACCGACCCGCTCTCCAAGCAGTGGCCGGCCAGCCGGACCGGGGGCGGGCCGAACGGCTCGATCGTACGCGCGAACGTCGCCCACATCCTGAACGCCAGCTGCGACCTGGCGGCGGCCACCGGCGGCACGTGGCAGGGCCCGAAATTCTTCACCTGCGCGAACGGCCAGAAGGGCAACCTGAGCTTCGTCTCCATCGGGAGCACCTCTTCACCGAACCTAACGAACCCCTCCCTGATCGCGGCGCTCGCGTCGATCGGCCTGGGCGCTCCCGCGGCCCGACATCCGGGATTCAATCAGGCGGGCGACCTACTCATCACCGACCAGTTCAACAACCGGGTGATCGAGGTGAATCCGCTCACCAAGCAGATCGTCTGGAGCTTCGGCTCCGGCAATTCGAGCCGGTGCAACCCCGGGCCCGGAGCGGTGATCGCCCCGAACGATGCCGAGCGCCTCGCCGGCGGCCTGACCCTGATCGCGGGCACTGGGACCTCGACCTGCTCCGACAACCGGGTGATCGTCGTGAACTCGGGCGGGACCATCGTTTGGCAGTACGGCAGTGCCGGGGTCGCAGGGAACACGACCGGCCTGCTGAACGTGCCCGTCTTCGCGATCCAACTCCCCAACCACGACATTCTGATCGTCGACCAGGCCAACAACCGGGTCATCGAGGTGAGCCTCTCCCACAAGATCGTTCGCTCCTACGGGCCCACGAGCGGCGCGGGGGCGCTCAATGCCCCCAACAGCGCCGAGCGACTCGCCAACGGCGACCTGTTGATCGCCGACGAGAACAACAACCGGGTGATCCAGGTGAACCAGACGGGTCACATCGTCTGGCAGTACGGGCATGGGCTCCACATCGTCGCCTTCGCGAGCCGATTGTCGAGCGGCAACACGCTCATCGCCGACTCGGGGAACAACCGGATCGTCGAGATCAACGGCACCCGTCAGGTGGTCTTCCACTACTCGACGAACCTCAGTGGCTCCAGCAACCCGCAGCCGAATCCCACGTGCGTCGTGGAGCTCCGCGGCGGCGACCTGCTGATCACGGACCAGTTCAACGACCGGGTGTTCGTGCTCGACGCAAGCCGGCACATCGTGTTCCAGTACGGCATGACCAACGTGGTGGGTTCCGGGTTCGATCAGCTGAACGCCCCCTACTCCGCCGCCGTGATCGGGGATTACACGGGAGTCACGCTGCCTCCGTCCATGTTCCGATAAGCGGGGAGTTCCCTCCCCCGAGGGACTCCGCCTCGACGATGGACCGCCTTCCCAGTAGCGGGAACCCCTGCACGAATCGTCAGCTCCCGATCGATCGACATGAAGCGAGGGTCCAACGGCGAGTCGGCCCGGACTCCGATTCCGAAGGGAGGCACCCACGGGCGAAGAGGGTGAGTCGTCCAAAAACCCAGCTTGGACGCTTCGACCAGATTCTTCGTGCCCCTTTCTAGACGACCGCCCCGTAGGCGGTGATCCGCCGTACCTTCTCTCCCTCAAATTCGAAAATGTCGCAGTACTGAACGGCGATCTTCTCGCCGTCCTTCTTGTAGATGTGCGCGAGCCCCTCCGCAACCACCACGTTGCCCTCCTCGACCGTCCTGTCGACTCGTATTCCCAAACGGACGACGTCGGGGCCGGGCAGGACCTCCTTCTCGAACTCGGCCTTGCCATGGGTTCGTTGGCTCGCTCCGACTTCCCACCGCTCGACATCGTCGGTGAACAGGTCGAGCATCGCCTTCCAATCCTGGTGGGCAAAGCACTCCGCCCATCGTTCGATCACTTGCCTTCTTGGCGTCATCCGAGTTCTGGAGACTCAAAGCTAGATGACCTCATCCTGGAGCGGGAGAGCCCGAAATTCATCGCTCGCCTCCCCAAGGCTAGCGCGGGTCGCTGAACCGAAACGAAAAAAAACCGCGAGGAGATACTGCGGGACGAAATGGCTGCGGGAGAGTGCGGGGAGTGAGGGCTCCGAGCAAACGCCGTCCGCGGGCGCGCAAGGCTCGTTCGCCGAGGCTGACGTATGTCGAGGACCGCGGGGCCGTCTACGACGCGCCACTTCAGGTCGTCTGGGACTTCATGGAGGACGAGACGTTCCACCCCCGGGCCCACTCGGCTGTGGTGCGGAATTTCCAGGAGAAGGCCCTCTCCGACGTGACGACACTCCTCAGCTATGAGAAGCGGAACGAGGGCCGGTGGGAGAAGCTGACCTGTCGCATGACGATCATCAGCCCCGCCGTGAGAATCCAGGAAGACCTGGACGGCGAGTACGCTGGGTCGAAGACGGTGTTCCTCTACACCCCACGGGGCGAACGGACGGTCGTCGATGTGTTCGGCTACGCGCAGTCTTCCGAGCTCAGCCCCGCGGAGATCCGACGGGATAGGAAGAAAACGTGGGGAAATGCCTACTCGGAGGACCTACCCTGGTTCCGCCGCTTCGCCGAGCAACACCCCTCCGTCAAGTCGAAGCGCCGGTAACCATCTCGCTGGGGCTGGCCCCTTTAGGTCCCAGCCCCCGCCATCACGCCTTCGGTTCGGAGGGAGGAGAGTCCCGGCGGGACCTGATGGCCCGCCAGAAGAATTGGGTCGGACTCGGAGAAGAGGCAATCCGGGTCGAGGACGCGCGGTTGCTTGGATCACCGGCGGTCCGAGGGGGGTCGTGATCTCGGGGATTCCGGGCTCTGGTGAATCGGGGCCCTACACCGGCACAGCAACTCCACGCCGCCCGGGGCCATGACGCTTCGCCGACGCCAAAGCCACCGGCCCCGCGCATTAATAGTGTGGTCCCCTTGACCCCTCCCATGCCCCGGAGCGACGATCCTGTCTCTCGTGCCCGGCTCCTGAACCCTTCGCCGCTCCGAGCTAGGGCGGGGGGGCTCTCCCCCTACGCGAGGGGGTTGGGTTCGGGGTTGATGATCGCGGAGGTCCTGCTCGTCACGAGCCTGGTGATGGTGGGACCCGCGAGCGCTGCGACGCCGGCCGGCGCGAGAATCTTGCTTAAGGCGCCCTATACGGGGCTTCTTACTCCTACCGTTTCGAAGTCCGCCACCACAGGCTGCGCTTCCTTCAACTCCTACCTGCCTCCAACGTTCCATCTCTCCAATGGATCGATCACCGCTTCTGGCGGGCTCTCGGCCCACAGCTGCTCCGGATTTCCTGCGGGCAGCAGCGCCCTGCACAATGCGGCCGGTGGCGCACTGTTGAACTTCTCCAAGAAAGGGGGCCTGGTGACCATTACCGCCACGTTCACGGTCGACCTGATCGTGCAGCTCTCCATGGGCGGCGCGACCTGTTCGGACCCCAATCAGCACGCGAAGGGCATCTGGGCGGCGACGGCCGAGCTGATCAACTGGAGTGCCGGTGGAACGGTGACGCCCGGCCAGACCAAGGGTGGTGGGGATGCCATCAGTAGCGCCAAGACCACGTTCACTCCGTTCAACTACGTCCACTCGCTGAGCTGGACCACGACGGTTTCGGCCACCGATCTCTACGCCGTCGCCTTTGCGTTCAGTTTCGGCCTAACAACCGGTGTCTCCGGACCGCAGAAAGGTGACACCGATTACTGCGCCGCGAGTGCGAGCATAGTCCCGGGTTCCGGAACGGTCGTCATGACCCTCGACGACATCATCATCAATTGATTCGGGTTCGGCGCACTGCACGGGGGTGGACCTCGCCCCCGGGCGGTCCGTCGGGGGGGCGGGCATCGGCTCGAACCATACGCCCGATATACTCACCGCTCGAGCTCAGAGACGCATGCCGCGCTGAGGAGGTCTCGTCTGTCAGTGAGGAGTGCACTCCGCCGACAGTGCCGAAATTCGGAGTTCTCCTCGAGACATCTGAGGGTGGACTGTGGGCACGGTGACGTGCCGGCGTCGGACACTCGCCTCGGCGGCCCGAGGAAGGGGCCCGGCGATCTCCATGGCGATTGAACGTCCCCATGTCCCGGCGTAGATGGGGCGAGGATCCCCGAGAGCATCGGGCCGTGCGGAGACCGGCACCCAGTGCCCGTATCGTTGAAGGAGCGGAGGGGCCCGGCCCTTCAGGATACTCTCGTCCAGGACGCGATCGAGATCCTCCGGCAACGTCTGGCTATGGTGCAAGCCCATCGAGTCGACGCTCAGCGTTTTCGATGGCCGGCTGAGCCCCGACCTCGCTGAACCCGGCGATCGCCTGGCGGAAAGCGACCGCGGCGTCCTTGTTCGCGCCTTTGGCGGCGTAGGCGTTGGCGGTATCGGACCAGGTGACCCCCAGATCGTACTGCCACCCGAGTCGGCCCCAGATGTTCCGAGACTTCTCCAACAGCGCCAGGGCTTCTCCTGGCCGAGCCGCATCGACGGCGCAGAGTGCCCGTGCCCTCAGAGCGTACCCCCGCGCGGGGTCGCTCCCGATCTTCTCGGCGAACTCCTGGGCTTGCCGTGCTCGCTGGCGAGCCGGTTCGGGCTGACCCGCTTGTAGGTGGGCCCTCACCAGACTATCGAGCATCCCGCACGTCCACTGGAGCTGCCAGGCCGGGAACCCGGCCTTCCGGTGGCACGACACTCCCTCCTCGATGTGGGGGATCGCCTCGAGTGGCCGGTCCTGGGCGAGGCGCAGCCGTCCGAGGAACTGATGGGTCATCGCATCGGTGTACCATTGCGGATGGTGCCGCCCGGCCTCGAGCGACTCGGCGAGCAGGCTCTCCGCGCGGTCGAGGGGTCCGAGGAGCGTTCCGACCCACGCCCGTACCCCCACGGACTGCGAGTCCGAGGCCCATCCGACCAGACCCACCGACTGGTACCGATGGCGCCGCTCCTCCATGTTGGCCCACGCGATCCGGAGGTCGCCAGCGTGAAGCAGCACCCATGGCAGTGCGAGCCCCATGAACCAGCTCTCAAGCTCGAGGTCGTTGACGGCCCGAGCCGCTCGGAGCGCCGCTTCGACCATCGTGACCAGTTCGCGGACCTCGCCAACGAAATGGTAGGCATGCACCGTCCGGTTTACCTGGAGCAGCCCGGACGATGGTCCGGTGAGATGATGCGCCTCCACGACGCTCGCGCCCTGCTTGGTGAACTCCATGAATTCCTCCGGGTGCTCGGTGGAGGCGCAGTAGGCCAAACGAAGGTACGCCGACGCTTCGCTTTCGATGTCCCCGAGGCTCTGGGCCAACGCGAGGGCCCGCTCATACTCCCCTCGGGCCTCCTGGACCCGTCCTTCGTCGGAGGTGTTGAGGGCGTTCGACAGGTAGAGTTGGACGAGCGATGCCCCGTGGGGTTCGCTTTCGAGCAATCTCAAGGCGTGTTGCCGGAGCTCCTTCTCGTGCCCTAACGAGTGCACCAACGAGCCCTGGAAGCACTCAGCCGCCTTCCGAAGGCAATCGCCGGCCGCCCTCCGATGGCCGATCGCCTCCCAATCGTGCCCGGCCTCCTCATAGAGGGTCGCTGCCGAGGTGATCTCGGAGAGGCCCCGCAACTGATCCGCCAGCGCCTCCTTGAGGCGGCACTGGAGCGGCGGATCTTGCCCTCCGCGGAGCAGCTCGAGGGCGGTGCGGTAATGATTCACGGCTTCCCCTCGGGCGAACACGATGGCCGCGCGGTCGCCCGCTTCGGCGGAGTACTCGAGCGCCCGGATCGCATCGTTCCCCCGGTAGTAGTGATAGGCGAGGCTCGCCGCATGCTCCTTCGCTAGGGCGCCATACGTCTCCTCCAGCACGTTCGCCGCACGAAGGTGGACCTTCTGTGCCCGAGCCCGGCTGGCCTGCCCCTCGAGAACCTCTTGGATCAATGGGTGAGAGAACTGGTAGCCGGGGCTTCGGTCGGGAGAGGTCGTTTCCATCAGCAGCTTGGCCTGAACCGCCTTGTCGAGTGATTTCAGAAGCACGTCATCGTTCGCCTCCGATACCTTTCGGAGCAGGTCGAGCGGAAACTCCAGGCCCAACAACGACGCGACGCGCACGACGCTCAGGCTCGCCTCGTCGAGTCGGGCAACGCGCGCTTCGATCGTCCGGCCGACGCTGAGGGGCACGGTGATCGTGGAAACCGAACCCCACGCCCACCCCTCCGACGTCCGGTAGATGGCCCCGGCATCGGCCAGCGACTGGAGGACCTCTCGAGTGTAGAACGGGTTCCCCCGGGTCTTCGCGTAGACTGCATCCCGGAACTCCCGGGAGACGCTCGAACGAGTCAGGACCGCGCTGATCAGTTCGCCCAGCCGATCGGGGTCGAGGGGAGC
>JABCYU010000010.1 GCA_013290045.1 Methanobacteriota archaeon | reverse complement strand
GGGGTCGGCTCTTAAACCCCGCCCGGCGCCAATCCCCATCCGAGCCCGGGCTCTGAGTTCGCGTCTCGGTGGACGCGCTCCTCCCCGACGCCCCTCCCTCCGACGCCGAGGCCGAACGGACGTGGATGCTTGTCCAGCCGATGGCCGGCGAAAGGTTCGGGGAGGACCTGAACCGGGTCCGACGCGTCTTCCCAGCGCCTCGGCGAGGATCGGCACTCCGGCGTCGCTTCCGGAGCCGAACGGCGCCGGTCTGGGGCCCCGGGCGAACGAGAAGTCGCTCCAAGACGTCGCCACGGCCGGTGGGTTCACCGGGTTCCGTCGCACGGCCCAGACCCGGTTCCAATCGGGAGTTCGAGATCCGACCAACGCCGGGTGCCGAAGGTCGAGCCAGGCGAAGCGCCGAAGTCTCGGCCGCCCGTGCCGCCGCCACTCGGTCGACCTTTTAATCCACCCCCGGGTCCCCTAACCGGCAATGGCCTGCTCGTGCCGCAACCCGGCTCGCTGTCCGGTGTGCAACACTCCGGTCCGGGTGCCGCTCTCGAACCTCGAAACCTCGAGCGGCGCGGCGGTCCTCGTCGACCGGTTCGCGCGTCGGGACTCCTCGGCGAACCGGGAAGGTCTGCGACGACTGATCCAGGGTTCGTGCGCGTGCCCGTCGTGCGGCCACACGATCCATCACAACCACAGCCGTTCGTGCGTCGCCGAGGCGCTCGCCATGGCCGGGGTCCCGTTGAGCGAACGGGAGTCGATCCTGGCGAAGATCACGTTCCCCGAGGGGTGAATCCCCTCCCGCCATGGCTCCCGAGGAGTTCACGGTCACCCCCTACGAGGTCAAGGGGCGCGTCGACTACGCCCGATTGCGCGAACTGTTCGGTACCCAGGAGCTCGACGCCCCGCTCCTGGAGCGACTGCGTGCGATGGCCGGCGCCGACCTCCCGCCGCTGCTCTCGCGCGGGATCTACTACTCCCACCGCGACCTCGGATGGATCCTCGACCAGTACCAGAAGGGGAACCCGTTCTTCCTCTACTCCGGTCGCGGGCCCTCCGGGCCGCTCCACACGTCGCACCTGGTCCCGTTCGACCTCTGCCGGTGGCTGCAGCAGCGGTTCCACGTCCCGATGTACATCCAGATCACCGACGACGAGAAGTTCTGGTTCCGCCCCCAGCTCTCCCGGGACGAGACCCGCCGATGGGGGATGGAGAACCTGGCAGACCTCCTCGCCGTCGGCTTCGATCCGAAGAACACGCACGTCTTCTTCGACACGCGGTCGATCGGAGCGATGTACTCCCTCGCCGTCGACGTCGCGAAGAAGATCCCGTACTCGACGGTCAAGGCGGTGTTCGGGTTTCCGCCGAGCACGAACATCGGCCTCGTCTTCTATACGGCGCTCCAGACCGTCCCGGCGTTCTACCCGAGCTGGGTGAGCGGTCGGCCGACGCCCTGCCTGATCCCGTGCGGCATCGATCAGGACCCCCATTTCCGGGTCACGCGCGACATCGCCGAGGGGCTCGGATACCCAAAGCCGGCGCTGCTGCACAGCCAGATGCTCCCGGGGCTCCTCGGCGAGCGGGTGATGTCGACGACCGGGGACCAGAGCGACAACGCGCTGTTCCTCAACGACTCTCCGAAGGAGGTCGACCGGAAGCTCCGCAAGGCGTTCACCGGAGGACGGGCGACCGTCGAGGAGCAGCGTCGCCTGGGCGCCACCCCCGAGATCTGCTCGGTCTGGGCTGCCTGGCGGTCGAAGTTCGCCGAAAGCGAGGCGGAGTTCCAGCAGATCACCGGCGACTGCCGCTCCGGGGCGCTCCTGTGCGGGGACTGCAAGGCCCACCTGATCGGCCGGGTCCAAGGATTCCTGAAGGAGCACCACGAGGCTCGCGAGAAGGCGATGGGCTGGGCGGAATCGCTCATCGTGGAGCGGGCGCCCGCGGACGCGGGCACCGCCCGCCCGGAGCGCCCCTAGGCGACGTCCGTGCGGGGCGGCGCGTCGGCGCGCACCGAGTAGGGCGACTTCAACGGATCCGGCCGTCGGGGCCCGCGCGGTCCGCCCCGGTCCCCCGGCTCCTCGTCGATCGGGCGGCCCGCGGCGGCCGTCACGAGATGGAGCATCGGCCGGAACAGCGAATGCGTGGCCCGTTTGGCGTCCAGGGTGTACGCCCGCTCGTACGCCGCGACGGCCTCCTCCTCCTCGCCCAGGGAGAGGAGCGAGAGGGCGAGGTCGATCCAACTCTCCGCCTCGCGGCCCGTCTCGACCTCGCCGGCCTCGTTGAGGTGGGGGTCCGCGGGCTCCGGAGGGAGGGGTTCCTCGAGCGGTTTCTCGCCCGTCTCGCGCGAGAGGACGAGGGCGCGTTCGAAGGCGGCGGACGCCGAACGCTCCTCCCCCGACTCGGCGAGGGCGACCCCCAGGCGGTGCCAGGCGACCAGGTCGTCCGGGAGGAGCGCCACGGCGTGTCGGTAGGCGCTCACCGCCTCGGGCCACTCGCCCCGGAGCGACCGGGCGATGCCCAGGTGGAACCACGCCTCGGCGTTCTGCGGAGCGAGGTTGATCGCCTTCGACAGGGCGGCCTCGGCCTCGACGGCGCGGCCCAGGTGGGCACACGAGATGCCGAGATACGACCAGGCACGGGGGTTCTGGGGGTCGTCGAGGAGGACGTCCCGGAAGGCCCGCGCGGCGCGCTCGTGGTCTCCCCGTAGGGAGTAGTGCACGCCGATGTCGAATCGTTGGCTCACGAGCGCCCCGGTACCTCTCGGAAGGAGGGGGGTGGCAAAAGCGTGTCGTCGAGTCGGAAACGGCCGCCGGGCCCGCTCCGTGCGCTCCCCCCGCACGCCGGCCGGGTCGTTAAATACCGCCCTCCAATCCTTCGTCCGAAGGAAACCGAGACCTCGACTCGCGTGTTGCGCCCCCGTCAGACTTTCTTGACGCGTGCCTAACTTTGTGGGTCGAGCGACCGATTTACCATCGACAACGCGAAACGCGAAGAGGAGACCAATGGAGAAGACCCTGACGAAAGTGCGAGACCTGACCCCGAGTTCGAAGCAAGTGAACGTCCATGCCAAGGTGATGAGCGTGGGCGAGGCCAAGGAGGTCATGGGCAAATACGGAGACCCGCGCAAGGTGGCCGAGGCGGTCATCGGCGACGACACGGCGACGATCACCCTGTCGCTGTGGAACGAGCAGATCGGCTCGATCGCCAAGGACGATGTCATCCTGGTCGACAACGGCTACGTCTCCCTCGTGCGGGGGCACATGCGCCTGAACGTCGGGCGCTACGGCAACCTCACGAAGTCGACGGACCCGATCGGCGAGGTCAACCAGACGCTCGACATGAGCCAGCAGGAGTTCGAGAGCGAGCGGCGCTCCTTCGGTGGCGGCTACGGCCGTGACCGGGGTGGCGGCGGCGGCGGCGGCGGCAGCTATGGCGGCGGCGGTGGCGGCCGGTATGGCGGCGGTGGCGGCGGCAGTGGCGGCGGTGGGGGCGGCGGCGGTGGCGGCGGTGGCCGCGAGCGCTCCGAGACCTACAAGCGCTACTGAGCGGGCAACCCCTCGGCTCGACCGAACCGGTTCGGCGGCCCTCTCCCTTCGGGGAGCGGGTCGCCTCCCTTATTCCCTGATCCCCTCGAGAGGGGCGCGCCCCGCTCGGGGCTAAATACGCCACCCTCCATCCCGCGGCGGCACATGCCCGAGGACAGCTCCCGCGAACTGACGCTGTACATTCAGAGCAAGAAGGTCATCACGAGCTTCTACCGGCCCCCCTCGGACCGGACCTCCTCGCCCGGCATGACGACCGGTACCATGGACGTCCGGCACGCCGGGACCGCGGAGGAGGACCAGCCGCGCGGGTCCGAGGAGGCGTTCTTCCTCTCCGACGACCAGGCCCGCTGCCTCGCGCTCACCGAAGAGCTCGCCGGCAAGCGCGGCTACAGCGTCCGGGTCGTCGACGTCGCGAAGGCCGGACGTCTCGAACGGCTCGTCGCCGAGCGGCTACGCGGGGTGCAGAACCTCCCCGTCCTGGTCGGCTCCGCCGACCGGCGCCTGGAGGGGGTCGCCGCGTTCACCGAAGAGCACCTGAGCGAGCTGATGCCCACCGAGATGAAGAGCCTGCGCGCGTTCACCTACCTCAAGGTCCGCGGCGGGGACCTTGACCGGATCCGCGGCATGGTCCTCGGCTTCCCCGAGGTCCGAGAGCTCCACCTCCTCACCGGCGACTGGGACGTCTTCATCGTCCTCGAGTTCCCGGCGGCGACGACGCGTAAGCGCCAGGTCCTCGATTTCGTGACCGAGCGGATCCGCGGGATCCCCGAGGTGCTCGACACGAGCACGCTCGTCCCCGAGTTCTCGGTGACCAAGTTCCCCGTCTGATCGGCCGGGCGCCTAGCGGCGCTTGGGCCGCCGGCGGCGACGGACCCGACGGTCCATCGGGATCGGGCGGAGCGTCGGGGCATCGGTGTGCTGGGCGGACTCCGCCGTCCCATACAACGCGTCGACGGTGATCGGGTGGTCCTCGAGCCACGCCATCCCCTCGGTATACGCCGAGAACGCCTCCAGGCTGGTGAACAGCGGGATCCCGAGCTCGACGGCCCGACGGCGCAGGATGTAATCGTCCTCGAGCATCCGCTCGAGCTTCTCCTGGGTCAGCGAGGACGGCACGTTGAGCATCAGGTCGATCTCGCCGTGGTCGACGGCCTCCAGCACGTTCGGGTGGCGGTCCGGTTCGCTGACCTTGTGGAGCACGCGCACGCCGCGGAACCCCTGGGCGCCGAGGAACGCGGCCGTGTCCTCCGTCGCGGCGAGCCGGTAACCCAGGTCGGCGAGGCGACGGGCCGCGGGGAGCATCTCGAGCTTGTACTGGGGGCCCCCGACGGAAAGGAACGCGGTCCCGCTCCGCGGAACGAGCCGGACCCCCGTCGCCACGAGCGCCTTGACGAGCGCGTCCGGGAACGTCGGACCGAAACAGGCGACCTCGCCGGTCGACTGCATCTCCACGCCGAGGAGCGGATCGGAGCCGGTGATCTGGAGGAACGAGAACTGCGGGACTTTCACGCCCCAGCGACCGTGGGGGAGCGGGCAGAGCCCCGTCCGGGAGAGCCGGCGACCGAGGATCGCCCGGGCCGCCTCCCGAAGGAGCGGCACCCCGGTCGCCTTCGTGAGGAACGGGAGCGACCGGCTCGCCCGCAGGTTGAGCTCGATGATCTGGTACTCCTGGTCCTTCACCAAGAACTGCACGTTGAACGGGCCGCGGATGTTCAGCGCCCGCGCGAGCCGCTCGGCGACGTCGACGAGCTGCGCCTGGACCTCGGGGGAGGTGTGGCGGGGTGGGAGGCAGAAGATCGCGTCCCCCGAGTGGACCCCGGCCCGCTCGACGTGCTCGAGGATCCCGCCGACGAGCGTCGACCTCCCGTCGGAGATCGCGTCGAGCTCGACCTCGTCGGCGCCCTCGACGAACTTGGTGAGGACGACGGGGTACTCGGGCGAGAGGCGGGCGGCCTCGGTCAGGAATCGGCCCAGGTCCTGTCGCCCGGCGATCACGCGCATCGCCTGACCGCTGAGGACGTAGGAGGGGCGCACCAGGACCGGATAGCCGACCTCGTCGGCGAAGGCGGCGGCCGCCTCGACCGTCGTGAACGCCCGCCAAGCGGGCTGCCGGATCTTCAGGGTCTCGAGCAGTCGGGCGAACCGCGCCCGGTCCTCCGCCGTATCGATCGAGGTCGGGGAGGTGCCTAAGATGGGGACCCCGCACATCTCCAACAACGGGGTCAGGTTCTGGGCGAGCTGGCTCCCGACGCACGTCACGACCCCGCGGAACCTCTCGAACTCCACGAGGTCGCGGACCCGCTCGAGAGTGATCTCCTCGAAGTAGAGCCGGTCCGAGCGGTCGTAGTCCGTGGAGACCGTCTCCGGATTCGAGTTGAGGACGGCGACGGCCGGCACCCCCTCGGCCTTGAGGCCGTCGCACAGGTTCATCGTCGACCAGTCGAACTCGACCGACGATCCGATCCGGTAGGGTCCGGCGCCGAGGACGAGGACGCTTCCCTTCGGGGTGCGGGTGACGTCGTCGGCGTCGCCTCGGTAGGTGACGTAGAGGTAGTTGGTCTTCGCCGGCCATTCGCCGGCGAGGGTGTCGATCATCCGGATCCTCGGGCGGATCCCGGCGGAGATGCGCCGTCGCCGGACCTCCTCCTCGTCGAGCCGCCCGGCCCGGGCGATAGCCCGGTCGGAGAGCCCCAACTCCTTCGCCCTCCGCATCAGCCCGGCCGGGACCTCACCTCCGGTGCACCCCTGCAGGCGGCGGTGGACCTCCTCGACCTCGGCGAGGCCATCGATGAACCACCGGTCGATGTAGGTGATCCGCTCCAGCTCGGCCGGATCGGCGCCGGCGCGCAGCGCCTCCAGGACCCGGAACAGGATCTCGGGTTGGGGCTGGGAAAGTTCCGGCAGGATCGCGGGGAGCGGCCGGGCCTCGGTCGGGGGCACGAGCTCGGCGCGGGGGTCGCTCATCCGCACCGCCTTGAGCAGCGCCTCGGGGAACGAGGCGCCCACGCCCATCACCTCGCCGACGCTCTTCATCGACGGGCCGAGACGGCGGTCGGCGTGGGCGAACTTGTCGAGGTCCCAGCGAGGGAGCTTCACGACGATGTAGTCGAGCGCGGGCTCGAAGCACGCCGTCGTCACGCCGGTGACCCGGTTCTTCAGTTCGGGGAGCGAGTAACCGAGCGCGAGCTTCGCGGCGACGTAGGCGAGCGGGTAGCCGGTCGCCTTGCTCGCCAGCGCGCTCGAGCGCGACAGGCGGGCGTTGATCTCGATCGCATAGTACTCCTCGCTCTCCGGGTTGAGGGCGAACTGGATGTTGCATTCGCCGACGATCCCGCACGATTCGACGGCGCGCAGCGCCGCCTGCCGGAGGAGCTGGTACTCCGAGTCGTTGAGCGTCTGCGAGGGGGCGACGACGACGTTGTCGCCCGTGTGCACGCGCATCCCGAGGACGTTCTCCATGTTGCAGACGGTGAGCGCGTTCCCGCGCGCGTCGCGGACGACCTCGTACTCGATCTGCTTGAACGTGCCCACGTACCGCTCGAGAAGGATCTGGCCGACCGGGCTCGCCCGAAGCCCGCGCCCGGCCACCTCCTTCAGGTGGGAGCGATCGAAGGCGACCCCGCCGCCCTTTCCCCCGAGCGTGAAGGCGACCCGGATCATCACGGGGAACCCGAGGCGCTCGGCGGCGGCCTCGGCCTCCTCGATCGAGTAGACGGCGGTGCTCGGGAGGGTCGGCACCCGCGCCTTCTCCATCCGGACGACGAACTTCGCCCGATCCTCGGTCTCCCGGATCCCGCGGAGCGGCGTCCCCAGCACCTCGACCCCGGATCTCCGGAACGCCCCGCGGTCCGCGAGGGCGATCCCGCAGTTGAGCGCCGTCTGACCCCCGAAGCTCAGCAGGATCCCGTCGGGGCGCTCGGCCTCCAGGATCGGCTCGACGAACTCGGGGGTCAGCGGCTGGAAGTAGACCCGGCCCCGCCTCGGCGGATCGGTCTGGAGCGTCGCGATGTTCGGATTGACCACGACGGCGTAGATCCCCTCCTCGTCGAGCGCCTTGAGGCACTGGCTCCCGGAGTAGTCGAACTCTCCGGCCTCCCCGATCTTCAGCGCCCCCGAGCCGAGCACGAGGATCTTGTCGAAGTGACGCGCTGTCAACCGGCCCCCTTGCGCACCTTCGCCACGAACTCGTCGAAGACGAACCCGGCCTCCTGCGGTCCCGGGTGCCCCTCGGGATGACCCTGGAGGGCGAGCAGTCGGCCCCGCCGGTCCCGGAGCCCCTCGAGCGTCCCGTCGTCCGGGTTCGTCGCCCAGGGGACGAGCCCCGTCGACGCGAGCGAGGCCGCGTCGACGGCGTACCCGTGGTTCTCGCTGACGATCATCGACCGACCGTCGGGGAATCGGACGGTCTTGTTCTGGCCGCGGTGCCCGAACTTGAGCTTGTAGGTGCTGGCCCCGCGCGCGAGGGCCACGAGTTGATGGCCGAGGCAGATCCCGAGCGTGGGAAGCGAACGCGTCGAAGGTCGTCGGAGCTCTTCGACGGTATCGGAAAGCAACGCCGGGTCGCCCGGCCCGTTCCCGACGACGACCCCGGCGACCTTGCGTCCCTCCCACCGGGTGGGGACCTCGTGATCGTACGGGAGACGCAGGACCGACAGGTGCCGGTCGAGGAGCGCCCTCAGGATGCTCGCTTTCACCCCGCAGTCGAGCACGGCGACCAGCGGGCCGCCCTCCTCGGCGTAGACGACCGGTTTGGGGATCGATACCTCCGGCATGAACTGTTCCTCGCCGTAGTCGGGCGCGCGACGCAGCGCTTGGCGGAGCTCGGCGCTGGTCGGGCGGCGATCGGCCGGACCGACGTCGACGACGCCCCGGATGACACCTTCGGCCCTCAGATGCTCCGTGAGGCGACGGGTGTCGATGCCGGAGATCCCCGGAACACCCTCGTCCGCCATCCACTCCTCCAGCGAGCGTCGGGAGGCCCAATGGTGGGGCCGGGTCAGGCCCCGGACGAGGACGGCGCGGACCTGTACCTCCCGGGACTCCGTGTGGGCGGGCAGGCCGTGGCGGTCCTTGGCCGTCGGGGACGGAACGCCGTAGTTGCCGAGCAGCGGGTAGGTGAACGTGAGGATCTGACCCCGGTACGACGGGTCGGTCAGCGACTCGGGATAGCCGACCATGCCGGTCGTGAACACCACCTCGCCGACCCGGCGCTGCGGGCTTCCGAACCCCGCTCCGTCGAACCGGGTCCCGTCGGCCAGAAAAAGGGTTCCCCCGAGCTCGGGCGGAACGGCGGCGTTCGTCTCGGGCGTCAGAAACCCAACGCGTCCGAGGAGGGGTTCTGAGTTTAACTTTTGCGACGTCCGGTCGACACCCGGCCGCCGGAGCGTCGGCTCGGACGTGCCGGAGCAGCTCGGCGTCGCCAAGCCAGCCGTCAAATGGACTCCCGGGGTGGCGGGGAGGATGCCGGGGTTCCCGCGCCTCCAAGAGGCGTACGATGTGGTCGTCCTCGGCGGCGGCCACGCGGGCCTACAGGCCGGGCTGAAGGCCGCCCTCCTCAACTACACGGCCGCCGTGATCGACCGAGGGCCGAAGTTCTCCCGGTCGTTCTACGCTCCGAGGATGGAGAACATCCCGGGGTTCCCATCGGGGATCTCCGGTCACAAGCTCCTCGATCTGCAGATCGAGCAGCTCCGCCAGGTCGAGGGCAAGGTCGGGTATTTCACTCCGGCTCGCGCGAGCGCCGTCCGCCCGGTCGACGGTGGATTCGACGTGGATTTCGAGTGGCTGATGCAGTCCCGTTCCACCCGGGGCCGCGCGCTCGTCCTCGCGATGGGCGTCGTCGACCGGATGCCCGACGTCGGGGGCCAGATCGAGCCGCTGTTCCCGTGGGCGAACTTCGCGATCGTCGACTTCTGCATCCTGTGCGACGGGCATCTCTACCCGGGAAAGCGCACCGCCGTCCTCGGGCACGACGTGTTCGCCGCCCGGACCGCGCTCGACCTGCTCCATTTCGGCGCCGGCCCGGTGGAGATCCTCACCAACGGGAAGCCGTTCCTCGGAGAGGCCGACGACGCGACCCGCTCGTCGCTCGTCGCCGAGCTCGCCGCGCGGACCATCACCTGGGTGGAGACGCCGTTCGCCGGTTTCGACGGGATCCGCGAGAAGGTGCTGATCGTCCAGTTCTCGGACGGCACGAGCCGTCGGTACGACAAGGGGTTCTCGGCCCTCGGATGGTACTCGATGAACTCGGAGATCCCTCGATCGCTCGGGGCGCGGTTCGATCCGGAAGGCTACGTCGTCACCGACGAGGATTGCCGGGTGATCTCCGAGACGACGGGGGCCGCAATCCCGGGCCTCTACTGCGTCGGCGACCTACGGAACGGATGGAACCAGGTCCCGGAGGCCTGGGCGACGGCGGAGCGTGCGATCGTGCACGCCTACTCCTACTACCTGTAGTCGCGGGCCGCTCAAGTCAGGCGGCCGGGGCGATCGGGACCCCGACCAGCCGCGCGAGGTCGCTCAGGCTCGCGACGATCTCGCGTGCCCCCGCGGCACGGAACCGCTCCTCAGTGATCCCCTGGGGTTCGGGCGTCGCCGGAAGGATGCCGTAGAATCGGATCCGCGCCCGCGTCGCGCACTCGGCATCGATGAGGTGGTCTCCGACATAGGCCGCGCGGTCGGGCGGAACCCCCATCTCCCCGAGGAGATGCAGGAGCGCCTCGGGGGACGGTTTCGCCGGCCCGGGGGCGCTTCGGGTCCTAAGGTAGGGTAGGAAGTCGAGGAGACCCGTCTGGGTCAGCGCCGCTCGGCAGAACTGTTCGGAGCTTCGGGTCAACACCCCGATCCGGAACCCGCGCTCCGAGAGGCGGGCAAGGAGTTGCGGAGCTCCCTCCCGGACCACCGTGCGGGGGAGCGCCTCCATCTCGATCGCGTCGATGCGGGCGTTGACCTCCGCGTCGAACCGGAAGACCTCTCCTTCCGGCCGCTGGTTGTGGGCGAACTCGGCGTGGGCGGCCTCGAGGAGCTGATGGATGGGTTCCGTGGGGTGGAGGTGGCCGGGGACGATGCCGTGGCGCTCGGCGATTCGGATGACCTCCCGCCGCATCCGGCTGAAATCGTGCTGGCTCAGGACGAGCGTACCGTCGAGGTCGAAGACCATTCCGAGGAGGGGTTCGTGGTAGCGCGTGGTCGGCCCGATCGTCGACATCTCTTCCCTCTGGGCGACGCGCACGCGGGCGGCCGAACGTAAGGGTTTGCTTGCACACGCACCCGGCCCGCGTCGGCCCCGTCAGCCGGCGAGCGCCGGCTTCTCGAGGGAGATGATCGACTCGCGGAGCCGGAAGCTTCGGCGTTGGCCGGAGCGTCGCTCCCGGGCGACATCCACGGAGGCGATCCGGAAACCGGCGCGAATCCCCATCCGGGCGAGCAGGAGATCGCCCGGGATGTAGGTCCCCGCCAGCAGGGAGTCGCCGACGACGAGGACGAATCGGCCCCGCGGTCGCAACGCCCGATAGACGTGTCGCAGCACGGGCACCAGGTCGGCGAAGTATCGGTGGACGATCCCGTGGGCGTCGTTGCGCCGGTAGGTCTGCTTGCGGGCGACGTTCGTTCGGATGCGGTCGAGGATCTCGGTCAGCCACGGGTCCGGGGTCTCCCGCGTGGACAGATATCGGGCGGTCTCCCGGCGGGGGAGGTTGTCGCAGGCGACCATCGAGGAACGCAATCGCGCGAGATCGGCGTACCCGTGGGCATACCCGAGCCACGCGAGGTCGAGCTTGTAGTTCATCACGTAGTCCATCCCGTTGACGTACGGTGGGCTCGTCACCGCGAGGTCGAGGCTCCCGGGAGGAAGTTCGAGGGCTCGAGCATCGGTGGCGAGGATCGACGCCGGCGGCCCCCACGAGGCTCGGGAAGCTCCGAGCGCGCGGAGGTCGTCGACCATCGCCCGGACCTGGTCGGCGAACCGGGCGAACACATCCGGAGACGTCGTCGACTCCGGCCGTCCATAGCCGAGGCACGGCGAACGGCGCAGCCGGCTCGCGGGGATCAGTATCGCGCCGAACGCGAGCCGCAACGCCTCCTCCACCGGTCCGTCCCCGATCGGCAAGGAGTCCCGCAGCCTGGTGAGGTCGGCGAGGACCGTCGGATCGAAATGCTGCGGGGTCTCCTTCAGGAACGGGGGCACCCCGGCCCGTCGCCGTCGGGCCCGTCGGACGAGACCGACTCCCGCTCGATCGAGCGCGTCGGGGTCGAGCTCGAAGCGTGTCTTGACGCGGGCGGCGAGGGCCGCGGGCGGCATGAGCTCGGTCCCGATCGCCCGGTGTCCGAGCTTCCGGGCCTCCACCGGCGTCGTTCCCGAGCCGCAGAACGGGTCGAGGACCCTCGCCGGGAGGGCGAGGTCCAGCGAGCCGATGAGATCCCGGACGAATTCGGCGGAGTACCCCTGAACGTAGGGCCACCACCGATGGACCGGGAGCGTGTCGTTCGGCGAGAAGGTGATCGGGCCGTTGTACCGCCCCAGCGTGACCCCCCCCTCCCGGACGAACCGCTCGGTGAACTCCTCCGGGGCGACGAAGTCTTCGCGGCGGTCGAGATGCTCGAAATCCTTCAGGACATAGAGCCCCCGCCCGAGGCGTACGACGCGACCATCCTTCCGAAGTCCCTCCAGAAGCCGGCTTACCGCCGGCTCGGGAGACGCCATCCGCGTGGCGATCTGCCGAACCGTCGAGCCGATCGCCCCGGTCTCGGCGAGAGCGTCCAGCACCGGCATCGAAGACGGCGCGCCGGTCGTGTGCTCCCCCACGGGAGGTACACCGAGCGTCGGATATTTAGGGTCCGGCCGCGGGCCGATTAGTTCGCGTGCCGGGATCGTGCCCCCGATCCGCCGGCGGCCCGGGTCCCGTTCCCTTCCAGTCGGGGGAGCGCCATCGGGCGGGGCGGCGCCTCGCCCGTGACCATGTAGACGACCCGATCGGCGATGTTGACGGCGTGGTCGGCGATGCGCTCGAGCACGCGGTTCACCAGGATGTAGCGGACCCCGACGTCCGCCTTGATCGACTGATGGCCGAGCGCCTGCACCAGCTCGGCGAGGATCTCCTCGTAGAGCAGATCGACGGCGTCGTCGAACTGGCCCAGGTCCCGGGCGGACTGGGCATCGCGCTCGACGAAGGACCGGATCGCCCGGTCCACCATGTGGATCGTCAGGTCGGCGCTGCGCGATAGCTTGTGGAGCTTCTTGAGCGGGGTGGGACTCTCGCCCTCGAGCTCGATCGTGATCTCGGCGATATCCTTCGCATAGCGCCCGATCCGATCCAGGTCGGTCGTGATCTTGAGGCAGGTGGTGATCGTCCGGAGGTCCTTGGCGACCGGGGCGTGCAATGCGATCAGGTCGACACAGGTCTTCTCGACGACCTGCTGGAGGCTATAGATCTCGCGATCGAGGGCGAACACCTCCTTCGCCTCCTCGGCGCTCATCCGCTGGAGGCTGTCGACGGCCTTTCGGATGGCGAGCTGGCTGAGCTCCGCCATCGTCGTGATGTTCTCGTTGAGCTCCTGGAGCCCCTCGGAGAGCGCCTTGCGCTCGGCGACCTGGGGCGACACTAGCCGAACCTCCCGGTGATGTAGCCTTCCGTGAGCTTCTCCTTTGGCTGCTCGAAGATCTGCTTGGTGGGGGCGAACTCGATGAGCTTGCCCAGGTACATGAACGCCGTCTGGTCGGACACCCGGGCGGCCTGCTGCATGTTGTGCGTCACGATAATCACCGTGTACTCCTTCTTGAGGTCAAAGACCAGGTCCTCGATCTTGGCGGTGGCGATGGGGTCGAGCGCGCTCGCCGGTTCGTCCATCAGCAGGATCTCCGGCTCGACGGCGAGCGCCCGGGCGATGCAGAGGCGCTGCTGCTGGCCGCCCGACAGGCGGGTCCCGTAACCGTTCAGGGTATCCTTGACCTCGTCCCAGAGCGCGGCCTTCTGGAGGCTGCGGACCACCCGTTCGTGGACGAGGTGCCGCTCGCGGATCCCGTTGAGGCGTAGACCCACGGCGACGTTGTCGTAGATCGACATGGTGGGGAACGGGTTCGCCTTTTGGAACACCATCCCGATCCGGCGCCGGACCCGCACGGGGTCCATCGTGTACAGGTCTTCGCCATCGAGGAGCACGCGCCCGGTCACCCGGGCCCGCAGCGCGGTCTCGTGGATGCGGTTGAGGCATCGGATCAACGTCGACTTGCCGCAACCGGACGGGCCGATGATCGCCGTCGCGGAGCGCGCCGGGAACTCGAGGGTCACGTCCTCGATCGCCCGGAGGCTGCCGTAGTAGGCGGAGAGGTGCTCTACGCTCAGCTTTCCGCTCACCGCGTGCTCCCCCGAGGTCCGCCGTACTTGAGGGCCACACGGGCGCCGATATTGATGAGCAGCATCATCACCACCAGGACCAGCGCCGCGCCCCACGCGTCATCGATCCAGTTGCTGTACGGGCTGAGGCCGAGCTGGTAGATCGTGAGGGGCAGCGCCCCGATCGGAGCGTTGACCTGGCGGAAGAGGAACAGGCTGCCGAGCGCGGTCACGAGCAGCGGGGCGGTCTCGCCGGCGGCCCGGGAGAGCCCGAGGAGGACGCCGGTCACGACGGCCGTCCGGCCGCTCGACAACACGATCCGGCTCACGACGACCCACTGGGGGAGGCCGAGGGCCAGGCCCGCCTCCCGCGTCGAGGTCGGGACGAGGCGTAGCGCCTCGTCGGTCGTCCGGGCCACGATCGGGATCATGATCACCGAGATCGCGAAGGCGCCGGAGATGGCGCTGTGGATGTAGTCGAACTGGATGTACCCGGCGTTCGCCGCGTACAGGAACAGCGTGTACGTGAAGATCCCCACGACGATCGACGGGACCCCGGTCATCACATCGGTCAGAAACCGCACGGTACGCCCCGCCGTGTTGCTCCCGTACTCGGAGAGAAAGATGCCGGTCATCAGGCCGATCGGGACGGAGATCAGCGACGCCAGGGAGATCAGGATCAGCGTCCCCTCGATCGCGGGCCCGATCCCTCCGTGGGGGCACGCCGATCCGCTGCACGGGAGGGGGGTCTGGTCGGTGAGGAACCCCGGTCCCAAGGCGGGGAGCCCCCGGACCGTGGCGGTGTAGAGGATACTGACGAGCGGCAACAGGGCGAGTCCGACCGCGGCGAACGCGGCGAGCGTCATCACCAGGTTGACGATGCGACGTCGCCCGTAGCTGTCGAACGTGATCGTCATTCTCGACCGGCCTCGACGTTGAGCACGCGAGAGAGGAGGAGACGGGCGACCACGTTGACGGTGAGCGAGATCATGAGGAGGACGAGCCCCAGTTCCAGCAAGGTGCTCTGGAAGAGCGTGCCGGGGGCCGATTCACCGAAGTTCGTGGCGATGAGGCTCGCGATCGTCTGACCGGGGGCAACGAGGGAGCCGGAGATGACGTTCGTATTGCCGATGGTCATCGTCACGGCCATCGTCTCCCCGATCGCCCG
The DNA here is from genome assembly GCA_013290045.1 of Methanobacteriota archaeon. GTDB lineage: Archaea > Thermoplasmatota > Thermoplasmata > Lutacidiplasmatales > UBA184 > Lutacidiplasma. Next base: position 16,154 of record JABCYU010000010.1, on the reverse strand, counting down.
GCCGAGTCCGAGGGTCATCGCGCCGAAAATCCCGCTGCGGGCCGGGGAGATCACCCCGATGCGGGTCGTCTCCCACCGGGTCGCGCCGAGGCTCAGCGCCGCCTCGCGCTGGCTGGTGGGGACCGCACGGAACGCCTCCCTTGAAACGGCGGTCACCGTCGGGATGATCATGACGGCGAGGATGACCCCGGCCGTCAGCTTGTCGAGACCGAGCGGGGTCCCGCTGAAGAGGGGGAAGTTCGGGCCCAGGAGCTGCTGGAGGCCGGGTTCGACATCGGTTCGCATGATGGGCACCAGGACGAAGAACCCCCAGAGGCCGTAGATCACGGACGGAACGGCGGCGAGAAGCTCGACCAGCCCGGAGAGCGGCTCGCTCAGCCAGGGGGGAGAGAGCTCCGTCAGGAACACGGCGACGCCGATGCTCACCGGCACGCCGAGGACGATGGCGAGGGCGGAGGTGACGAGGGTACCGAAGATGAACGGACCGGCGGAGTACGCCTCGGGGTGGAGCGGGTTTCCCGCGGGGGTCCAGGTGGTGCTCCAGAGGAACTGTAGGCCGAAGGCCCCGAAGGATTGGGACGAGTTCTCGAATAGCACGATGAGCAGCGCGGCGAGGGTGCCCATGACGAGGAGCGCGGCCGCGACCGCCAGTCCCTGGAATATCGAGTCACCGGCGGGCGACCCCCGTCCCTGGGACGGGGGCCGGTCCGCCGGGACCGGCCCTGCGCGGGCCATGGGTTGGTCGAGACAACGCACCTAGGGGGTAGGAACCCCTAGTGCGACGTCAGGCTGGCTCCGTTGTAGGTGATCTCCCCGATGGTTTGCTCGTCGAGAGTGACGACGGCCGCCGGTAGCGGGACATAGAACAGCGCCGGCGCCTGCGTCTGGCCCGTGTGGACGCACCACCACAGCCACTGGACGAGGCTGTTGGCGTGCGCCATCGAGCCGCCCGGGTAGACCGCGGACCCGAGGTCCGAGTAGACCAGGTAGTAGGAGAACGTCGCCAGCGGGTAGGTCCCCATCCCCGGCTCGTTGATCATCGACACGTTCGCCCAGCTGGCGCTCCCCAGCGGAAGATGCGACGCGACGGCGGCGGCCGCCGCGGCGGTGCTGTTGGCCGTCGGGAGCGCGTACGCCCCCGCCGGGTTGAGCAATTTGGCGTAGGCGTTCCCACCGAGCGCGGCGTAGTTCAGCTCCGCGTACCCGATCGCGCCCGGGGTGCTCGCCACCGTGCCGGCGACGCCGTTGCTACCGGTGGCACCGGTCCCGACCGGCCAGGCGACCGAGGTTCCGTGCCCGAGGGTCGTGTTCCACGTGTGGTTCGACGCCGACAGCCAGGTCGTGAAGACGAAGCTCGTTCCGCTCGACCCCGTCCGGTAGATCACGTGCACCGATTGGTTCGGGATCTTGACGCCCGGGTTGATCGAGGTGATGGCGGTGACGTTCCAGTTCGTGATGCTCCCGAGGTAGATCCCCGCGACGATGTTGCCCGTCAGGTTGAGGCCCTTCGCGACGCCCGGGATGTTGTACATCACGGTCACGGCGCCGATCGTCTCCGGGATGGTGAACGCACTGTGGGGCAGGGCGGTGGTCTGCGATGGGGTGAGGGGCGCATCCGAGGCCCCGAAGTCCACGGTCTTGGCGGTCAGCGCGGACACGCCGGCTCCCGATCCGAGGAACGCATAGCTCACTTGGGTGCCGCAGGACTGCGCGTAGGTCAGTGCCCATGCGTTCACGAGCGGGTAGACGAACGTGGAGCCTTCTCCAGCGAGGCTTCCCGCCGTGCAGGCGAACCCCCCGGAGTTCGACGAGGACGATTTCCCGCCGAACCAGCCCGCCCCCGCTCCGTACCCGGCGAGGCCGATGACGATCGCGATGACGACGATCACCGCGACCCACATGCTGGTGTTGGACTTCTTGGGCATCGAGCTGTAGTCGGTCGAGCTGCTCCCGGACCCCGATCCCCCGCTGGGGGGGGTCGAGGGGTTGGCGTCAGTGCTTCCTTTCATGCCTACTTCCTTCCTCCTTGCTTCGCTTGTTCATTGGTGGCTGGTGATGTGACACCCACGGCGCGGGTGCGCCGCGGGGAGCGGTCGATGAGGCCCCACGCGGCGCGGTCCAGCCCGACCTGGGCGATGTCCTGCGCGTAGGCGGCGGTTCGGTCGATCGACTGGAGCACGAGCCCGAGCGAGGCGACCGCGATCGGCGAGAGCTCGGCGAATCCCCCGTGCGCGAGGAACCCCTCCGTCAGGGTGCGGTGGGTGGCGTGGAGCGCCTCCCCCGTGTCGATGATGTCGTTCGCCGACCCGGCGTCCGGGCTCTCGGCGACTCGGAAGGCACGGCGCAGGTTTTCGAGGACCTGGCGATGGAACCCGCCGACCGAGGCGAGGATCCGGCGCGGCGGGGAGGACTCGAGGAGGCGGGAACCATTCTCCTGGATCTGTACCGCGTGGTCGGCCACGCGTTCGAGCGCGCGGGCGAGCAACAGGCACTGCATCGGGTCCTCGAACGGCGTATTGCGACCGGTATCGATGACCTCCGAGGTCAATCGCAGCGTGAGGACCCGCTCGATGAGCCATTCGTGGCGGTCGACCTCGTCGTCCCGGGTCTCGAGCGACTCCGGCCGGTGTCGTCCTCCGGCGTCCCAGGCGAGGGCGGCCTCCTGCTGGAGGTTGTCGACCACCTGGAACATTCGGTGCAGCAGTTGCGGCAGGGGTAGGCCGGTCCCGAGCGAGACGTCCTTGAGCAGCAAGGTCGTCGACTCTTCCGAGACGATCTCCGGCTGAACCGTCCGCCGGACGAACGTCTTCGCCACCCCTCGGGTCTGGGCGGAGATCCCCCCGTCCTCGTAGATCAGGAACTCGCTCGCGCCGCTGAGATACGCCCCGATCAGCTGGCGGAACAGGTGCTCCGGTGCCATCTGGGAGTTGACCAAGATGACCGACCGTCCCTGGGCGGTCCCCTGGACGCGGTCGCGGAGCAAGAGCGAGCCGTCCGGCAGGGTCTTGAGATGGATGGGATTCCCCGCGACGAGCCCCCGCTCGCCGACCCAGGCACGAGGCAAGGAGACGCCGACGGTGACCGCTCCCATGCGCTGGAGGCGGCGCGGTCCGTCGACCGGTTCGTGGGACGGTGACCGGCGCCCGACCGGGGCGCCGAAGGGTGATTGGTTGATTTTTTTCTCTTCCATGTTCGGTCGCCTACCCGGGAGATGAAATATATAGTCTGTCGATTGAGACTATAGTCACCTATGTAGGAGTAGAGAGACCTCCGCACTCCTCTCGATGTGACGGTCCAACCGGCGAAGGTGGCGGGGACCGCTCCCGCTGGTTCGTCCCCGGTGGCGACGCGGGGGCGCGAAGCCCACACTCCCGCGTCGCCTCTCGCCGGGGACCGCGCGCTGAAGTATCCGGCGTGCGTGCCGCGCCGATGGCCGCCCCTCCGGTCCGCGTTGAAGGGGGCGAGGGGAGACCCGAGCCGCCGCTGCACTTCTCCCGACTCCGCATCCTCACCCCCAACTTCGCTCGGATGTGGAACTTCTATCGGGACGATCTGGGTCTCACCCCCGGTATGGGGGACGAAACCGGTCCGTACGCCGAATTCCTCGAGGGAAAGAACTCGTACCTCGCCCTCTTCGACGCCGAACTCATGTCCGCGGCGCTCGCCGAGAAGTTCGCCCCCGCCGGGCCCTCGAGCCCAGGGAGCTACGCCCTGGTCCTCCAGACGGACGACGTCGACTCGGCGTACCAGCGGCTCATCGAGGCCGGGGTTCGCTTCGTTCGTCCCCCCACCGACCAACCTCTGTGGAGGATCCGGGTGGCGCATCTCAGGGATCCGGACGGCAACCTCGTCGAGCTCTACACCGACTTCCCCGAGGGCGCCGGCGGGAACGACGGCGGAGTGGGATAGAGGCCGTCCACCGGCACCGGCACGCCGGTTGCCGGCGTGCGTAGGCGGTTTCGAGGGCCTCCTTTCCGTTCTCTCTACCTCGGTCCTGCGAGTCTGGGGCGGGCCGACGAACCTGGGGCGGCACCTTTATGCGGCCCTCCCCCCGGTGCCGGTCGATGTCGGCCGGCGGGGAGCGCCCCGCGGTCCCGGACTTGGCGGCCCTCGGCCGGGGAGCGTGGGGCACCTTCGTGCACGGCCCATCGCGGCCGGTCCTCCTCCGGGTGCTGTTCGCGATGGCGACCGCCAACGACCCCTCTCCCATCTGGGTGGACCTGCGGGGGCCCGACAACGCCCCGGACCTGGGAGGACCGGCCGAGCTCGGATGGATCCCGGACCACAATCTGTTCATCGTCAGTGCCTCGGACGCACGGCCGCAGGACGCCATGGGAAACCTGGCGCTCTGGACGATGATCCGCTCCGACGAACCCGATGCCGCGGTCTCCCAGCTGACGGACTTCTTACGGCTCCCCTCGGCCGTCCAGGAGGCGGTCAGTCGGGCGGGGGGGGCCGGGGCGCGCCCGATGTTCGTGGTCGCCAACAGCGATCGGGTCCGCGACTACTATCCTCGAGACGCGCGCGGGGTGCGCCCCATCATCGACGCGATGATCCACTCGGGCGTCCTCCCCCTGTTCGGCAGTACCTCCCCGCCCGGGGCCGGGCGCATGGCGTTCGATTTCGTGTTCGAGGTCCGGGCCGCCGGGCTGGATGAGGCGAGAGCCGGGGTCCTGTTCTGCGAGAAAGCCCCGCCACACTCCGGATTCCCGGAAGGGAGTTCGCATATGCTCTCCAGCTTCCCCGCGATCGCGGCCGCGCTCGACGCACAGCCGAGCCGCGCCACATTCTAGCCGACTCGCTGGTGCGAAGAGCCCCCCGCCCGAAAGGGGACTCTCTAAGCGACCGGATTCAGGGCCCGCTCTCGTTCCCCCGCCCGGTCGACGAGGGCCCCCCGTCGCGGCGCCTTCGAGCGCGAACGATCGAGTAGAGCACCACTCCCGCACCCGCTCCGATCAGGACGCCCAGGACGACCCAGGGTAGGAGCTCCGGGACAAGGACGGTGGAACGCACGTTCCCGAGATCCTGGAGGTCGGCGGCTCCGAACTGATTGGGGGGGGCGTTCCCCACGAGCCCGAACAGGGCGGTCGAGTCGACCTGCCAGTACATCACGTCCGACGGGTCGTTCGAGTGGTACGGATGGGCCGGGTCCTGGTTCGGTGCCGAGCCGTCGATGCCCACCAGCCCCAACTCGTGGCCGAATTCGTGGATCATCACGGTCGCCATCACCGCATCATACTCGGATGGGGCGTTCGATCGGATGGCGCCAGCGAACACGGCGATGGAGCTTCCCCGGTACGCCAGCCCGATCGTCGAGGATGCGGCACCATAGCTCCCTCCCAGTACGAGGTAGTCGAGAGACATCGTGGCCCAGCTCGGCCAGGAGTGGCGGTGGGCCGATTCGAGGTTCCACAGGTCGGAGTCGGAGAATGGGCCGCTGGAGGCGTCGAACCCGTTCCATTCGACCACTACGGAACCCTTCTGGCACGTCTCGTTGATCCGGTCGAGCAGGAGGCTGACAGCGGACGCCGGCGGGGCCCATCCCTGCTGGAAATCGATCTCCACGATCAAGGTGGCGGCGGGAAACGAGTTGAGGAATGCGTGCGCCTCGGAGCCGACCGGGGCCCAACGTTCGGCGGACGGGGGGTCGAGGCCGTACCAACCCAGCAGGAATCCGAGGGCGACCGGCACTCCCACCAGGAGGGCCGCCACAGCCACAGCGAACGGGATCATCCCACGCCCGCGATTCCATTTGGAACGGCCGGCGGGGGCGTCCATGGTCCTAGAGTGGTGCCTCCGGTTCTTAGACCATTGGACCCCCCGTCGAGGGCTCGATCCGGCGACCCGCCGGTGGCTGACGCCCATGGCCGGGATGGGATTTGAAACAAATCGGATTCAGGACCTGGTCCCCCAAGCCCATCTTGGCAGCGATGGACGGTGCGAGGAGCGGGAGCGAATCGGAGCGGCGACAGCCTCGAACCCGGTCCCGGAGGGGTCGTCGGGAGGGATTCCCCCGAGCATTACGCCGGTTCTGACTCGCGGAGAGCGCAGGCGAACGTCCTCGACGGGGGGCCGTAAGTAGGTTCGAAGTATTCGCCCGAACTGGGCCGGGATTCCCTCGAAGCGATTCCACGGCCCGAGGTCAGGGGTCACCACGAGGGAAGCTAATGTTCTGAGAGGGAGAGGCGCCCGCAGGACCGGGGGGCGGATAGGGCTCAGTCCCCTTCTAGTGCTCACCACCAGCATCATGGTCGTGATCGTCCTGGGGACCCCTACCTCGATGGGCCAGTCGGCAGGGTCCAACGTACAATGGAAGGCCCCCTACAGCAACGCCACGATAGACCTTGACGGGTGGCACTCCGGTAGGGGCGGGGTCCGCGGAGCGAGCGCCTTCAACACTAGCTCGGGCCAAGGCGTCATGAACTTTGTTGCCGGGGGGTACTACTACGGCCTCGCGGTCCAGGAACTTGCGCTAACCTTCGCGAACTTCACCGCGAACCAGACGAGAGTCTACTCCGTAACGGTTCTCTGGCGTTTCAGCTATGAAGCGACTCTCCGCAATGTGGGGGAGGTCAGGGGGACCGTCACCGCAGCGGTCAACTACAGCTCGAACGGATCTCGCGTCCCGGTCATTGGTAACAACACCCCGAGTGCCGTATTCGTCGACCACAGCTCGACGACCATCGGTGCGTGGAATGCGTCGATGGACCGTGGGTCCTTCCGCCTTCATTTCTCCGTGGGGTTGGTCCGGGGGATGTCGTACTACCTACTGACCGGATATCTCGTCAAGCTCATTGGTGGGACGTTTTCCGGCCATCGTCACGGGGGTGCTTACTTTGCCATGGGAGGGCAGGGTGACGATCATTCTCAGCTCGTCTCCATCTCTATCGCGTAGTACCAGAGGGGGGTATGGCAAGCCTGGCCCCCGTCATCAACGTCTGCCCTCCCGCCCTCGAACCTCCCAAAGGCAAAGGGCCCAGTCAGGGGGCTCAGCTGAGCTCCCAAGTGTCGTTGAGGATGTTCCCCGACGAATCTCTTCCTCCGAACAGGAGGAAGTAGCCATCCTTTCCGTCGTAGGTCGCGATCGGAAGGTCCCGTTGGGTCGGGGCGGCGCTCGGTTTCAGGTTCTGCCACCCTGCCCCCGGGAGCCCCCAAGTCATTCCTCGGGCACCGGCCACATACGAGGCATTGCTCCCGAACAACACGACCGCCCGCAAAGACGGATCGTAGGCCATGCCATCTGCACGCACTTTGGGGTGAGGGGACAGCCCGAGTCGGCTCCAGTTCCCGCCGGAGTAGAGCCAGCTGTCGTTGTCCACACCGGCGTATTTGGTTAGCCCGCCATAGAGGACCGCGCCATGAAGAGCCGAGTCATAGGCGAGACCAAGGTCATCCCGGGGGGATGGATGCGCGACCGGCGCCAGTCGTGTCCAGTGACCCCCAGAGAACTCCCAAGTGTCATCGTAAACATGCCAGGTGGTACACCAGCTGGAACATCCCTGAAGCCCTCCGAACGCAAGAATGCCCCCGATCGCGGGATCGTAGGTCATGGCCATGTACGCCCTTGCGGTTGGGCTCGTCCCGACCGACGGGGAGATGTTCGTCCACTTGCCCGCGTGGAACGTCCAAGTGTCCGCTCTCATGGTGATCGGCGAAGCAAGGTCGTCGATTCCTCCGAAAAGTACGACGTAACCATCCTTCGCGTCGTACGCCATTCCAGGCGCAGCTCGTTCGGACGGAGAACGGGGAGAGAGCGAGGTGATGTTTGTCCAGGTCCCGTTTGCAAACTTCCAGGTTACGTTGAGTCCAAACGCGTTCCCGAAGAGGACCACGTACCGGTCCGCCGCATCGTAGACCATCGTGCCGTATGCCGTCGGGGGCGGCGCTACCGCCGGCTTCAGTTGATGCCAAGACAGCCCGACGATGTGGGGTCCAGCGGTCGTCGTCCAAGCCGAGGACGGGACCCCGTAAGGGAGCTGAAGACCGTGCTGCCCCGAGGGCGCCGCGAAGGCCGTCGACATGACCAGCGCTGAGGTCAGCAAGGCCAGGGCGGCCAAGGGTCTGGCGTGGGGCGAGAGGAGATTCCCCATGCGTCTGAGTCTGATCATGGTCTGAGGAGTGCCTCGAAGCGATCCGAGGTATGGCTCGGAGCGACTTCAAGCTGTGCGACTTCTCCCATCCTTCGGGGTCAGCGCGGGAAACCGGTCGTTGGGGGAAAGGCCCGAAACGTCGCGGACCATCCCCGTGGTGGGTAAAGTGTCCCTTCCCCGCGGTGAGTTGCGATCCGAATCGCGCGCGCCATCGCCAGCGGCCTGCGACCGATCCGGAGTCCCGGGTTTCGCCCGACTTCGACGAACTCAGAAGAGCCACCCAGGACGTCCGAGCACCCTCAGTTGGCCGGCCCATCGCCGGTCAGTACAGCCAATCGCTTGTCCGTGATCTCGCCTGCTGCTTGGATTCGGATCCTCGAAGACTAACGTATCGTGATGGATGAGATGTCGAGTCCTATCCCAGTAGGTCCCGGCCCGACCCACGCGTGGGCGCGGCAGCCCAGCTGATAGGCGCCCTGATTCTGGCAGCCGACCCAAGTGGATTCGATGAGCCAGACTTGAAGCTCGTACACGTGAGAGGATAGCATTCCTGAAACGTCAAACACACCCGATATCGAAGAGGTCCAATTCCAAGTTAACGGGAACGAACGACTACTCGACGTATGGCACCCACCAGCGACCGTACATGTCTCGAAGTTGGATGTGTTGACGCAACCTCCCGCGACGGTGCAGCTCGCGGTCTCGTTGGCCCAGGTACTGGTCTGTCCACCCCGAGCCGGGTTGGAATTGGCTATCCAAAACGTGCCGTTCCTCAAGTCCCACAAGAACACGGCATAATCTGACGCCGACTGCGCGAACGCATCGCAGGACCAGTTCGTCGCGTTGCCTCTTGCGCACCCTCCGGAACGAAGCCGGATCCCCCCCGATCCGCCGAGGGAAAAGTTCGCCACGACAACTCGAGTACCGTTCACACCGTGGAACTTCAAATTGACGATGTCGTCGAAGCTCTCGACGTTCTGGCCGCCCGCCGGGTACGTTGCGCAGGAGCGCGCGATCGAGCTTAGGTTTGCATCCGCCCCCATTCCCTTGGCGAGAGAAAAGGGCCGTACGTGCGTAGCCACCGCCGATCCGCAATCCTGGAGAGTGGTGTAATTCATCGCCAGATCGCTTCCGTGGTACGGTCCTGTGATCAGGACAGCGAACGGGGAGACTCGGGCCGCCGACGCGGGGGTTAGCAGACAGATCCCGACGGCGAGTATCGATATCGCGCCGAGGCACGAGCCCCGGTCCGGGGACGAGCTCCGGAAGGTCGACGGGCGAAGGGCGTGTCGCCGGACGCTGCGCAGCTCGTCGGGACTACTGGCTGGAAGGAACCGGGGACCACTTCTTCCCATCAGGTCGTCCGAGGGGGCTGACCGATACTTCAGCCTCGCCTACCCTTAGTACCCCCTTACCATCGGCGAGATGGGTCGGGTGTGCTTGCTGCGACCTCGCCAGTGGAGAGGAGCGAGGTGAGCGGGGATACTCCCAGGCGAGGCATGAAACGGACACTTTTGCCGCGGCCAAGGTCTTCTGCGCGAAGCTGGACTTTTTCCCTCAGGTAGAGGAATCTCGCTACCAGCCCAGCCGGGCCTTTCTGCGAGGTGAGTATAGGCCCCGAAAGCTACGTATCGGTACGCCGTCTTAGGTCGTTCGGCGGGGCCGCCATCGGGTCCGTGCCCGAAATCGTTGCTATGAGCGGTGGTCAACTAAGGTCCCACAGGTACCCTCGTCGGTGGAGGCCGACGCGGTGGGGGCCGTCGACGTGTTTCGCGCTCCCAGTCGCCGTTCTACTGTTATTGAGTCCGGTTGCAGTCGGCGAGGTAACCCAGCAAGGGATCAAGTCTGTCGCCCCTCCGTTTCGCGGGTCCGTAGGGTTGTCCCAAGTCCGGAATCTGTCCGGCTGCGGCACGACCAGCTTTCCAAGCACGCCGATTTTCAACCTTAGCTCGGGGCTCGGTGGCTTCAGTGACCGCGCGTACGCGCGGTCCTGCAAAGCGTTCCCGACAGCCAATGGGTCATCGGCCGACAGCGAGAGCAACCTGACAGTGGCTGTCCACATTCCGTACCACGCGGGGTCCTTCAATATCCGGGTCAATCTCTCGTACTCGGTCGGTGGAAACCTCTCCCTTAACCCAGGGTACTGCAAACCGGTGGCCTGGTCCGCCTATTGCTTTACGACGGTCTACGCCGGAGTCTACATCCTTGGGGGGGTGACCGACTTGACGACCCACAGGCAGGTTTCCGTGGGTGCTCATGGATCCGGGAGAGGCACCTACATCGCAAATGGGACCGATTGCCGATTCGGCCCGTGTACCTACCTCGCCCACGGGAAGTCTGGGGGGTTTTCGTCCTCCAGATCGGTGTCGTGGCTCATTATGCTCTCGGGCAAGATGATACGAACCGACAGGTACGCCTTGGTGCTCAATATCCACGGGTGGGCGGCGGTCTCTCTCTACACCAGCACTCCAAAACCGTACTGGGCGGTGGGTTCGGCCTATCTGGATTTCGGTCCGACAGGTTTCGGCTTGGCCCTTGCATCGATCTCAGAGACTTGAACCCGGGCGGCGGGGCCTCCTTTAGGATTCCCAACTCTAGAGTGATCGGTCGGGAGGGTGGGGGAATCCCTTCCCGGTTCGGTGGGCCGAAGCTCACCTCTTCGGACGTCCGCGAAACTCCTGTTCCATGATTTCAACGTAGCGGTCCCAGACTCGATTGAACAGAGCACGGTACCGATCCTGATTCGGAAGGTCGCGGGCCTTCCACGTTCTCCTGAACCGCATCTCCAGTCCCGTGATGTCTCGTCCCCGCCGTATGAGCCGGTAGGTCCCGGTCTCGTCATCCGTGACACTGAACTTGTCCAACTTCCATCGATCCGGGGGAAACAAGGAGATGATCTCCAGGTCCGTGCTTCGATTACGGTCACTCCCGGGCACCGTGATGATCCGGACGATGCGGGTGCGCTCCCGAAGCACGATCTTCGCTCGGTAGTGGTAGATCGAGCGCGTCATCCGGTCATCATCGTCGCGGTAATCCGTACACCAACGATAGACGAACGGAAGTGGCGCATGGATGACCTTCTGGAAACGAAACGCCAGATGCCTCACCGGCGGTCGGCCTCGGGCCATCGGCGTGTCTCGAGAATCTCCTGCGGTAATCCGCTTTTCGGCTACCGAATTGCTTGGGGTTGAGGTTCAATCTTCAGCCAGGGACGAATTGCGGGAGAAACCCTCGGCTTCCCCCCTTTCGAGAGCTTCGAGTTATGTCTGGGACTGGGCCGGGACGGATTCGAACCGTCGATCTCCGCGTTGTAAGCGCGGCGTCCTAACCGCTAGACGACCGGCCCACCGGCCGAGACGGCTGCTATGTCAAGTGGGTGTCGGTCGGCGACTGGACGCCCTCGCGATGGAGCCGATGACGGACCCGCACGGCGGCCCCGCGGGGGAGACCGGTCATGAACGAGGGCGGTAGCAACGCCTCCCCCACGCCCAGGAGTTCCCCCGATCGGACCAGCAGCACCGCATCCCCTACTCGGATCCACGGGTCCACGCGAACGATGCCAGGCGTGAACAGGTCGCCGGTCAGCTCAAGGTTCGGGACCACCTCGACCTCCATCGGGTGGGCCGACAGCATCCGAAGCGCGCCGGGCACCGTCAGCTGGAACAATCCCCGTTCCTCTCGCCAGGTCGCGAGGTCCACGCCTATCCCATCGGTGACCCGCTGGAACCACGGTCGACCGGCGAGTCTGACCGGATCGGCAAAGAGGAGACGAGCGGCTTCGCGACCGAACTGGAAGGCGGCGATCGCCTCGAGCTCCTCACGGACCACGGCGAGGGGACCCCGCTCGACCCGGACCAACCCACTGGTCGCCTCGACCAAGGCGTCGTGGAGCGTCGCGATCGCCTCGGGTCGCGTTGCCCCGGCGTCCTGGAGGGTCCAGACGGTACGTCGATCGGTGGGCAGGGCTGCCTTCAGGAATTCGTACTCCTCAGGGTCGAGGTGGATCACCACGTCCGTGTACGCGCCCGTCGAGAGCAGGTGATGGAACGCCTCGGTGACCGCCCGACGCTCGCCTTCGTCCCATTCTCCCGTCACGGGAATGTCGTAGTGGCGGGCCGGATACACGTCCTCCAGGTCGCGGGGGACGAGCCCCAGCGGGGAGGTGACCGAGACCGTATGGATCCGCTCCGCGGCGGCCACGCCCTCGAGCGCGGCCGCGAATCGCCGGTGGCTGCGCGAGTTGCGGTACGGCTTGGTCCGGGAGCAAGGAACGAGGAGGAGGATGCGTTTCGACGGGGGAGGGGTGTATCGCTCCAGGAATCGCCGACGATAACGGAGGATCTCCGGCCGCCGATGGGACTCGGGGAGGATGTAGGTGCGGACCCCCGAACCGACCACCGGGGTGCGCTCGTCCAGCAGGCCGCGCAGGTGACGATCGGTGTAGCGGAGGATCTCCGCCAGGACCGGCTCCGACGTGAGCCGCGCCTCGACGAGCTCCCGCAGGCGTCCGGCGCCCAACACGGCCCGAACGAGGGAGAGCTGCTCGACGAACAGCCACTCCGCATGGGCCTCCAACGGTCCGGGCGGGTCGGAGGCGCACGAGGGACACCGGCAGCGGGAGTGACCCCGGGCTTCCCCCAGATCGAGCGTGCCGAGGTCGGGGTCGAGGTATTCGCCCCGGAGGCTGCGCACGTGCCCTTCGGTGGTGTCGAGCACGTCAACCCCGAGATAGACGAGCAACGGGAGGCGGTGGGGGAGCGCCACGCGAGGCGCCCAGAGGAGAGGGGCAGGGCCGAGCCGACGTCGGAATTCCTCGATGAACCGGACGAGCGGCTCCCCCTCGGCAAAGAGGGTCCGGCCGTTGCCCAGAACCAGCAGTTCGGGGGGACGGGGCGTGAGAGCGTCCCATTGGGCCGCGTCCAACGGCGCATGCACGACGGCGCACCCCGGGGCGGCCCATTCGACCGATCCCGGCACCCCGGATACCTCGGGCGCGGCGATCGAGAAGCGGAGATCGAGGGAAGCCGCCGCGCCCTGAACCTGAACGCCCCGGGAGCCCGGGGCGGCACCCGCCTCCTTCAGGCGGACCGGGTGCTCGGGTGCCGGACCCCGGTTCCGACCGTTCGCGGGCTCGGCGAACCAGAGCGCGGGCGTATCAAAGAAGAGGGGACCGACCGAGGCGGGGCCCGCGACGGCGATCCCGCCTATCCGCTCGACCGACCGCACGACGCTTCCCGCTCCGGTGTCGGTCGGGAGGGGGGGTCGGGGAAACCGCTTTCGGGCCGACGGCCTCCACCCGCGGTTACGGGGACGCCTTCTTCCCGCGTGTGCGGGTCGAGACCGTCGGTCCGGGGAAGTACGCCTGCCACGCCTGGACGAGGGATTCACGGCGGTCGGCGCCGGCTTCGGAGCGTCCGCGTTTCCCGACGAGCGGGTCGTGGGTGTCGCGAACGGATCGGAGGAACTCCCCGGGGTTCTCGCTCGCCTTCTCGAACCCGTAGAGGATGAGCTGGCGCAGGAAACTCGACCGTCCCCGCCATCCGATCCGGCGACGCACCAGGGGGTTCAGGTGGCGTTTTGCCATCCGCCAGACCTCGTTCGTCGTTCGGTAGTCCCGGGCGGAGAGCCCAATCATCACTTGCGGCATTCCCAGACCTTGGAACGCGCGAGCCTTGGGGGGGTTTTAGTCGTTTGCCCGGATGGTTTCGAGAGCGTAACCTCGTCGTGCGGGGGAAAACCGATATCGCATCGGGCTCCCGCTCGAGGCGCAGGAACGGCGTGGGACTAGGCGATGTATGAAAAAATCACGCCTATCAGGAAGACCGTCGAGAGGCCGAAGTGGCGACGGAACAGTCGCCGGGTCTGCGACGGGTCCCGGGCCAGGTCCCGGTCGATCGAGGCGGTCCAGACGGCCATCACGCCGACCGCGACGAAGTACGGCCACGGTCGATGGGCCAGCGCTCCGAACAGGGCGAGCAGACCGAGGGCGATTCCATGGAGCACCGGAACCAGCCGTACCGCGGACGGCGCGCCGAGGGACAGTGGCAGGGAGAATGTTCCGGCCGACCGGTCGGCGTCCATGTCTCCGAGGCTGTGGATCGTCTCGAATGCCGTCCCCCAACAACCGAGCGCCGCCGCGGCCACGAGCGCGGAGACGGGGAGCGTTCCCTGGATGGCGACGAACACGGCCGCCGGCGTGACCGACTCGACGACGCCCAACAGGACGGTCGTGAGCGGGGAGACCCGCTTCGAGTAGCTGTAGCCGAGGACGAGCGCCAGGGCGACCGGGACCAGAAGCAGCGCGATCGGGTTGAGCAGGTAGGCGGCGATCACCAGCACGGAGGCGCTCGCTGCGGCGAAGCCGAGGGCGAACCGGGTCGAGATCCGACCGGTGACGACGGCGCGGTCCCGGGTCCGCGGGTTCCGGGCGTCGAGGTCGCGGTCGGCCCAGCGGTTGAAGCTGTGTCCCGCGTTGCGCGCCGCGACGAACGCCACGACGATGAGGAGCGTAGCGCGGACCGTCGGAGCCCCCCCGGCGGCGACCAGGAGGAACGCGAGGGCGAACGGGAGGTTCAGGCCGAGGTTTTGGATCTCCAGGAACCGACCGAGCTCGACCGCCCAGTTCCGCGGGGGCGCCCCCGGCTCGCTCACGCGGCGGGCCGGCCGAGGAGCCGGGCGAGGGAGGGGTCGCGGCGCACCAGCTCTCCAACCTTGCGGACCACCGCCTCATCCATCCGGATCTCCTCCGGCCACGGACGGGGGAACCCGTCTTCCGCGCGCTTGCGGGTCGCGTCGATCCCGATCTTCGCGCCCCGGTTCGGGATCGGGTTCGATATCGAAAGCTGGTCGACGGGGCCTTCGACAAGCTCGAGATCCTCCCCCGGGTCGGCCTGGAGGCCCACCCGGTAGAGCACCTCCCCGAGGTCATGGACATCCACGTCGTGGTCGACGATCACGACGTAGCGCGTGAACATCAACTGGCCGAGCCCCCAGAGGGCGTGCATCACCTTGCGAGGATGGTGGGGGTAGGCCTTGCGGATCGAGATGATCCCGACGTTGATGAACAGCCCCTCCATCGGCAGGTTCATGTCGACGATCTCGGGGAGGACGAGGCGGACGACCGGGAGGAACACCCGCTCGACGGCCTTGCCGAGGACCGCGTCCTCCGTCGGTGGCTTTCCCGTGACCGTGCTGAGGTAGATCGGTTTCTCGCGCCGCGTGAGATGCGTGACGTGGAACACCGGGAACGGTTCGGGAGCCGAGTAGTAGCCGGTGTGATCGCCGAACGGGCCCTCGACGCGTCGTTCGGTGGGGTCGACGTACCCCTCGAGCACGATCTCCGCCCGCGCCGGGACCTCCAATGGGATGGTCCGGGCCGGAACGAGCTCGAGCGGCTCGCCCCTCAGGAAGCTGGCGAACACGAAGTTCGAGATCCCTTCGGGGACCGGGGCGAGTCCCGCGAAGACCGTCGCCGGATCGACCCCGAGCACCGCGGCGACCGGCATCTTTTCGCCGCGGGCACACCACTTCCGGTAGTTGTTCGCCCCGACGCGGTGGATCTGGAAGTGCATCCCGAGCGTGTCCGGACCGTACTGCTGGAGCCGGTAGATCCCGGTGTGCGATTCTCCGGATTCCGGGTCCTTGGTGATGACGACGGGAAAGGTGATCGTTCGGCCCCCGTCGCCCGGCCAGCATCGGAGGATCGGAAGCTGGTCGAGGTCGACGTGGTCGGTCTCCACCTCCTGGACCGGTCCCTTCGTAACCCGCTTGGGTCCCAGCGAACGGAGCGTCTCCAGCGTCTCGATCGTGCCGGAAAGGTCCCGGATCGCGCCCAGGACGCCGGCCGGGGGTTTGAGCCGGACCAGCCGGGAGATCTTCTCGGCGGGCTCCTCGAGCGAGGTGGCCCCGAGCGCGGCGGCGATCCGGCGGGGCGATCCCAGGACGTTCATGGCGACCGGCATCGTCGCCCCCGAGACGTTCTCGAACAGGAGGGCCGGGCCGTCGGTCCGCACCGAGCGTTGCGTGATCTCCGTGATCTCGAGATCGCGGCTCACTTCGGTCCGT
>JABCYU010000009.1 GCA_013290045.1 Methanobacteriota archaeon | reverse complement strand
TGCTCGACGAGGAAGTGGGCCAGCCAGGCCAACAGCGCGGTGAACGCGACGGTGACCGCGAAGACGACCACCAGGAACAGGTAGGGGGTGTAGTCCATCGGTCAGCCCCCCGTGATCTCGGCCAGGAGTCGCGACTCGGCCCGCGAGGCGGTGTCGATGGAGCATTTCTGGGCGCTGCGCCGGCCGGCCTGGCCCAGCTTCCGGGCTAGCGTACCGTCGTCGATCAGCAGGCGGCTCATCCGGTCGGCGAAGGTGTCGGTGTCCTCCGGGTCGACGAGGAGGCCGTTCCGGCCCTCGTCGACCAGTTCGGCGATCCCGGCCCGGTCGGTGACGATCGTCGGCCGGCGATGGAGCCAACTCTCCACGACCACCAGGCCGAACCCCTCCTGGACCGAGGGCAGCGCGGTGAACCGGGCGCGCTCGTACAGGCAGTCGAGCTCGTGCTGCGTCACGTGGCCGGTGAACAGGACGCGACCCCCCAGTTCGAGGCGGTCGACCAACGCCTGCAGTTCCGCTCGCCACCGCCCTCCCTTCGACAGGCCGAGCCCCCCGGAAGAGGCGGAGAAACTCCCGTTCCCGACGAGGACCAGGTGGGCCGTTGGGAACCGTTTGGCGACCCGCGCGAACGCCCGGATGGCGCGATCCTGCCCCTTCATCGGGTCCATCCGCCCGACGACGAGGATCACGTCGGCGTCGTCCGGGATCCACCGCGAGCGGCACGCCGCCAGGACCTCCGCCGGTGCCGGGACGGAAAAGTCGTTCGGATCGACGTACGGGTACATGCGACGCACCTTGCCGGTGTGGCCGAACGCCTTGAGCGACGCGAGGTAGCGCCGGGCGCTCACGACGACGAGGTCGTAGCTGTTGAAGTAAGTCGCCAGCCAGGACCGCCACTCCTCCGGGATCATCGTCTCGTCGAACGGGATGTGCCATCGGAAGATCTTCGGTTTCAGCGATTGCAGCATATGTCCGACAGCGAGCTGTTGGAAGTCGTGCACGTAGAACGCGTCGAAGTCGTACTCCTTGTCGAGCTTCTGGATCGTCTCCGCGCTGGCGCGATTGTAGTACGCATACTCGCTGTAATCCTCCGTCCACAGGAGCCCGTCGGCCGGTCCCCCCTCGTCGAGGCCATGCACCGCCCCCCAGATCGCCTCCTTCACGTTCCCGTAGCCGGCCAACCGGTCCTTCTCGAGACTGACCTGATGGAGGTTGATCCCGTCGAGCTGCAGGGAACGCGGACCGCTGGGGTTGAGCGCGACCCAGTGCACGTCGCCGACGATCCGTTCGGCCCGGAGGCGGCGAAGGAGGGGGAGGACCATGCGGGTGACGCCGCCCGGGGAGACCTGGTAATCGGAGCCTTCTTGGAGCTGTCCGAGGTCCACGGGCTTGGTGGAGCCGGCCCCCGCCCCGGAGGCGGGGGGGAGGAGCTGCACGAGCGGCGTTTGGGTGTTGACGCAGATGCTGAGGGGATCCGTCATCGACCGGAACCGTCCGGGGGCCGGGCGTTGGTCGCCCCCGGAGACGTCTCCCCGGAGCCCCACCCCGTTCTCCGACCCCGCCGGCGAGCGCCCCCGGAGAGCGCCGGCCGTCGGTTCCAGAATGCGGGTGTGGCGACCAAGCGCTACCCCCCATTTACCCAAGGCGGCCATGGCAGATAATTGGGTAGCATCCCCAGGACGACGGCCCGCGGAAGATACTTGAATCGGGGCCGCCCGAGAGGACCAACGGGGGACCGAGGATTGCCGACCGGCCGACCGAATCGCTCCTTGCGAGCCTCGTCCGGTTCCGGTGGCGGCCCCGCCGGCCGCACGTCCCGGCGAGCGGAAGATGACCCGGCGTGGCCCGAGTTGTATGATTATGGGGTGATCGGCAACCTTCGGACCGCGGCTCTCATTTCCCGGTTCGGATCGATCGATTGGCTCTGTCTTCCGGTGTTCCACAGCCCTTCCGTGTTCGGGCGCCTGCTGGATCGGCAGCTCGGGGGCCACTGCCGCGTCGCGCCGCGCGGCTGGCAGGAGGCGCTCCAGCGCTACGTACCGGGAACGAACGTCCTGGCGACCTTCTTCGTGCTACCGAGCGGGGGTCAGCTATCGGTGACCGACTTCATGCCGATCTCCCCCGGATTCCTAGGCCCCCACGAGACCCGGATCCTGCGGCGGATCCGCTGCGTGGGCCGGCCGGTCGATGTCGAGGTCGATCTCCACCCGAGGTTCGACTACGGCCGGGACAAGGCGGTGAGCCGACGACGGGACTCCGCCTCCCGCGTCACCTGGAAACATCGAGGCGGAAAGTTGGTCGCCGTCGGCCCTTGGGAATGGGAGCTCGACGGAGAGCGGGCCGTCGCCCGGGGGACGATCGAGCCCGGGGCGAGCGCCTACCTGACCCTGGATTGGGGCGAGCCTCCGGCGCCGATGGACCCGGAGGTGCTCTACAGCACCACGGTCCGGTTCTGGCGGGAGTGGGTCCGGCACCCCGATGCCCCCTTGCTCCGAACCGCCCACGTCTGGCGCGACTGGGTCGAAAGATCCGAGCTCCTTCTCAAGCTCCTCTCGGACCGGGAGACGGGGGCGTTCGTGGCCGCCCCGACCACGTCGCTCCCCGAGTGGTGGGGCGGAGGTCGGAACTGGGACTACCGGTATTCGTGGGTACGGGACGCGGCGTTCTCGGCCCAGGCGCTCCTCCTCCTCGGACACGTTCGGGAGGCCCGGACCTACGTCGAGTGGATCGTCACTCGACTCGCCCGGGCGGGGTCGAACGGGCTCGCGACGATGTACCGGGCTTCGGGAGAGGCAGTCGACCGGGAGAGGCTCCTCGGGCATTGGGAGGGGTACCACGGCTCCCGCCCGGTTCGTGTCGGAAACGCCGCCGGGGACCAGACCCAGCTGGACATCTACGGCGAGGTCCTCGATGCGGTAGGACAGCTAGAGGCGATCGATCCCGAGTTCATCCGCCGGGCCTGGCCCGTGCTCGCGCCTCTCGTGGAGACCGCGGCGAAGGCCTGGAACCGACCCGACGCCGGCATCTGGGAGGAACGAGGAGAACCCCGACACTACGTCCATTCGAAGGTCATGTGTTGGGTCGCCCTCGATCGCGGCCGACGGATCGCCGAACGCCTGGGACACCGGCGATGGGCGGATCGATGGCAGCGGGTGGCCGGATCGATCCAGGAGGCCGTCCTGAGGCGGGGGTACGATACGGCTCAGGGAACGTTTCTCCAGGCTTTCGACCATTCGGAACTGGACGCGAGCGCGTTGAGGATCCCGATGACGGGATTCCTACCGTTCGACGATCCCCGGGTGCGCTCGACGGTTCGGGTGGTCGAGCGAGAGCTCGCGATAGGACCGTTCGTGTACCGGAACCGGACGGACCGCTCCCCCGATGGGCCCGAGGGGGCGTTCCTCCTCTGCTCGTTCTGGCTCGTCGAGTGCCTGGCGAGGTGCGGGGAGATCGAGCGGGCCGTGAGGATCTTCCGACGGCTGTTGAGGGCGGCCGGCCCGTTGAGGCTGTTCCCCGAGGAGTACGACCCGGCGGAGCGACGACCGCTGGGGAACTATCCCCAGGCGTTCACCCACATCGGTGTGCTGCGCGCTGCCCTCGCCCTCGGCACGGGACCCCCGACGGCCCGTCCGGAGCGATCCGGGGAATAAGGCTGGAATAGCGCCGCCCGGCCTTTATCCCCCTCCACGGCCGTCGTGGATCTCGTGCGGCCCCAGGAGGACCGGCCGGTGCGACGAACCCGCCATCTCGAGCCGGCCCCATGGTCGGCCGCGGGCAGACGCGCGGTGGGGGTGGTCACCTCCAATCCCGCCCCGGTCGGAGAGAGATCCCTGTGGCGGCGGGCTCGAGCAACGGGGGCGGCGAGGGTTTGGAAGCGGATCGCGTGCCTGGCGCTCCCGCTCCTGTTCCTCGCGCTTCCCAACAGCTCTACGGAGGCCGGCGCGTCGCCGTCAGTGCCCGGGATCCATTTTGCTTCGCACGCGACGCTCGCAAAGACGAGTGCCCCGGGCCACGCGGGGCCGGCTCGCACCCCGTCTCCCCCGTCAGGTGCTCTAGTCCCGACCGGGCCGGCTCCGGATTGCTCCCGGCTCCATCCCGCGATGATGTTCCCTCTGAGGCCGCACGAACGCGCCGTCAACCTCGAGTGCTCGGCGTCGGCCCTCGGCCCCCTCCCCCCGGCGGGTCTCGGCCGGGGCTCGCCGGCGGCCGGCGGTTCCGCTCCGCCGGGATTCGGGATCTACAACCTCCAGATGACCTACGACTCGGCGATCGGCGCTATCCTACTCCTCGGGGCGACCGGGATCGGGAGCCTCAACGGGACCGAGACTTGGATGTTCTCCGGCGGGAGCTGGAGCCAGCTTTCTCCATCGCATTCCCCGGAAAGTTGCTACGGCTCGGCCCTCGCCTTCGACTCGGTCGATAACTACACGGTCTATCTCGGCGGGGCCAACATCGGGGCAGGATCGAGCTGCGCCAGCGCGGGCCAGACCTGGATGTTCCGGGCCGGGGACTGGAGCCAGTTGCACCCGGCCGTGTCACCATCCCCCCGGCAGGATGCGGCGCTATCGAACGACTCGGCCGACGGCTACCTGCTCTTGTTCGGTGGCGTGAACTCGAGCTGTTCGAGCGGGGTCTGTGCCGACACCTGGAAGTTCGTCGGGGGGGCGTGGACCCAACTCGCCCCGAAGGCCAGTCCGCCGGCCCGCGCGGGCGCGGGGCTCACCTACGACTCGGCCGACGGCCACATGGTGATGTTCGGCGGGGTCACCGACGTCACCAGTCTCACGAGCCATTCGTTCTGGGTGGCGATGCTCAACGACACGTGGTCCTACCGGGGGGGCAACTGGACCGCCCTCTCCCCCGTCGGACCGGTCCCCCCGGAGGTGTACGACGACGGGTTCGTCTACGACGCGGCCGACGGCGTCGCCGTCTACACGTGTGCGGACAACAATGCCTCCGGACCGTACTCCGATCCGGAGATCTATTGGACTTTCGCTGGCGGGAACTTCACCGACGGGAGTTCCACGAGCGGCCTGAACTCGAAACTCCCCCCGAACCGGCTGGCCGAGGCGCTCGCGTACGACTGGAAGGACGGGTACGTCGTCCTCTACGGCGGGACCGGGACCCAGTGGCAGCGGTTGACCGACACCTGGGCGTACCACGCCGGGGTCTGGACGAACCTGTCCCGCCCGGGGGCCTTTGCCGCGACCCTCGTCATCGCGCCGAGCGAGGTGCTTATCGGTCACACCGTCCAGTTCAACGTGTCGGTGATCGGGTCATCGGGGACCTACACCTATGCCTACGCCGGCCTGCCTCCCGGCTGCTCGTCGTCCAACGCGTCGACCTTGAGTTGCACGCCGAACTCCGTCGGGAGTTTCCAGGTCGTCGCTTCGGTGAAGAACTCGTCCGGGGTCTACTCGAACGCGTCGGCGTCGTTGGTGGTGGATCCCCTGCTCTCGATCGCCTACTTCGAGGGGGTCCCGAATCCGATATTCCTCGGCGAGGCAACCCAGTTGAGCCTGTCGGCGAGCGGGGGGATCGCCCCCTACTCGTACTGGTACCGGGGTCTGCCGCCGGGTTGCCGCCCGACGAACGCCGCGTTGATCGATTGCGTGCCTGTCCGGGCCGGGGGCTACGGGGTCGTCGGCATCATCAACGATTCTGCCGGGGAGTCCGCCCAAGCGGACCTCAACCTGACCGTCACGGGTCCGCCTCCTCCCACGGCCCCGATCGTGCGGAGCTTCTTGGCCACACCCGATCCGGTCCAGCTCGGCTCGCCGGTGACGTACCTCGCCGATGTGGCGAGCAGCGAACCGCTCACCTTCCAGTACGTCGGGCTACCGCCGGGTTGTGCGTCGGTGAACGCCTCGGCGTTCGGCTGCGTTCCGCAGACGACCGGTACGTTCGGGACGGAGCTCACCGTCACCGACCCGTTCCTCCAATCGGCGTTCGCCAACTTCAGCCTCGTTGTGAGCCCTTCGGGGAGCAGCGGGACCGCCCTGGACCTCGTGTCATTCGTCCCTTCACCGGCCGTCGTCGCCCTCGGTGGCTCGACGGTCTTCGAGGTCACCGTGCAAGGCGGCGTGCCCCCGTATGCCTACCGATTCAGCGGGCTACCGGCACCCTGCGAGACGGTTTCGGCCTCGTCGCTCCCGTGCTCGCCGAACCACGACGGGAACTACTCGGTCGGGGTGGTCATCACGGACGCGGCGCACAACTCTACCGCCGGCTCGACGGTCCTCATCGTGCTAGCCCCATGGTTCTCCCCGGCACCGGTGGCCTCGTCCGCCGCCCCGTCGACCGGCCCTACGTGGTTGGATCTCGGACTGGTGGTCGCCGTGACCGGACTGGGGGTCGCGCTCATCGCCGTCGCCTGGCCGTCGAAGAAGGCGCCGTGACGCCGATCTCGGTGCCCTCGGCGACGCCCCTGCATTAGGTGGGAGCCGGCGTCCGCGATCCCGCGACGTCCCACTCGGCTCCCGGCCTCAGCCCTTGGGATTCGGCAGGCCGGCGACGCAGTAGGCGTAGAGCGCATCGTAGAGCGGGAACTGAAGGCGCTGATTCTCGGCGTCATCGCGAGCGACGAGGCGGAAGCCTCTCGCCGCGGCCTTCAGCCCGGCGGCCTCGGCGGAGGTGCCCGAGCCGCCGTCCGCGACGCGGACGATCCGGGCGAGCGCTAGCAGCCCGGGATCGGTCAGCCGGTACTTTCGGACCAGCGCGTCGAACGTCACGTGTTCCTCGTCGCCGACGGCAAAGTGGTTCAACTCCGCGCCCGGGGTGTCGAACGGGATCGCGCCGGTCTCCCGCGCGACCTCAAGCACCCGGTCCGCGGGCACGTACAGGAACTCGGCGGCCGGATCGATGAACTTGCGGATGAGCCACGGACACGCGATCCGGTCCACCATCGCCTTCTCCCTGGTAACCCACTTCATGCGCGGCGCCCTCCGGGACCGCTAGAGCTCCGCAGTACATCAGCACCTGCGGGAGGAGGGGCGCGCGCTCGACCGGAGGGCGACATTTTCGGGGGGCGTACGTGTGTCGGAGGTCTATCGGGACTCACGGGGCCGCGCGCCTCACGAACGACTCATATAGGGTGACCTTCTCCGGCGACCCGGCAGCGGGGTAGGGTAGTCAGGAAAACGGGCGGGCTTCCGACCGTCCTGAAATCCCGACGGGCTCATAACCCGTAGATCCATGGTTCAAATCCATGCCCCGCTATCCCCCTTAAATTTGAATCAGTTCTCCGCCTTCGAGGAGAGTGGGGGCCGACGGGCACGGGGGAACCCAGGACGCGGCCGTCGAGCGCCACAATAAAAACCGGCTCGACCTGCTCTGTTCCGGAAAGCCCGTTGATCTCCAGCACGGCGTCCCGAAACTGAGCCCACGAGCCTGCAAGGCCATCCCGCGAACCGACGATCGAGTGTTCCAATCTCACGATGGCGAAGCGAGGGGCATACCGAACTGCGGTCACGCCGGGTCTGGTGGTGATCATTCGAGGGCCGATGGGTGCCGGCAAGACGACCCTCATGAGAGGATTGGCCAAAGTTCGTTCCTACCATTTCTGGGTCCTCGACACCGATGCCGCCACGGGAGCGCTTCCTCCGGATCCCAACGGCGACCACCTCGGGGAAGAATGGCAACTGGAGTGTCGGATCCTCGGCATGTTCGCGCGGGTCATTCTAGCGTACGGATTGAACGTCGTTCTCGATCCCGGAACGCTGCTTACCCGAAGAGAGGTCGACACGTTCCTACATGCCGCTGGTCGTCGTCGAGCGGACCCTCGGGTAGTCCTCTTCCGGCTTGGGGTGCCAATCGAAGAGGCGGTACGCCGAAAGACGACCGTCCGGGCGTCCTACGTTCGTGCCAGCAATCTGGGGTGGCAACCCACGAGAGTGGCCGGCGAGATCTTCCTCGATACGACCGGACGTAGCGCGGCTCAGGTACTATCGATTGCCAAGCGCGCCCTCAGAGATCGGGTGGGCACGGACCGAGCTCGCCCGGTGCCGAAGATTCGCCGGTTCCCGATGCAGCGACCGGGATCCGGACCGTTGTCCCCGGAAGCACCCGCCAAGGTTCCGGACCCACGGGACTCCGGTACGATGTCATGAGGGCGAGGGCAAGGTATCGTGGAGTGCTCATCGACTTGTGGGGAACTCTTGTGCCCACCTCCCCGGCCACCGCCGTGATCAAGCACCTCCATTCCGTCGCCGACGCGCTCGGTGCGGATCCGATCTCGTTCACGCGAGACTGGGAGGAGAGCATGGCAGAACGCTGCCGAGGAGAGCTCGGATCGCTCGAGGAGAGCATCCGATGGGTAGCCGCCCGCCAAGCCTTCACACCAACGGAACGGGCCGTTCGCCGGGCGGCCGACATACGGGTCGCATTTCACCGCTCTGCACTCCAGGCGAGCGCGCCCTTACTCCCAGCGTTGGATGCGCTCCGCGATTCGGGGATGCGGCTCGTTCTGGTGAGCGATGCCACGAGCGAAACGCCCCGGGCTTGGTCGTCCGTTCCGATGGGCTCGCGGTTCGCTGGGACCGTCTTCTCTTGCGAGACCGGATTCTGCAAGCCCGATCCCCGAGTGTATGTTCGGGCCCTGGAGTTGATCGGTCTTCCACCCGGCGACTGTGCCTTCGTTGGGGATGGTGGGAGCCGAGAGCTGACCGGAGCACAGTCGGCCGGGCTCGAGGCTTTCCTCTATCGGTTTCCGGGCCAACCGCGGGCACCAGACCATCGGTACCTCCCGGACACGGAGTGGAACGGCCCGATCCTCGGCGACCTGCGAGAACTGCTCGCGGTGGAGCTCAAGAACCCCCGTGGCGGCTGAGTTTGGAATCCCGTGGCGGCCGTAGCATCCGTGGACACTCGCCCGTACCGTGCGCTGCTGGACCGCCACCTGCCGGGGATGACCGTTCGTCGGGCTCGCGCGAACGACACCGGGTGGGGGTCCTTCGTCCTTGAGGTCAACGGGGAATGGATCTTTCGCTTCCCCCGCTCGGCCCGCGACCGGCGCATTACCGAGCGAGCCCTCCGGTTCTATCCATTGCTGGAGCGCGTCGTTCCGGTGCCCATCCCGCACCATGAGACGGTGGTGCGATCCCGTCACGGGACCTTGCTGTTCGTGGGGTACCGACGACTCCCCGGACGAGGGCTCCCGGAATCCAGTCTCCGTGGCCCGGCGGCGACACGCTGGGTCGAGGGACTGGCCGGGGTCCTGCGCGCCCTGGAGCGAGTCCCGATAGCCGTGGCCCGTTCCTCCGGGATCCCGATCGACCCTCAGGAACGGTCGGTTCGCGACTGGGAGGAGCGATACGCCGTCATGCGCCGGGAGGTCTGGCCCCTTCTGGATCGGGAGGAGCGTAGACGGGATGCGAGCGGCTGGGAGTCGACCCTTGCGGCGCGAGGACTGTTCCGGTATCGCCGCGCGGTGGGCCACGGAGACCTATACGCGAGTCATGTTCTCCACGGACCGGGGGATACGGGCATCAGCGGCATCCTTGATTGGGAAGACTGCCGCGTGGGGGATCCCGCGGGCAACCTCGCGGTCCTCCCGACGAGTTCCGGTTTTGTTAGGCGGGTCTTCGAGCATTGGAGGCGTGGCGACAACGCACTGTGGACGCGGGCCGGTCTCCGGCGGCACTATGCCTTCGGAACGAACCTCGTCCACTGGCGCCGCCAGCGAAGACCTGAGAAGGTGGCGGAATGGCGACGGCGGTACCTTTCCACCGTTCCCGAGTTGACCCTTGACTAGGAGTTCCGTTCCGGCCCCTCGCCCTCTCCGGGCTGATGGGAACGAACGAAGGGCACCTGCCACCGGGCTCGGCCTGGCGAGCGACAGGGTCCGAGTCGTTCCATACGACCCGGGGTGGCCTCGAGAGTTCGTCCGTCTCAAGAGGAAACTACGTGGTCTCGTGCCGACGGCGCGGATCGAGCACGTCGGGTCGACGGGCGTGCCGGGGATGGACGCCAAGCCGATCATCGACATCAGCCTCGGTCTTCCACCCGGCGTTCGACTGAGGGTCGACGCGGCGCGGGCCATCGGCCTTGAGTTCCGATCCGTCAGCTCCGAGTCCACGCACTTCGTTCTTCGCGATGGAGCGGGGCGACACGTGGCCCACGTCCATGTGAACCCGCTCGACTCGGAGCCCGAACTCCGTCTATTGAGGTTCCGAGACTTCCTCAGGATGCATCCTGACGTCGCGGGGGAGTACGCGGCGACGAAGCGCGCCATTCTCGCGGCCACCCGAGTTCGGGAGGGCTACACGGAGGCCAAAAGCCCCTTCATCCGTGGGCTAGAGGACCGAATCCGGAGTTGGGCAGCGCGGACGCGATGGGCACCCCATCAGCCAAGGTGAACTCGATCCTGGGAGCTCTACGGGGATAGTGGAGCCCGTTGACAGAGGGGGGTCCAACAGCCAGGATGGCCCCACTCGGCCGGGGGTCACGGAACACGGCTCGGTCGCTATCCGGACCCGTGAGGGAAGCGACATCCCAGGGCGGACCGTCCGATGGAACGGACTTGAACCATCGTGCGAATCAATGCCAACACTGGCTCATTTTGGTAGCAGAAAATCATTGTGGAAGCCATCATTGTGACGATTTCATTAAATGAACAATTGGGTTGGTGTACCATTATGCTGGAAACTGGAGGTCGACAGGCTTCGAATCGGTTCAAGCACGTCGCTCAGCGATCTGGGCGTTGGCCCACGCCACGAGGTCGGAGGTCAGATAGAGGCTCGATTGGGAGTGCAGTCTTCCGATGCAGTCGAACGCCTGACTCCGGGTCAGTATCCCTTCGCGATAGGCGCGAGCAACGAGGGCCAAGGACCCGTGAGGCTCGAGTCCGACTTCCTTGGCGACCTCTCTCGCCTCCAGGTCGTCGGTCAACAGGAGCCGGAGTCCCTCTTGCCGGGCCAAGGCGATTGCCGCCGACTCGCCCGGGCCCACCCCGTATCGGTCGCCGAGGATCTTGGCCAAGTCCTTCGACTTGCCGGATAGGGCCGTGACCGAACAGTTCGGGGGAAGGGCAACTTTTCGTTGCAACTCTCTCACGACCTCCTCCGGGACCAAGACCTTTCGGATGGCCTCCAGAGCCTTTACGCCATCAACCTGCCCGAGGTGGAGGATCGGACCCGTGTCGATAACGGCGGATCTAGTCCTTGCCACTGAGCCCCCAGCGAACGTCCTCCTTGATGGCGGACTCTAGACGCTGGACCCTGGTGCGGCGAATGGTCTCTCGCACGGCGTCCCGGATCAATTCTGAGCGGTTGGCGTACCAGCCTTCCCGAATGAGTTCGTCCATCTCTTCGATGAGTCGTGGGGTGAGCTTGGCAGGGATCGCGTCCATGTCTATCGTAATACTCCAGTACTACGAATCAAATAAGCCTTCGGACAAAACTCCTGTCGCGGAGCAGACCAGTTGCGCCCACGTGGAGTCGAGGATCGCGACGAAGAGTACACGATCTCCTTGGGACAACCGTGCCCCGCTTGGATCATTTGTTTATCGTGAGCTCGGCCGACTAACGGCAGATGCGCCCCGCCGCCGTAGGGGCAGGGCTCGGGAATCCGATCCTACGCTCTCGGACGGATCCCGGGTCAGCCCCCCGAAGTGTTTGCCACCGTCGGGATCAATCTGCTTCGCCGTCGCTGACCGCCGTCCCTCTGGGGGCCACCTTCCCCCGGCGTCCCCTCCACGCCGCCGGGCCCTCTGACTCAGGAGGCCCCGGGCCGACGCGTCTCGCCCGGTCCCACTCGCAGCTCCACCCGCTGCCTCCGGTTCGGGGCAATCCCCCGGGTCGTGCGCGCGGGAGCCGGCTATACCTCGCGCGGGTGACGGCGGTCAGGCGGTTTTCGGCTTCGCGGCCCGCTTCCGGGCCGGCTTGGCCCGCGGAGCCGAGACGTCGGAGAGGTCCGAAGATTCCGTCGCCGGGGTGGTCGCCGAGACCACACCCGACCCGAGGTCCGTTGGGGGAGTCGGTGCGTCGTCCGGCGCGGGCGGCGGCGGATCGGCGAGGATCGGCGGGGGAGAGGGAGGTGAGTCGGGCGAGGCCATCGGTGCCGTCGGCGGCGGAGGGGCCGGCGCGGGCACGAAGGGTGCGGGCGGTGACGGGGCGGGAATCTGGCTAGGAGGCGCGGCGGGCGGGGGAGCCGAGTGGGGGGGTGGCGTGGCCGCAGGATGCGCCGCGTGGTGGGCGTGCGCAGCCGGCTCCGGGTCCTTCGAGGCCGCCTTCGAAGGGATCGGGACGAACTCGCCGGGCCTCCAGAGCTGGGGTTTGTGGAGAAGCGTGACGTCGCGCAAGAACAGATCCGCGTGACCGCAGCCCCGGCAGATCCGCGTCCCCAGAGGGACCTCTCCCTTGGAGCGGAGCGACAGAAGGTTGTTCCCCCCGGTCATCGTGCTCCCGGTCTTGAGCTCGTTCGCCCAAACGAAGTCGCCAGAACCGCAGTTGGTACAGGTTGGAGTCACCGGGTATCCCCCGTCGTTTCAGGCGGGACCGGGACCTTTATACTTTCTGTTCGGGCCCGGGCCCGGTAGGCCCCAGGCGCGCGAAACCCGTTAGTACCGCGTCCCCCTCCAACGGACGTGACCGGTGTGTCGCTCCGCCACATCACCGTCGCCGTGGACGGCTCGGCGTTCGCCAACCACGGCCTGGAGTTCGCCATCGACCTCGCCCAGAAGTACGGCTCGGAGCTCACGATCCTCGGCGTCGCCCCGCTCGTACCCCTCTACGTCTCCTCCACGGAGCCGTGGGTGCCGACGGAGGTCCCGGAGAGCGAGGCGCGCCACTACCGCTCGGTGGTCGATGTCTCGCTCGAGAAGGCCCGGAAGGCCGGACTGACCGCCGTCACCGGGGTCTGCCTCGAGGGGGTCATCGTCGACGAGATGATCGCCCACGTTGAGGCGCATCCGACGGACCTGTTGGTGATCGGTTCGCGCGGGCTTTCGACCGCGAAGCGCCTCCTCCTCGGGAGCGTCTCCGACGCGGTGTCGCATCATGTGAAATGTCCCGTCCTGATCGTCCGGGGCCCGGCCGAATAGCCGGAGCGAGACCGGCCGAAGGGCCGCCGGGTGGGCCGCTCCCCGTCACGAGCCCGGCGGGGGGCGTCCGAGGGCGCGCCGGTGGAGGCCCAGCCAGGCTGCGGCGGCGAGGACGACCGCACCGCCCGCCACGAGCGCGGCCGCGCCGACGGTCCCCAGGGGACCGAAGAGTGGGGGCGTCGGGGTGGAGACGACGACCTGGGTCGTCGCATTGTCCCCGGCGCCGGTGGCGTCGGTGACCGACAACCCCACGTCGATCGTCCCGGCGTTCGAGGCGCGGCAGGTGTACTCGAAGGCGGAGGCGTCCAGGACGCACCCGTCGGGGAATCCCGAGAGCGTCGAGGTGAGCGGGCTCGTCCCTCCGCTCACGACGAACGGGAGCGTGAACGTCTGTCCGACGGAGAGTTCCGACGGGGTGGCCTGCCAACCCGTGATCGCGGGGAGGGCGTGGACCGGGACGGTCCCGGTGAACGAGCCGATTCCCCCGAGGGTATCCAGAACGGTGGCCTGGAAGCCGAACGTCCCCGGTTGGCTCACGTCGCAGACGGTCCGGTTGGCCGCCACGCCGCGGGTACAGACGGACGGGGCTCCCGAGACGATGAACCGGTAGGTGAGGTTCCCCGCTCCTCCGCTCGCCGCCACGGCGATCGCGAAGCCCCGCTCGATATCCCACCCCGCGCCGGGATACACCACGGAGACGATCTGCGGCGCGGGGTAAACGGTGAGGGTCGTGGAGGAGTTCGTCGAGAGCGTCGCGGCGTCGGTGATCGTCAGGCGAACGTGGAAGGTGCCGGACGAGTTGGGCGTGCACGTGAGGTTGAGGCCGCCCCCGGCCGCGCACCCCGGTGGCAGTCCCGACCAGTCGACGCGATACGGTCCGCTCCCGCCGTTCAGATCGGTGGTGAACGTCACGGGGCTCCCCGTGTCGAGGACCGAAGGGGACGCCCTCACGGCGCCGAGCACCATCCGGGGCGAGACGACGAGCCCGATGCCGGCCGAGGAGTTCGCCCCCCGGGCATCGGTGGCATTGATCGTCACCTGGAACCTCCCGAGCGAGGAGGGGGCGCACGTCAGGTTCGGGGCGTCAGCGCTCGCGCAACCGGGAGGGAGTCCGCCGAACGTGTACGTGATCGGGGCGGTCCCCCCGCTCGGCGCGGAGTAGAACCGGATCGGCTCGCCGAGGTCGACGAAGTTCCATGGCGAGACCTTGAGCGGACCGACGGTGAGGAAGTCGTTCACGTGGAGCGTCGCCCAGGTCTGCCCGAACCCCTGGCGGGGATCCGTCACCCGGACGGTGACGGTGAAGTTTCCCCACGATGCCGGCGAGCAGGCGAGGTGCGTGCTGTTCACCGAGGGGCAGCCGACCGGGGTTCCGAGAAAAGCGTACGAGAGCGGACCCTTGCCGGTCACCCCCGTGGCCGTGATCGAGATCGGCTGGCCCTTCGTCGTCGTACCCGGGACGATCGTGACGCCGCCGACCGTCGGCCAGGCGTCCACGAGGAGCGTAAGGTTCCCGCTCGTCCACGCCCGGCCGAAGATCGGCGTGTCCGTCACGTTGATCTCGTTGACCCCGGTGGCGTTCGGAGTGCATTGCAACACGGTCACGTTCGCCGAGGCGCAACCGGAGGGAAGGCCCTGGAAGCTCACCGACGCCACCGGGTCCGGGGGAGCGATGCGGACGCTGAGGCTCACCGTCTGGTGGAGGTCCAGCTCGACGGGCGTCGGCACGAGGGCGACGACCACCGGGGTGATTCCGATGCCCCACGTAGCGTTCACCGCTTTCGTGGTGTCGTCGACGGGGGCTCCGCCGAACAGCAGGAGGTACTGGTCCTCGGGATCGTAGGTCCCGGCTCGGTTGGCGTAGCCCGGAGGACCGGTCGAGGCCATGGAGATCGGTCGCCAACTCGACCCCGAGAAGAGGAACGTCGGAGCCCCGGCGGTTCCGGGGGCCGTCTCGACGAGGAGGACGCCGGAGTACGACGGATCGTACACGAGTGGGTCCCCGAACTGGGCGATCGGCTGTCGGGAGAGCTTCGAGGTGAGATTGTACCACTGATCGGCCACGTACCTCCAGGTGTCGTTGATCGGAGAGCCGGCGGCGGAGCCGGAGTAGAGCACCACGAACCGGTCGGAAGCATCGAATGCCATCGCCCCGCCGGCCCGGGGGGGCGGCGCCTGGGCCGTCGTTACCGGCGTCCAGTAGTATCCCGAGAACCTCCACGTGTCGTTGAGATAGCTGCCGGAGGCATCCTGCCCGCCGAACAGGAGGACGTAGTTGTCCGCTGCGTCGTAGGTCATCGACGCGTGCCACCGCTGCGTCGGCGAGACCGAGGGGGTCACCTGGAGCACCGCGCGCGCATGGTAGATCCACGTGTCGTTGAGCAACCCGAGGTACGGGCTCGACCCGCCGAACATCACGACGTAGCCGTCGGCGGCGTCGTACGCCATCGAGGCGCCGACCCGTGCCGTGGGCCATCGGGTGATATCGGCGGGGAGGATCTCGCTCCAAACGGAGTTCGAGTAGAGCCAGAGCTCCTCGTTGACGATCGAGAGCCCCGTGTCGGTGAAATTTTCCCCTCCGAAAAGGACGACATAACCGTCCTTGGCGTCGTAGACCATCGAGGCGGACTCTCTCGGGGACGGTGCCGTCGGGGGCTTCGTGGAGAGGTTGAGCCAGCACGCCGGCGCTGGGGTCGGACCCGGTGGCGGCCGTGGAACCTCGCATCGGGGCGCCGGCCCGGGCCCGCACGAGAGAGGGTTCCCGTGCGCCGGGCCTTCCCCTCGCGAGAGGGCGAGCGCCGCTTCGCGCAGGCTCCCGGAGGCCGTCGCGGTTTGGCCCCCCGCGCCGTTGGATCCCGACGACCCTCCGACCGGTCGGGAGAGGGGCCATACCCCCGAAACGAGAACGCCGAGCGCCAGTACGACCCCGATCGAGATCAGCGCCTCTCCGCGCCGTCGGCGAGCGCCGGTGGGAGCGGCGCGCGGACGGGCCGACGAACGGGACACGGCGCGCCGACCGCCAGCCGAACGTTAAGGGTTGGGCTTCGAAAGCGAGATCGGAGAGCCTTCGCCCGGAGCGGGAGGAGCGCCGCGGCGGCCCCGGACTTCTGGCCCGACCCGGAGGGGGCGCTCACGCCGGCGGCTCGGAGACCTCGGAAGGCCCCTCCGGAGGCGGCGGAGCCGGGGGCTCGTAGGCGACCGGTGTCCGCCGACCGCGCAACCCCACGAACACGAGCGCCCCGACGACCGCCACGGCCGCCACGACGAGGAGCGCGAGGTCCAGACCGGAGAGCGGCGAAGACCCGCCCGCCACGACCGTCGGGTGGGCGGAGGAGATGATCACGATCGCCGACGCGTTCGCGGCCGCGCCGACCGCATCGGTCACCGTGAGGGTGACGTTGAAGGTGCCCGTGGCGATCGTTTGGCACGCGTAGCCGATGGGGGGCGTGAGCAGCCCGCAATCGGCCTGGAATCCTCCGAGGTGGTACTGAAGGATCCCCGTCCCACCCGCGACCCCGAAGGAGAAGTTGACCGGTTCCCCGACGGTCGCCGTCGCGGGGGTCGGGAGGAATCCCACGATCGACGGAAGCGAGTGGAGGAGGATGATCCCGCTGAACGAGGCGTTGTGCCCGAGGGCGTCGGCCACGCTCGCCTTGAAGGTGAGTGTACCCGGCTGGCTCGCGGTGCAGAGCGTGACGTTCGGGGTAGCGCCCGCGACGCAGGTACGGGCCGAACCGGCCGTCACCATACCGTAAACGAGCGTCCCGCTCCCGCCGGTCGCGGAGACGGTGATCGGGAACGCCCGGTCGACATCCCAACCGCCCGACGGGTAGCTGACGGCGATGATCCGGGGGAGCGGGCTGACGGTCACGTTCGTCGTGGCGTTCGTCGAGAACCCGGCGGAGTCGGTCACCGTGATGACCGGATGGTAGGTCCCGGAGGCGGTCGGGACGCAGAGGAGGGAGAGCGAGCCCCCCGAGGTGCAACCGGGTGGAAGTCCATGCCAGGAGATGGTCGTCGGGGCGATGCCGCCGGTGAAGTTCGCGGCGAAGGCGAGGGTGCTTCCCAGGTCGATCGCCCTCGGGGTCGCGACGAGTGGGCCGACCATGGGGTCGGCGAACACCGTGAGGCCCAGCACCACCTTCGCGATCTCGCCGGAGCCGTCCGATGCGTTGAGGATCACCGCGAACACCCCGGTCGAGGAAGGGGTGCAGTTGAGCGTCGGCAAGTCCGTCGAAAGGCATCCGGGCGGGAGTCCGGTGTAGGTGAACGTGATCGGCGGGGTCCCCCCTCCGGGGATCGCCGAAAAGGTGACCGCCTCGAGCTTGTCAATGACGTTCGAAGGGGAGACGGTCGGGACGGTCAGCGTGAGATACGGGTTGACCCGCAGCGGTGCCATGGCGAAGGCGGAGCCGTGTCGGGGGTCCGTGACGCTGACCGTCACGTTGAACCATCCATTCTCGGTCGGCAGGCACGCGTACGAGGAGCGGTTGACGGAAGGACAACCGTACGGGACCCCCGCGTAGGCGTACGAGAGTGGCCCCGTGCCGGAGACCCCCGTCGCCGAGAAGTTCACCGGGCGGCCTTCGGTGACGACGGCCGGGGTGATCGTGAGACCCCCGACCAGAGGGGGAGACCCGACGACGAGGGTGGAGTTCGCCGTGGTGACGGTGGTGCCGCCGGGAGTCTTCGCGGTCCCGTTGAGGAGGAAGGTGCCGGTCTGCGTAGGGGAGCACGTGAGAGTGGAGACGTTCGCCGAGAGGCATCCGGCCGGGAGGCCGGCGTAACTGTAGGCGACGCCCTTGGTGGCGGGCTCGACGCTGATCGTGAGGCGGAGCGTCGCCCCCGTGTCCAAGGCGCCCGGCGACACCGACAAGCCGACGATCAACGGGTTCGGCCCCAGGAGCCAGCTGAAGTTCCAGGTGTCGTAGGTGGAGCCGACCGGCTGGCCCCCGAACAGCAGCAGGTAGCCATCGCCGGCGTCGAACGTGGCCTTGGAATGGGCTTGGCCCGGGGGAATGGTCGTCGGGGCGAGCTTCGTCCACTTTCCGGCGGAGAAGATGAAGGTGGGCCCGCCGGAGAAGGTCGTGTACTCTTCGAGCACCACGCCCCGGTACTGGGGGTCGTCCGAGAGCGCCGCCGCGCTCTGGACGTCCGGCTCGAGGGTGAGGCCGGAGGTGAGGTCCGTCCAGTTGCCGTTCGAGTAGTTCCACGTGTCGTTGTAGGTTCCCGAGGAGCCGGCCTCACCGGAGTATAGGAGGACGTCCTTCTCGGTCGAGTCGTAGGCCATGTTGATGTCCCCCCGGGCCGAGGGGGCGCTCGTCGGCGAAAGCTTGGTCCAGGATCCGCCGACGAACTTCCAAGTGTCCGATTGGTAGTAACCGAACCCGCCCTCGCCACCGAACAGTAGGACGTACCCGTCGGCGGCGTCGTACGACATCCCCATCCCCCATCTCGAGGAAGGGTGCGAACTCAGGGACAGCGGGGTCCACACGCCGGCCACATACTCCCACGTGTCGCCATCGAAGGCGCTCACGCTCTGGTTGTACCCTCCGAACAGGACGACGTAACCGTCCGCGGCGTCGTACGTCATTTCGGCTCCCATCCGAGCGCTGGGACCGGGCCCGTTCACCTGGGTCCACACCCCCGCGGTGTAGCGCCACGTCTCGTTGTTGTCGACCCCGTTCCGCCATTGTCCGCCCCCGAAGAGGAGGACGTAGCCGTCGGCGGCATCGTAGGTGAGGGCGGCCGTTTCCCGGTCCGAGGGGGCGTGCGAACCCGAAACGTTGATCCAGTACGCCTTGGGCACGCCGAGCGGGTGGACCATGGGGTGACTGCCGCAGCGCGAGGATCCGGAACCGCTGCAGGCGAGCGCCACCCCATGGGCCGGCCCCACTCCGCGTGAAAGGGACGAGACCGCTTCGCGAACCATCGTCGAACCCGAGTGGGTTCCGATCGGGCCGACGCTGCGGCCCCCGACGGCCGTGGAGCGGCCGGCCCCCGGTCCGGAGGAAGGGAGTGTCATGAGGAGCGAGACGAGCAGCGTCAGCAGGATCGCGGCCGAAATCGGCCCTCGCGGTGCCCGTTCGGCGGTCCACCGAGCCATGGGGACCCACTTTGCGCCGGGAGGTTAAGGATTTCGAATCTTCGAACGGGCCGGATCGATAGAATCGGGCGATGCTCCGCCGCCGATACCGCCCGAAACGCTGCCGGGATCCTCAGGAAGCGTGAGCGACGATGACCCGAGTGGGGACCGGGAGTTTGTGGGAGGCCTTCCGAAGGGCTTCCTTCGCGTCGTCGACGTGGCCCGGGGTCGTGTAGATCGTGAGGATCTCCATGCCGATCTGCGCTCGGACGGCGTGGGCGACCGGCTTCCCGAACGCGAGCCGCATGCCGGAAGAGATACGGTCCGCGCCCGCGCCCATCGCCATCTTGTGCTCCCGGAGGATTTGGTGCGGGTATCGGCGGACCTTGAGGTGGAATTCGTTCGGGGAGGTCTTCTCCATCACCCGGACCGCGGAGATACGGGCCGCCTCGAGAGCCCGGTCGCGGATCTGGGCCGCCTCCTCTACGCCCAGGGAGAGCGAGATCGGGAACTGGACCTTCAGGTTCCCCGTGTCGAATTGGGTGATGCGACAGTTCGGAACCCCTCCCATGTACTCGCGCCGGGTGTACACCTGTCCTTCGATTTCCCGGTACATCCGGCTGGGCTTCCGTGTCATGAGAGGGTGCGGGCGAGCTAGCTGCGGTTCAAAAGGCTTTCCCGAACGAGGGCCGCGCCCCCGCCGACGAGGTGGGCACCTTCCGTGGCCGCTGCGAGCTCGACGGCCCGCACCCGGTGCCTCCGGAGCATTCGGACCAGCCGCGAACGAAGGGGCTCGGTCGGCGTCGTCGCGAAAAAGCTGCGCCCGAACATCGCTTGGCACGCCCCGATCCCCTCGCCATGGAGGTCATCGAGCAGGCGGCGGAGGGATGGGGGCGCGAGCCCGAGTCGGTCGGTGAACCGTCCCGACGCCAGGAGAAAGCTCCTTGGGCTGGGGGACCGCCCCAGCGCTCGGAGCCCACCCTCGGCCGCTCGCGAGACGCGCTCCAGGAAGGCCGGGTCTCTCAGGAGTCCGGGAGAAGGGATCGGTCGCCCGGTGACCCCGATCCAGATCCGGGGCGGGAATCGGTAATGGCGGACCGTCCCTCGGGGTGGCACCCCCGGGGTGCGTCGCACCTCGAGCCCGCCCCCCAGGATCGCCGAGACGCCGCCGAGGCCTCCTCCCCCGAAGAGGTCGGCGAGGTGGGCGACCTCGATCGACCGGCGGGGTTCCGCTTCGAGCAGATCGCCGACCGCCAGAGCGGTGGCCAGGGCACCGGCGGCGCTCATGCCGAATCCCTGCCCGATCGGCAACTGGTGCCGGAGCTCCACCGTGAGCCGGCCCCTTCTCGGGCCGAGCAAACGTTCCGCCACCGTTCGGGAGATCGGGAGGTCCACGGCTTTCCCGGCGTTGACGACGATGCGCCTCGGGCGATCGGGTTCGAACGTCGCCGTCGCGAGGACGCCGAGCTCGAGCACCACGCCGGCCCCGATCGAGCCGCGGGCCCTCGGGTCCGGTCCGGAAGCGGCCGGCGCGAACAGGCCGGTCACGTGACCGGGCGCGAACGCGTTCGCCGGTCGGAGCGGATTCCGTCTCAGCATCTCCGGTGACCCGCCCTCGAAAGACGATTACTTATAAGCCGAGACGCTTTGTTCGCCGGTGAACTCGCTCCGCGAGGGGAATCCGTAGGGGTATCGATCCGCATGGGGGAACCCGACACTACCGCGGTCCCGCGAGAGAATTTCGACCGGGTCAATTTCCTCGAGCTCCGCAACAACCAGCTGGCCGAGGCGATCAAGCGCGTCGAGAGCGAGCGCCACTACATGGAAGCGGAGATCCTCCGCCTCCAGCGCGAGGTCAAGCGCCTCAAGACCGAGCTCGACCGACTGCGCTACCCGCCCCTCATCGTCGGCAACGTTCGGGACGTCCTCACCGACGGCCGGGTCGTCGTGAAGTCGTCGACCGGCCCGGATTTCGTGGTGAACTCGGCGGAGACCGTCGAGCACGAGAAGATCACCGTGGGCTCGCGCGTCGCGCTCAACAAGCAGACCCTCGCCGTCATGGGGGTCCTCCCCGCCTCGCTCGACCCGTTGGTCGCCGCGAGCGAGATCGTCGACAAGCCCAACGTCACCTACGCCGAGATCGGCGGGCTCGGGGACCAGATCCGGGAGATCCGCGAGGCCGTGGAGTACCCGCTGCTGCGCACGGACCTCTACAAGAAGGTCGGAGTCGACCCGCCGAAGGGCGTGCTGCTGATCGGTTCGCCGGGGACCGGCAAGACGATGGTCGCCAAGGCCGTCGCCCACCACACCCACGCCACCTTCGTGCGGCTGGTCGGAAGCGAGCTCGTCCAGAAGTACATCGGCGAAGGCGCGCGGCTGGTGCGCGAGCTGTTCCAGCTCGCCCGGGAGAAGTCCCCGACGATCATCTTCATCGACGAGGTCGACTCCATCGGGGCGAAGCGCCTCGAGGTCGCGACCAGCGGGGACCGCGAGGTCCAGCGGACCTTGATGCAGCTCCTCGCCGAGATGGACGGGTTCGAGCCACTGAGCAACGTGAAGATCATCGCCGCCACGAACCGCCCGGACATCCTGGACGAGGCGTTGCTGCGACCCGGCCGGTTCGACCGGATCATCGAGATCCCCGTCCCCGCCTTCCCCGGTCGCGTGGAGATCTTCAAGATCCATTCGAAAGGGATGGCGATCAAGGAGACCGTCGACTTCGAGTCGCTGGCGTCCCGATGCGAGGGAGCGACCGGTGCCGACATCAAGGCGATCTGCACCGAGGCCGGCATGTGGGCGATCCGCGAGGAGCGCGAGAGCGTGACCGCCGCGGACTTCGATCGCGCGATCGAGAAGGTCGTCGGCGAAGAGGAACTCCGCAAGGAGTCCGTCACGATGTTCGCCTAGCGGGGCGACCCCCGCCACCCCCGGGCGTGCGGCGCTACCGGGCCGAGAAGAACTCGACCTTACCGCAGTGGCCGCACCAGAACATCTCGAGGAGCAGCACGCTCTCGGGCATCCCGACCCCGGCCGCCGTCCGGAGCGGACGCGGGCCCATCGGGGAAAGCGAGGAGGAGCATCCCGAGCAGCGCCTCGCCTGCGCGCTTGGGGTCAGGGCCGGCGATTCTTCCGCTCGGGGGGCAGGTGGAAGGCTCACAGCGGAAGATATGCCGAGCGTCGCGGCTTGAAGGTTACGGCGGGACCGCCGACGCTCGTCCGACAATCCGGGGGCCGCTCGTCGCCGAAAGATCGGCGACGTGGAGCGGATCGCCCGCCGAGAACGCGACCGGCCGGTCGGGGCGCAGGTGGACGTTCCCCCCGTCCAACGACTCGAGCCGCGCGGGGACGAATTGGAGCCCGACAAGCAGGTGGAGCGACTGCCCCGCCGCCGGGGTTCCTCGGTAGAACCGGCACGTCCGCCAACCGCTCCCGCGGATCTCCTGGGCGACGTGGAGCGCCCCGGGCGGCGCCAGCGTCTGACCTCGGGAGAGCTCCTCCGCTTCCAGGCCCTTGAGGGCGAGGCCGACCCGCTCGCCGGTCGCGGCCTCCTTGACCTCGACGTCGTGGACCTGGATCGACCGGACCTCGACCTCCTTCTCGGTCGGGTAGAGCCGAAGGCGGTCGTGCGCCTTCACGCTGCCCTGCCGTACCACACCGAGGACCACCGCTCCCACGCCCTTGACCGGGAACGCATGGTCGATCCGGACCTTCACCGGTCCGGGACGGGGTTCGGCGACCCAGCTGCCGATCATCGTACGCAACCTCGGTAGGTCGAGCGGCTCCGTCGGAGCGGTCTCGAGACGCGTGCCGCGGAAGACCCGGCGTAGTTCCTCCTCCCCAACCGTCCCGCCCAACACCTGGAGGACGGGGGCGTCGAACAGATCGACCGTCGCCGCGGCCTCGGCGACCTCCTTCGTGAGCGACGGGACGTGGAGCACGATGCGGTCGGCGATCGCGAGGGTCACGAGCAGTGGGGGGAACTTCTCCGGGAACTGGGTCGGCTCGACGGCGGTCACGGCATGGCCGTCGCGGACCGAGTTGTACAACGTGATGTCCGACGCGGTCCCCTTCTTCCCTAGCTCGCGGCCGAGCTCCTTCGAGCCGACCAGGGCCACGGTGACCGCTGCCATCGCCGCTCGCCTCAGGCTTCGATGGCCGGAGACGCCCGCGCCGTGCCGGTCAGCTGGATCGCGCCGTCGCGCACTTCGACCTTGACCTCGGCCCCGTCCTGGATCTCGCCGGCCAACAGGCGCACCGTGAGCGGGTCGACGACCAGCCGCTGGACCGTTCGCTTGAGGGGGCGTGCGCCGAACTGGGGGTCGAATCCCGCTTTGGCCAGGAACCGTTTGGCCGGATCGGTGGCGGAGATGCGGATCCGCCGCTCCCGCAGGCGTTGCTGGAGCTGGGCCAGTTGGAGGTCGACGATCTGGACGATCTGCTCCTCCTCGAGCTGGTGGAAGATTACGACGTCGTCGAGCCGGTTGAGGAACTCGGGTCGGAAGAACGATCGTAGCGCCCCGTCGACGACCTTGCGCCGCTCCTCCTCCGTCGTCGCCTGGGCGAGGAGATCGGTCCCGAGGTTGCTCGTCATGATGACGAGGGTGTTTCGGAAGTCGACCGTCCGACCCTGGCCGTCGGTGAGTCGGCCTTCGT
Source organism: Methanobacteriota archaeon (assembly GCA_013290045.1). GTDB lineage: Archaea > Thermoplasmatota > Thermoplasmata > Lutacidiplasmatales > UBA184 > Lutacidiplasma. The sequence continues at coordinate 7,617 of JABCYU010000009.1, read as the reverse complement.
CCATCAGCTGGAGGAGGACGTTGACGACATCGGGATGCGCCTTCTCGATCTCGTCGAAGAGGATCACGGTGTACGGGTGGGTCCGGACCGCCTCGGTGAGCTGCCCGCCTTCTTCGTAGCCGACATAGCCGGGCGGCGCCCCGATCAGCCGGGCGACGGTATGCTTCTCCATGTACTCGCTCATGTCGAGGCGCACGAGCGCGCGCTCGGAGTGGAACAGGAGGCTCGCGAGCGCCTTCGCCAGCTCGGTCTTGCCGACGCCGGTCGGGCCGATGAACAAGAACGCCCCCATGGGCCGGTTCGGGTCGGCGAGCCCGGAGCGCGACCGACGGACGGCCGTGGCGACGGCCTCGACCGCCTCCTCCTGCCCGACCACGCGCTTGCGGAGCTCCTCCTCCATCTGGAGGAGGCGATGGGTCTCGCCCTCCAATAGCCGGGAGATCGGGACGCCGCTCCACTTCGCGACGACCTGAGCGACGTCCTCTTCGTCGACCTCTTCCCGAAGCAGCCGGTCGGACTCGTCGCCTTTGGTCTTCAGCCGGCTCGCCTCGAGCTGCCGCTGGAGGTCGGGGATGACCCCGTATCGGAGTCGGGCGGCGGCCTCCAGGTTCCCGCTGCGCTCGGCACCCTCCTCCTCCGCCTTCGCTTCCTCGAGCTTCCGGCGGATCGAGCGCACGACCTCGACCTGCTCCTTCTCCCGCTTCCAGCGGGCCATCAGCTCGCCCTCCTTCTCCTTCAGGTTGGCGAGCTCCTTCTCGAGCTTGGCGAGGCGGTCCTTCGACGCCGGGTCGCTCTCGCGCTTCAGCGCGGCCCGCTCGATCTCCAGCTGCATCACGCGGCGGGTGAGCTGATCGAGCTCCGGCGGTCGGGAGTCGAGGGCGAGTCGCACCATGCTGGCCGCCTCGTCCAACGAATCGATCGCCTTGTCCGGGAGGTGCCGGTCGGCGATGTAGCGCGCCGACAGCGTCGCGGCGGCGACCAGAGCGGCGTCGTGGATCTTCACGCCGTGATGGAGCTCGTAGCGCTCCCTCAGCCCTCGCAGGATCGAGATCGTGTCGTCGACGGTCGGCTCGGCGACGAGGACCGGCTGGAAGCGCCGCTCGAGCGCCGCGTCCTTCTCGATGTACTTGCGGTACTCCTGGATCGTCGTGGCGCCGATGCAATGGAGCGAGCCGCGGGCCAGCGCCGGCTTCAGCAGGTTCGACGCATCGAGCGCGCCCCCCTCCGTCGAGCCGGCGTGCACCAGGGTGTGGAGCTCGTCGATGAACAGGATCACCCGGCCCTCGGCCCGCTCGATTTCGCCCAGGACGGCCTTCATCCGCTCCTCGAACTCGCCGCGGAACTTCGCCCCGGCCAGCAGGGCCCCCAGGTCGAGGCCGATGACCTTCTTCTCGCGCAAGGCGTCCGGCACGTCGTTGGCCGCGATGCGCTGCGCGAGCCCCTCGACGACCGCCGTCTTGCCGACGCCGGGCTCCCCGATGAGCACCGGATTGTTCTTGGTCCGGCGGGAGAGGATCTGGATGACCCGGCGGATCTCGTCGTCCCGGCCGATGACAGGGTCGAGCTTTCGCTCGCGCGCGAGGTCGGTCAAGTTCCTCCCGTACTTCTCGAGCGCGCGGTACTCCTGCTCCTCCTGCCGGCTCTCGACCTTCCGTTCGCCGCTATGCAGGTTCTTGAGGGCGGCCTCGACCGCCTGACGCCGGACGCCGAGGTCGGCTAGCAGTTCCCGGGCGGTGGATTTCGTCGAGAGGATCCCCATCAGGAGCTGCTCGACGCTGGTGTACCGGTCCTTGCGCTTGTCCGCCTCCTGCTCGGCGGCGTCGAGGACCGCCGTGAGCGGACGGGAGATGTACTGGTCGGCGGGGGCCACGTGATCCGCGGTCGGGAGCGACTTGAGGTGGCTCTCGAGCCGCTGGTTGAGCTGGTCGATGGGCACGTTGAGCGCCCGCAGCGTCTCCGTGATCGTCCCGGTGGGATCGCTCGTCAGTCCGAGCAGCAGGTGCTCGGGCTCCACGGAGGTGTGCCGGAGCTCGGCGGCGCGCGCGAAGCCGCGTTCCAACGCGGAGCGGGCCGCATCGGTGAGCCGTTCGAGGCGCATGACGCGCCGTTCATCGGGGCTACCGATATAAGCCGAGTCCCCGTCCTCTCGGCGGTGGCCGACCTTCGAGCGAGGTTCGCGGGGATCGAGCTGCGGAACCCGTTCCTTTTGGCCTCCGGAATCTGGGGCGAGAGCGGAGAGTCGCTGAAAGGGGCGTACGAAGCGGGCGCGGGCGGTGTCGTCACGAAATCCATCGGGTCGGCCCCTCGACCCGGCTACCCGAACCCGACGATCGAAACCTACGAACGATTCGGTTTCCTGAACGCCATGGGTCTCCCGAACCCGGGGATCGAGGAGTACCCCCGCGAGATCGCCGTCGCCCGCGCGGCCGGGGTGCCCGTGATCGGCTCGGTGTTCGGGGCCGACGCCGACGAGTTCGCCAAGCTCGCGGAGCGGATGGTCCCGACGGGGATCTGCGCCGTCGAGCTCAATCTCTCCTGCCCGCACGCCGAGGGGTTCGGGTCCGAGATCGGCCAGGACCCGGCCGAGGTCGAAGCCGTGACGAAGGCGGTCGTTCGCGCGGTTCGGATCCCGGTGATCGCGAAGCTCACGCCGAACACCGCCGATATCGTCGAACTGGCCCGGGCGGCCGAGCGCGGTGGGGCCGCCGCGGTGAGCGCCATCAACACCGTACGCGCGCTCGCCATCGACGTCCGATTGCGCCGTCCGACCCTGTCGCACGGGCTGGGGGGCCTCAGCGGGTCAGCGATCAAGCCGATCGGGCTCGCCTGCGTCTGGCAGATCTCCGAGTCCGTGAAGATCCCGGTGATCGGGGTCGGCGGGATCCAGACCGCGGAGGACGCCCTGGAGTACCTCATGGCGGGAGCCTCGGCGGTGGAGATCGGAACCGCCGTGGCATTCGAGGGAATCGGCGTCTTCGGCCGACTGGTGGCCGACCTCTCTCGCCTCCTCGACGAGCTCGGGATCCCGGCGGCGGCGGACGCGGTCGGGGCGGCCCACCACGTCGCGGCCCGGTCCGGGTAGCAACGCAGACCCCGGGCCGGCCTCAGAGAACGCGGACCATCAGTCGCTCGTCGATGTAACGGTCGCCGCGCTTGATCGCCCTCGGATAGACGCCGATCTCCTGGAACCCGAAACGTCGGTAGAGCCTCTGGGCGCCCTCGTTGTCGATGAAGACAGCGAGCTGGACGACCTCGAACTTCCCCCGGCACCGTTCGAGGGCCCCCTCGAGGAGGGCGCTGCCGACCCCCTTCCCCCGGTGGTCACGCCGCACGAGGATCCCGAGCCCCCCGACGTGGCCGACCTCGGAGTCCGGGTTCGGGCCCACGCGCGAGACGCTGCAGGTGCCGACGACGTGACCATCCGACTCGGCCACCACCGAGACCAGGTTCCCCGCGTCGAACGAACGTCGGACTCCCTCGAACCACGCCGTCTCGGCCTCCTCGGATGGACGCTCCCGGAACAGGACGATACCGATCGGTAGCCCCGCGTCGCGTTCGTCGTAGCATTCGTAGTAGTTGGCCCGCAGGTCCGGGAAGTCCTCGGGTCTCATGTCGCGGACGATCATGGGTCGCCATCGACCGTTCCCCCTATCTGTTCTGCGCCCGGCGCGGGGGAGGGCCGGGGTCATAACCCCGCAAGCTAGGTGAGCCACGTGCGTTCGGTGTGCCGCGTCGTCGAGCGGGTCCAGGAGACCCCCAGCACAGTGACGCTGCGGTTCGAGTACCCGTCCGTGGCGCGGCCGGGGCAGTTCGTGATGCTCTGGATCCCCGGCGACGACGAGCTCCCGATGTCGCTCTCGTATGTGGGCCCTCGCAAGGGGGTCACGATCAAGGTGATGGGCGACACCAGCCGAAGGATCCAGAAGATTCCGGCCGGGGCGGAGGTCGGGATACGGGGCCCGTACGGCAACGCGTTCGACACCGACCTGGACCGGGTGCTCGTCGTCGCGGGGGGTTCGGGCGCCGCCGTCCTCGCCCCGGCGGCGGCGGCCGCCCGGGAGCGGGGGGCCGAGGTCCGAGTCGCGCTCGGGGCGACGACCGCCCTCGAGCTGCTGTTCGATCGGAGGTTCCAGGAGATGGGCGCCACCGTCCAACGGGCGACGGACGACGGGACGATCGGCGAGAAGGGATTCGTCACCGGTGTCGCCGGTCGATTGCTCGCGGAGGAACCGTTCGACGCCGTCTGGACGTGCGGTCCCGAGGTGATGATGCAGAAGGTCATCCGGGCGGCCGCCCCGGTCGGGGTCCCGGTCTTCTGCTCCGTTGAACGCCACATGAAATGCGCCCTGGGGCTCTGCGACGCGTGCGCCCTCGGCCCGCTCCACGTGTGCGTCGACGGCCCGGTGTTCCCGGCGACCGCCCTCTCCCCGATCCCGGAGTTCGGCGCTTTCAAGCGGGAACCCTCCGGTCGACGCGTGCCCGCCTGAGTTCCGGAATCTTCTCCAAAGGTTGAAACCCGCCCCGGGACTCCGGGGGTCGTGCGCCGGTCGTACTTCGCCGCGGGGGCGGTCCTGCTGGCGGCCGGGATCCTCCTCTTCGGCGTCTCCATGGTGCTCACCACCACGGTCAGCATCCCGCTGTTCCCGCAGGAACAGGTGCTCGATGGCCTGCATGCGTACGGTTCCGCCACGATGCAGGTGCGCTGGTCCGGCGGCGTCGCGGACACCGTCGTGCATGTCGTTCACTGCGCGATCGCGAACTGCTCGACCGGGGGGCCGGAGGTCGGAAACGCGACGGGCAACTCCGGGACGATGGCCGTCGGTGTCGTCGGGGGCGGGAGCTACGCGCTGAGCATCACGGGGTCACCGGCCAACGTCACGGCATCGATCAGCCTCATCGGGATCACCCCCTTGGGTTTGTTCGGTTTCACGGTGCTCCTCGCGGGGATCGGGGTGATCGCCCTAGCGGTGCGAAAACCGGTCGATCGGGCTGGCGGTCCCCCCATCGCCTCCCCGCCCGGGACGTGAGCGGCGAACCGGCCCCGGCCCGACCAGAGGTGGCGGTCCGGCCAGGCTTCGCGAGAGAACTTCCGGCGGGGAGGGAGGTGGGGGAGGCGACACCGGCCTCGGACCGCACTCCGGCGGCCTCTCTCGGGCGCCTCGGGCCGGCTCGATGGAAAAGCCAAGGCTTTTGACGGTCCTTCTCTACCGCCCGTCATGCGCAAGGGGATACTCATCGTCGGCATCGCGCTCCTGGTTCTCGGTCTCATCGCGATCGCTCTGCCGTTCGCGACCGAGACGCAGTCGGTCGCCCTGCAGCCCGGCTCGGCGGGAGAGGCCTACAGTCCCACGAGCCTCGTGACGTCGGGGACGCTGACCGTCAGCTGGTCCGGCGCCAGTTCCACCACGACGGTCTCCGTGTACGCGTGCACGAGCTCCTCGTGCGCTACCCACACGAGCAGCTCGCCGGTCGCCTCCGGCACGGGCTCCTCCGGCAGCTTCAGCCTCTCCGTCTCCCCGGGAACGACCTACGAGATCACCCAGAGCGGCACGACCGAATTCCTCGTCTCGTTGCAGACCACGGGGATCGCCTACGCGGAGGTGGTCGGGATCGCCCTGGTCGTCGTCGGCGGCGTCGTCGCGTTCCTCGGATACCGCGCGGCCCCCCGGGCCCGCCCCGCGCCTCCCCCGGAACCGTCTCCCGACGAGCAGGTCGTCATGCCGACCCGTGAGGCTCCCCCGGAGTATCAGCCCAGCGCGGAGTCGATCTCCGACGATGAGAACCGGGCCCGCTACGTCCTCTCCGCGGACCAGATGCAGGCGACCGCGGAGAACGTCCAGGTCGTCATCCCGTCGAAGCCGTCGACCTCCGACACGCCCCCTCCCACCGCGCCGGGTTCCCGGCCGCCGATCCGTTGCACCTCGTGCGGAACCTGGAACGAGCCGTGGCTCGACGTCTGCCGCTGGTGCAAGCGGCCGCTGACACACACCGGCGGATAGTCGCTCCGCCCTCCGACGCCGACGCGCCCCCTTGCCGGGGGCGTTTCACGCCGTCGGGCGACGCAGGGTTTAAGCCCGACCTCCGCTACCAGAGCCCGAGTTCGGAAGATGAAGGTCATTGCGGTGAGCGGAGGCGTCATCTCCGGCCTCGGCAAGGGGATCACGACCTCCTCGTTGGGGCGCCTCCTCAAGGCGCGGGGGATCCCGGTCACGATCATCAAGATCGACCCGTACCTCAACGTCGACGCCGGTACGATGAACCCGTACCAGCACGGCGAAGTGTTCGTCCTCGACGACGGTACCGAGGCCGACCTCGACCTCGGGAACTACGAGCGGTTCCTGGGCCAGAGCCTGGTGGGCACGCACAATCTCACGACCGGCAAGATCTACCGCTCGGTCATCGAGAAGGAGCGGCGCGGAGATTTCCTCGGCAACACCGTCCAGATCATCCCCCACGTCACCGGCGAGATCAAACGGGCGATCCGCGAGGTGGCGCAGGCCGCCGGGGCCGAGGTCGCGCTCGTCGAGGTCGGCGGCACGGTCGGTGACATCGAGTCGATGCCGTTCCTGGAGGCGCTGCGGGAGCTCTCCTACGAGCTCGGCGAGGGCCACATGGCGTTCGTCCACACCACCCTCGTCCCGGTGGTCGGCCCGGGCGGTGAGGCGAAGACGAAGCCGACCCAGCACTCCGTTCGCGAGCTGCGCGCCATCGGGATCCGGCCCACCATGATCGTCGCGCGGGGTCCGGCGCCGCTCTCACCGGACATCAAGGCGAAGATCTCCCTGTTCTGCGACGTCCCGCCCGAGGCCGTCATCTCGGTCCCCGACCAGCCGACGATCTACGAGGTCCCGCTCCTCCTGGAGGCGCAGGGGGTGGGTCAGCACCTGACCAAGCTGTTGGGTCTCCCCGACCGGATCCCCGACTACACCGCGTGGAAGGAGTTCCTGGAGACGTACCGGAGGGGGGAGGGCGACGTCGAGGTCGCCGTCGTCGGGAAGTACACCGAGCTCCGCGACGCGTACCTCTCGCACACCGAGGCGTTCCATCACGTGCAGGGTCGGCTCGGCGCCACGGTCCGCCTGCAGTGGTACGACGCGGACGACCTCCCCCGGAATCCGGGCGCCCTCGCCCGCCTCCGCCGCTCGGATGCGATCCTCGTCCCCGGCGGGTTCGGCTCCCGGGGGGTGGAGGGGAAGGCGATCGCGATCGAGATCGCCCGCGACCAGCCGATCCCGTTCCTCGGCGTCTGCTACGGGTTCCAGATGGCGGCGGTCGAGTTCGCGCGCCACAAGCTCAACCTCCCGATGGCCAACACGACGGAGGTCGACCCGCATTCCCCGGACCCGGTCGTCTGTCTCCTGGAGGAGCAGAAGGGGGTCGTCGGGCTCGGCGGGTCGATGCGGCTCGGCGCCCAGCGGGTCCTGCTGACCCCGGGCTCGCGCGTCTCGGAGGTCTACGGTCGCACCGAGATCTGGGAGCGCCACCGGCATCGATACGAGATCAACCCCGCCTACCTCGACCGGTTCCGCGAGCACGGGTTGCTGGTGTCGGGCCGGTCTCCGGACGGCCGCGTCGAGGTGCTGGAGCTCGCCGATCATCCGTTCTTCTTGGGGGTAC
>JABCYU010000008.1 GCA_013290045.1 Methanobacteriota archaeon | reverse complement strand
TCGAACCCGGAGCACCATGCCCGGGGAGGGAGCACTCCCCGGCACTAGCCTTTGCGGTCCGGCAGAACCTACTCTACCGCCCTAGAAATGACACTAGCGCGCCAAGTGGTGCCCGACGGCCCCACGAGTCCGACCTTCCGCGGCCCTGTGGGCGCCGCAGGTCCACCCCTCAGAGGAATCTGGACACGGATCTCCCGAACCGCCGTAGTGCACGGTAAGTCGACTACCATTCGCGGGTTTCGTTGCGCTCGAAAATAGGGGAGGGGGCGAGCCTGCCCTATGGGAACGGGCGGAGCTAACCACCGCACCACCAGTCAATCCTCCTGATCTACGACTGCCTGTCAGTCCTCGTCACGCAAGCCCGTCCGAAATGTGGATTCGTGGTGGACCAGCATGGCGCCGGTTCAGACGAAGGCTTGACACTTCAATGCCATCGGGACCCAGTCCCAGTCCATCTGAAAGACCGCTCTGAACAGACCAACGAGCTGGAATGCCGCGAACTCATACGGGAAACTTCGGGGGCGCGGCGGGAGCCAACCGAATGTACCCAGGCCGTGCCCGTAGGACAGCCGAGGAAAGCGGACGCGGCGTCGGAGCTGGCTCTTCATCCATCGCCGTTGTCTGGGTCGACTGCCCAGTTTCGGATTCTGTGGTTCTAGTCTGTTACCGGGATTCACCTCAAATTTGCAATGCTGAGCACGTCGATTCGACCCCCCCTGTCCAGGATTGCTTCTCAAGACCTCCTACAGTGCGGATCGACCTCCCCCACAGGTGAGCTCCGAGAGACGTCGGATGGGCAAATTCGGGTTCGAGGTGCGGGTCAGCCACGCTGAGGGGGCCACCCGCCGGGTAGACCCACTCCGGTGTTGCAACCCTCGGACAACCGTCGCAGGTCCGGACATATTTCGTGAGTCAATCCCCGAATGTCATTGCTGCACACCCTCCTATGACTCATGTCAGACTACCCGCAGCGGCATACGAGCCATCGCTTTGCGTCAGGTCGGGGAGGGGGGTGGCCAAGTGCAGCTCGGGTTCCCCTTTCAGCCGTTACGGTAACTGAATCCGGGTTCGACCTCACTCCCAAAGACGGTGGATAACTGGACGCCGGGAGGGAACACCCCCCCCGGCTTGTTTGGGCTTGGCTCGTTCAGGCCGCGTTTGGTGCTTCCCGACCTTCAGCTCACCGACACCGATGTTAGGGTGGCGACGATGTTGTTACCGTAGAGCGAACCTTGAGCTGAGCCGGCGCCACCGCCAGATCCGGAGTCACCGTACGCAAAGGCAGTCATCTGGAAAGCTGCTCGGGGTGCGTATGTGTTCGCGGAATTCAGGAGGGCCTGGCACGTCATTGAGAACGACTGGTCAAGGTCTACGATCGCGTAGGCGGCGTTGGGGTTGCCCCAACTTGACGGCGCGCCACTGACACACTGCTGGTCACGGCTGTCGAGCCAGTAGACAGAGGTCATGAACGTGTTTGGCACCGTCTGGCCGTCGTTCGCCGTGTTGTCGTAGAGGGCGAAGTAGGTGGTCACGTTCAGCGTTGCGTAGTTGTTGAGAGAGACTCCATACGCCGTAGAGCTGCCGCATTGAGCATACACCGAGAACGCGATGGTGAAGTGCCACGTCGCCGTAAAGGTGTAGGTCCCGGTCGATGTCGGTGTGTAGGTTCCCGATGTGTGGGTCCCTGTCCAGGCCCTCTCTACCAACGTCTGAGTGGTGCAACCGGTCCCGGGATAGGAGTAAACCCCTACATGCCCGTTGCTACTCACGCCGCCAGATGTCGGTTGGCCCTCTCCAGGTCCCGAATAACCGTAGCTGCCGCATCCGGGATACTGGTGTGCCGCGTTGTTCCAAGGGCTGGCGTAGCTGTTCCAGCTCGTGAGGGGGAGTAATCCTGCGTTAGGCGGAGCCGCCCCAGCGGGTGTGGCGGTGGAGCTCTTGAAAAATTGGCCTACGCCGAAACCCCCTAGGACCATGAGTACTCCGGCGAGGATACCGAATCCCAGAGTGGGCCATTTCGATGTCGTTTGGTGGAGATCCCACCGACGAGTCGAGTTCTCGGATTGAATCCAGCTAGGGCGGTCGTCTCTCTGGGAAGTCAGTCGCAGTTGTTCTTCGTCTGCTGTTTTTTTTCTAGACATGTCCCTCACCTCAATTCCAGGGTTGGACCGCGAGCGGCCAGGAATGCGTTGGCGCGGGAACACCTGAACGGTGATCGTCGCACGGTCAATGGCTCCTGGCACATTGTTTGGCACTATGAAGTACTACATCTACTCATTGCGAGCAACGGACGCCCCGCTAGCGACTGCGCCCGCAACGGAAGGAGCTCGGGGTATGCTCGACCTTCACACCCCTTGAACGCTCAGGAATCGGCACCATTCGGATCGGCCAGACGGGCCCGGTTCCGATCTATCGCACGTTGCATCAACGGTCCGCCGCGGCCGACGGGGCTGCGGGGTACCCCAGCGCAACCCCTCAGCTCAGCGCTCCAGGGCCTCAGCCTGTCCCGGACTTTCCCCTTTCTCGAGTCAGCTTATCGGATTCGGTTTCCCGATCTCGGCCCCCCGTGGCTCGCAGATTGCCCTGGATCACTCGATCGGTACTAGGCGCAAGAATCGGACTAATCCTACCCCAGTTCAAGCTACACACCGGCGCCGGGCCGAGCTTGCTTGGATCGTCGAGGGGCGGCGGGGACAAATCTAGCGGACAGCGGTGACGGGGTGTCGACCCCGGATGCCGCGCCCTCAAGTCGCGGTTCGACCGAGTGGGCGAGCGTGTCCTGGCTGGGAACAAGCGGCCTCGGGCGATTCGGATCCTCTCCTTCGGGGAAGAAGAAGGGGGGCCACGAAGAGAGAGGGAGGCTCAAGAAGCGCTTTCCAACGAGAGAGAGTCGGACATACCGGGAGAAGGGGAACAACCCTGATTCTCGAACCGCAACGAGCCTAAGATCGAGGAGGACGGCCAAGGCCCTCACCGTCGTGCTCCTGTCCAAGCGCAACCGCCTGCACAAATCCGTAAGCAGAAGTTCCCCGACCGCGTCAAGCGTGAGAAGAATCGGAAGAGTTCCAGTGCTCCGATCAATTCTATAGATTTCGTCCAGCATCGTACCGGGACTCCCAACTCGCCCGACGAACCCGACGGCGGTGGTAGACTGAATCCCAATGGATCCCGTTCCGCTCCGCCCTTGGACTCGAGGGTCGACACCCGGTATCGGCCTCGCGCGTTCTGCGAATGTCCTCGGAATACTCTCTGGACATTGAGCGGCTAAGACATGGCTGGCTTTAGGGGTTTGCTAGACTCCCCATAACCCTTTACGACTGGGCGTTAGGCTGAGGCTGGTGCCAACTCTTCTCCCGATCGGGGCCCGTATCTGGGGTGAAGCTGAGACCCCGTCTCACCGGTCTGTCTTCGGCTCAGTCGCGGTCGGGAATCTACGGATCTGTAGCCCCGCATCGCGATGACGCGGCCCTACTAACCTGGTCGGGCCTCAGGAAGTTCTCACGGTCACAGAGTGGACAAGCGCTGCCAGGCAAGCAGTCCACTAGCGGTCTGCTTGCGCCTTGCCTCGCCGCAGCCCCTCCTTCACGTACAGGATGACTTGCCTTGAGACCGAGCGATCCTCGGTTTCCGCCCGCTCCTTCAGCTCGTTCATCAAGTCTTCGGGCAAATATGCAGCCAACGGCACTCTCTTCGAAACGCGCTTACGCTGCCCCCGTGGCATCTGGTTCCCCGGCGTGCGACCGTCGGTCCCCTCGGCCCCCGGAGCCTCAGGGTGCGGTCAACACGTTCGGTATAGAATCACTAAGGCAGGATTTAAGAGTTATACTCCACGCGTCCCGGGACCCTCGATCTCCGGCAAGGCGACCGAGATGGCAGTCTACGAGACCGAGATGGGCCCCGCGGTAACTACTCGGGGTTGTCCGATGGTCCTCTGAGGTCCAATCCTTGCGGTTTGAATTCCACCGGGCGTTGTCCGGACGTTCCCTTAGTAGCAAATACCTCTGCTTGCCTCTTGCGAGTGCAATCCATTTCAGCGATCTGCCCTGAATCGCCGCCGCTCAATCGGAGGAGCGCGTTGGCACCCCACCGACGGGGCCCCAAAGTCGGGGGTCCGAAACGGAGCCGCCTCCGGCGGGCGGCATGATCGAAGCGAGCGCGGCGGTTCCACCCTGGTAATCCCCTTCGGATTCACTCGAGAATCCTCGTGGGTCGCCCTCCCGTACGTCGCCTCCCGCGTCTAGCCCAGATGCGAACGTCCACGGGCTGGAGAAGCCTCATCGAACGGCGCCGACCTCATGAGCCCTGGGAGATGGTGTCCGCCCCTTATCTCCGCGGATGGGGACGGGCGCGGGTCTTCTGAGATTCAGACGGCGTCCCAGAGTAGAGTGCGCGAATGCTTGAATGTTCCGCACATTGCTGAACAGCACTACACTATATCTATTCGAACACGATCACGGTCAGAGAGTCGGGGCCGCGAGTCTCGACTCGGTAGGAGGAAACTCTATGGAAACGAGAGGAGTGAGAAGGGCGGTAGGCCTAGCGGCGATAGTCGCGTTGTCCGGAGTGTTTCTGATGAGCAGCTTTGCTCTCATGGGTTGGGTTCCGAAGGGCGGTGCTCAACTCCGACCGTTCAACGGACTTCAGGCTAACGCGACCTGGACCGGAGTCACCCAGCCCGCTGGTCCCGGCATCTCGGGCACCGTCTCGTTCAGCGGGACGGGCGTGGGAGGTGTCGCCCCGTACACGTGCAAGTGGGACTGGGGAGACAGCCACACCTCTCTCCTATGCGGCGCTTCGCACGGTTGGAACAACGGCACCTACCTGGTCACCCTGACCGTAACCGACCATTCGGGGGCGAAGGCGTCGGCTGCTTTCCACATCTACAGCTATGTGAACGGGGGCGGCGGGGGCGCACACTTCCGCGGAGGGCTGTCCGGCGGGATCATCATCGGGTGGCATTGGCTAGGCCCGTGCGGCCCGGCCTGGGTTTGGTGTACACCCACCCCTTGCAACTGCTTCAACACACAGAGCTACAGCACCGCTTGGAACGGCGTGAGTCCGGTGTCGTTCACCACCTCATGGGGGGACGGCACGTATGGCAACACCTGGAACCCGAGCCACTCTTACGCGGGGTCAGGTTCATACAACGTGGGGTCGTCGGTGACCGACGCTAACCACAACACGGCCCAACATACGTTCGGAGGAGTCAGCGTTCCACTCTAGCGCGGCAGGGCCCGGCCGTGAAACCCATTCGGCTCCCGGGGGCGGCCACTCCGGGAGCTCCCAAGCCGGATTCGCAGGGTCAGTTCAACTCGGCGGTCGGGCATTCCCTAACAGTTCAAACCCGCTCATCGAGTCGACGGATGCGAGCATGCCACGAGGAGGCTCGGATTCGAAACCAGTCGCGAATTCGAAACCTACTTGACCTCTGCCGTCACGAAAAGTCGGGTTCTGACGAGTATCGATGCATCCGCCGCCCGAACGAGTCCAACGGGGGTCGTGCTGTTGAACTCGTACCTACGACCCGACGCAGGCCCCAGGACTGCAATCGAATCCTTCCCCACATAGCGGATTCTGACATCGCCATTGGTGGAAGGCGATACCACGGCCTCGGGCCCGTGTTCCATCCTGCGAGGGGTGTGGGGCGAGCCCACCCCCCGGTTGCCACCGCAACATCCCATGGCTTACCCGTCTCCCGCTCCCTCAGGCACGCGCTCGATCACGACTGTCTGTGGGGTGAATCGCTCCAACAGGAAGGCGCCCCCGGAGTAGGCCAACCACGCCAGGACGATTTGGGGCAACGTCGGGAAGGTTAGCACGGCAAGGATCAACCCGATCCAGAGACTCACGCACCCGAAGCAGCTGACGAGCCCTCCGGCACCGGACGGTCCAAGACTTGCCCGTATCCGAGCCATCAGACCTAGCGGCCCGTCTTCGACAGCGACTAGGTGGGCGATTCGCCAGGTCACCAGGACGGCCAAGACGAGAACGAACCACGGACTCCACGACCCCCAAGCTAGGAGTACCATTTCCAACCGGGGAGTAGCATGTAGTCGGTCCTAAACTACGCAATCGTATCAACTGACCGCCGGGCCGCCCCCGGGTCTAACTCCGGTTAGACCTCCAGCGAGAAGGAGGCCTGATCCGAGCGATCGTAGATGGAAAGTCGACCGCTCCCGTTCCAATGCTTGGCCCAGACGTAGAGGTTGAGCGCGAACGTGCACTTCGCGGGGGATTGGGGCTTGCACGGGTCGATCAGGTCGGGTAGGACGCCCAACATGCTGCAGAAGGACCCAGGCGGGGTGACTGCAGGGTTGAACGCGGACCAGGGGTGGGGTTCGTTGGTTGAGCCCTCCTGAGGGATACCGCTGGACCCACCAAGCCCTTGACGCCACCACACCTCGAAATACTGCATGAAGGTCTCAGGTGCAGTGATCGAGTCAATCGTTGGATGGTAGGCGCGGAAACCGGCCGAGAATTGATCGCAACACCCCCCGGACATGTACTGGCAGGTATCGGGGTTGGGCGCTCCGTTCTCGCGGAGGTCAACGATGTGGGCGACGCACGGGTTGTTGTCGATCCATAACAGGTGAAGGAGATCGGCGTAGGGAATCTTCGTTGTGGTCGCGGCCGTCTCCCATTTCAGGTAGTCAAATGCTTGTGCTTGATCGGGCGCAACGGCGGGTTGCGTGTCCGGGACCAGCCTCGTTCCGGTAGCATCGAAGACCTCCACCATCGCGAAGTACCTCCCGTCCGCGAAGTACTTGGCTCCCCCCGCCGTGGGGTCGCCCGAAGCGGTGGTCCAGTAGTTGTGGAACTGACTCCAGAGCCAATCTGGGCCGTACGGAATCTCGTAAAGCCCATCCTGGCCCCCGACAACTTGGGGCCCGAGACTGGTGTTCTGTACGACCACCTGGCCGCCGACCGAAACGAACTTTCCCCATGCTACCGGGCTGGTCAGAACCTGTGCCGGTCCGGAGGGGTTCATCCCGTCGGTGGTAGGAACGACACTGATTCTGTAGAACGCTGCGCCCAACCCTTGCATACCCGGGTCGAACCGGAGGCGGAGCGGGAGGGTCTGCCCCCAGGGGGCGTTGAGCGGCGATGCACCAGCCCCGCCTGCGAGGTCCCCTGAACCGGACGCGGGAGGGAACACCAGACCTCCGTTAGCAGGAGGAGAGGGCATAGTCAGGTTTGCCGTCTGATCTCCGCTCACGAGGTGCCAGCTGTCCGTCGAGCCGATTGCCTCCAACATGACGTATGGGCGGTTGGATCCGACAGGGGATCCGGGGTCACAGGCCTGGCCAAGGAACGTGGTGATAAGCGCGTTCGAGTCGTCCATGAAGTACTGTCGAAGCGCGACTCCGTCGTAGACGTAGTCCCATCCTGTCCCATTCCACTGCTTGACCTTGTAGGCGTAGCTGAAAGAGCAGTCGAGCCAAGGCCATTCAAAAAACGGGAATCTAAAGTAGCAGAATGAGAAGTCGCCGCCCGGTCCGAGAACTGTTTCCCCAACCAACCGGGACTCGCACGAGCAGATGAAAGGCCAAAGATAGGTGGCCCCCCGAACGTAGACCGTCGCTTCCTCGGGGGTGTAGGACTGTAGTTTCTCGATTTCGGCCACTGCGTCGAACCCAGGCAGCCCTCCGTTGGTTCGTTCGGCGGTCGCCTGGCCAACCTTGATGTTGTAAGCGAGTTCCCGATCTACCAGGAAAGGGTCCGGTCCCGGTCCAGGAATGGGGATCGGAGGGAACTGGACGACGTACTCTCGGAGCGCAGCAATCAGCCCCGCGAGATCAATCGGCTCGTAGAGGAGCCTGCAGCAGCACCGCTGCTCGTAAACCTCCACCACCCCGTTACAGATTGGGGCACATCGCCAGGGGAATGGGGGAAACTGGATCGGGCGATAACCGGGGCTGGGCTGATCCCAGATGATCCAGGGACACTTCTGGACCTTCCCGGAGACACAGGCGAACCAGAATGGCCACGGGAACCAAATGCTCCTGGGAATGGTGACGAGGCCACCGGCCTCCCAGCTCGCAATCTGGTCCCCCCGCACCTGAAAGAGTGCACCGGGGTTCAGAGTTGATGGGTCGGGGCTGTCTGGCCCGAGGGCGAGGATTGTCTCCCTTGTTCGAGGGAGTTTGGCTGGGATGGTTAGCCGATCTTCAGATACCGCGCCAATCTTGCTTTCAATCACACCCTTCGGTCCGATGAGGTACAGGGCCACAACGGGCTTGCGGTCCCCGGGCTGGAGGCCGGCCAGCCGAACTTCTATCGATCCCGACTCATTTCTCGACATTGGAATCTCCTACCCCCCTTGCTCAAGAACAGGGGAATCGAAATGACAGAAGGCGGACTCAACCGGCCGCCTCCCAGGGTGCGCCGTCCCAATTGGCGGCGCCGTGAGGCCGGGAGGCCAGTCAGAGCCCCGAGCGAGGGTCCAGAAAGTCGAATGATTGGAGTAACTCCGCGGAATCTGCTGAGTTTCGTCCACCGGCGTGCTGAACTCCGCCCATCTACGCACCTAATGAATCTGCCTATCAGCGTTGAAGAACGATTGATTCGACGTTCGTGCGCATTATGGTGCGTAAATGTGTATCAATGTTAGAAAACCTAGAATACATCCAATCATAAAGGACACCAGAATAATCTGGCGTACTGTAGCTGGCTAGGCCGGTGTCGACCTGTATAGTGGAGTCTACCGGCCCCACCTGAAGGGTGATGTTCATCGGAAGGGGAGGTCGCTCCCACGGTTCCACAAGACTGGAATCGACTCGTTCTTGCCCGTTCAGCATCCCGTCGCGTCGGGATTCCTGCTTGGCCGAGCTCCAGGCGAGTCCTCCGAGGCGGCCGACGTGGGGGCCCTCAATCGGCCTGAGCCGGAATCGATATCCAGGTGCCGTCTCGGCCGATCTCCTACCTGGCTAGCCCTCCGGCTTGGGCCCTGGCATTCGACTGAGATCCGACCCGCTAACCCACCGGGCGGTCCAGTCTCGGGGGCATGCGGTTATCGCGCATTGAAAAGAGGTTCAAAGCATCGTTTCCTCAAGCGATCCGGGTAGGGGAGTCGGGTCAGGGGGTGTGTCCTCTCTCGGGCTCGATAGAACAATCTGGGGTTGCCTGTCCCCAGAAATCAACGCTGGCTTCAGGCAGAGCTGTTGGAAGGACGCGACGCGCATGCCGGGCTTCCAGAGGGTCTCGCCGGATGGCTACCCGGTGATGAACCTAATGCGCGCGGTTACCGCCTCCTGGGTCCTCCGAGGTTCAGTGAAACTCCAGCCGGTCGATCGCTTCACCTTCCCGCCAAGCCGGACTCGAACCCGGGAGCGGAGCTCCTCCAATGTCTGGCCGAAGCCATCTGGAATCCCGAGCGTGGCGAACATCCTGAACGATCCACGGGGGTCCTCCCCCGTCTCTGGGTTTCGTTTCATCGCCCAGGACATCTCGTCGTTACCGTTGTTAGTGGCGGTCACGACCGCCTGCGTCAGGGTCAATTGAGTCTCGTAAACGTAACTCACCCCTGCCTTGAGGCCGGCGGATACTCCCGGAACGGCTGCCTCTGGCAGGCCGAGGCCCAGGTCGCCCGTGACGGCAAGCTTCCAGGTCCGGTTTCCGTACTTTTGCCAGTCTGTGTCGGGGGCGATCGCGTATGTCCGAAGGTGGCGCCCATCCTTGCACTGAGCAGGCCTCCACGCCGCGCTAAACCTTGCGTACTCCACCCCGTATTGAGCGCTTGGTTGGATTCCGAAGTCCATCTCGGCGAGAAAGAACTTCCCCTTGCCCCCGCCCCCGAGCCGGTCGTACTCGAGCAGCTTTTGCGTGCCGGACGAGCCAGGCATCTGCGTAGCCAGACGGTCCGTAATCTCTCTAGCGACCACCTCTTTGGGTAACAGTACCTCGACCTTCTCGTCAGCATCCGGGAGGAACCCGGCGAAAACTTCCAACGCCCGCTCCGGTAGCCTTGAAGAGAGGAACTGACGCGAAAGATCGGCTGTCGAGCCAGCGAAACCTAACACCTCGATCCCGCGACAAGCCAGAACTGTGTCGGCTATCGTCGACGCAGGAAGGTCGGGACTTAGCTTCTTGAACTCGGCGCTGGCGTCGATAAGCTGGGAAAGGTGCTCCAGGTTCGTACGGTCATGGATATCAAATTCAAGCGTGGTGGGTCTGAACCTAGTCGCGGGGTCCATCTCTCGGGTACGATGGCGCTTTAGGAGAAGACCCTTTCGATTAAATTGTCGTCCGAGATGGGTCGCCCAGGGTCGCACAGAAGCCTGGGCTCTCTGCCGGCAGGAGCGATCAGGTCTTCTCCCCACTACTCAGAAAATTCGGGGAGGGGGCATTGCAGGGTTGTTCGAACCTCTGGGCGGACCGATCGGAAGCGTGGAATCGGTTCCCTTGCTGAATCTGTTGTAGACTCCAGAGGTTCGAAGGTTGCGACAAGAGCCCGGGCAAATCCGCCCCCCGCTATCCCGTCGCAAGGATTCAACTCGAGCCCTGAACTGTGAGCCGAGGTGATCATCGCCGAGCCCGACGCCAAAACCCTCCTCGTCTTAGGCGTACGTTAGTACCAGGCCAACAGTCATGACGGTTAGCCCGAGTATGAAAATGGCAACAAACCCTGCGCGCCGAATCGGTCGGGGAATCCACAACAAGCCATGCTCCGCGTGACCGTCCATCGAAACAAGTCCCGCCGAGGCTACCGTGAGAGCCATCAAAAGGAGCCCGAGTCCAATGAGGATGAACGGGAACTGAATCACGAGAGCACCTACCAATGAGTTCCCGAGGATAGAGCAGTCGTTAACAAGCCAAGGCCGGCACCAGCGAGCAGAATGAGGACGTCACGAAGGTTCCTCTTGTTGAGAAACCAACTTGGCAGGTCATCGAGAGCCTCCTCGTCCTTCGTGAGCTGAGCGATCCTGTCGACATTCAGCAACGGTTTGCCCGATAAATCGACCTCGCCTTGGAGGCGGTCAAGTTCTTCGGTCACGAAGTCCCGTGTCTCCACGCGAATCGAGTTGATGGTTGTGTGAATGTAGTATGACATCGCCACCAGCCCGGGGAGCACCAGCAGCGAGTAACTCAGCCCGAGGGTGAGAAGGTAGTCTGGCCCCAGACCTAGACTGAAACCATTTGATTGCGTCCATAGGATTGGGAAGTAGAGAACGAATGGAATGGCAGGCGCGAACTGTGTAGCAAACAACACGCTGCTCAATTCCTTTACCTCTATCTTGAATCGACGGTCAAGGGGGCTAGTGATTCCAGGTTTCGGGCTGGGGTAGATAGTACGATCTTGGGCTGTCCACGCCGACTTCCAGTGGACACAAATGTCCCGTATCAGTAGGGTTGCAATCGGGATGCGAACGACGGCACTGAACCAGAGAACGATGAGAGCAAGTCCGTAGACGCCGAAGAACAGGAGGTACGGAAGACTTCCGTAGTGTTGGGCCAAAGTGAATCCGCCCGAATACGGCGACTCGAACAACGGATAGGCCGTGAAGCTACCCGCCACGTAGACCATCAGGACTCCCCAGATCAACACCCCGAGTCCGGCGGGGATCCAGAAGGGTACGAGGGATGCGGCGAATTCCGAGTAGCTGAACCGCCGCGACCCGGCGTTGGCGGTCTTCTGCAACTTCGGGCGGCTACCGCGCAGAAGTTGACGATACCGTCCAGCTCTCTCCTCGTTGATGAGGCCGTTCTTTACGGATCGGTCGATGAGCGCCTCCACTCGCCTGAAGAAGTGTAGGCCGAAGGCGAACACTGAGAACCAAGAGATGGAGGCCAAGACCAGCCCGCCGTCATGAATGAGGCGAGACCATCCTCCAGTGCAAACCGGGATAAAGATCGCAAGAACGATCCAGGCCAGTGGGATCAGCAAGGTCCCCCTTGTAAAGTATGATCCGATGGGCTCTCGGAGCCAGGACGCCGAACTCATCTGGTGCTGAACCCCACGGGCGGGTTGCAGCTATCACTCATGACGATTTTACTGCGTTGCTTGGTCTAATGTCTAAGGTATCCGGGGGGACTTGGGAGACGTCAAGGGGGCGAAGAATTCTGATCCGGGCGGAGTACCTCAAGGCAGTCCGACCTCGGGGACATGGCCCCGATTGGTGTCGTCCTCGGGCATTCCATTCCGGTTTCAGTTAGCCATGGTAACGAATCTCTTATAGCAAGGGGGTAGGCGGTTGGCTGCTCACCGATCGTCTCTTGGCCGGGCCGTCCAGGATCCCCAGGTCCTACCGGTGGTGATGGTCGTTCCCTGGGGTTCTGAGCGGGTCGCTTTCATTCTATGACGCCGGGAGCGATCGACGTCGTCTCTATGAACTCGATGGAAATGCTGAAGCTGGGTGGCGGATGAGCAAGTCCCCCTCGGGTAGAGGCCCAAACCGACCAGTTGAGGGCACGCCCCATCAAAGGTCGGTAGACCTCGGATCCGCCCCCATTCTCAGTCCCTTCATGCCTTTGGGTTGGACGGGGGCGTCCGAGGCAAATTGGGAGATCGCAGCAAGTGTAGGGAAGCACACTCTGGACCGTGGAGAGGGCCTCTTTGTTCGCATCTACTTCTGTGGTTACGGACGGCCGGGCTGGGCGAAATTTTCGTTCTATCCACCGGTTGATGTTCTCGAATCAAAGCCGCACCCCAAATCCGGAAACCCCGACGAGGGTTCGATTCACATTCAGGTGGGCGTGGCCTCATGGGAGGGTTTGGCTGGAAAACCGTCGTCCGGTGGTTTGAAGCCGGCAGAGTGGGCAGTCTCGTTCGCCGAGTCGATATGGACTGGGAGAGTGGGGGGCTCGCAGAAGCTTACCCCGGGAAACTTCTTTCCGCTCGCGATAAGCGGCAACCCTGCCGGGTCCCGCGATGTCGGAGACATCGTTGATGATCCTGGCCATCGTGCCGTGGGGGAGGTGGACTACATTGCCCCCGGCGACATCGATCAGAAAAGAATCCCGCCCGTCATCCTGAGAGCCACGATCTCCAGAACCGCCAAGGGAGGGGACTACAGCATCCCATTCGTCTTGACTTACGAGACCGCAGGCCATGTCAAGTCTTCGACGTACCGTTTGGAATTTCGCGTTACGCCATTTTGGGAGAGATGGTTGCCCCAGGCCATGGTGTACACAGCGAGTGCCGTCGCAATCGTCGCGTCGGTGTTTACCGTCGTCTGGTCAATCCTTCATCCATAGCTCGAACAAGCCCGATTCAGGGGCGATTCCGTTCTCGGGAAACTCCTACTTATTCGAAGCTGGAAGGCTTTTCAGGCAAGCCCGGCGGAGCCCGGTCAACGAGTTGGTCGCGGCCTGCTATCGGGTACACACAGCGACGCCCAGCAATCCGCTGGCTCCTTGCCTATCCCTCACCGCTGGCAGACTCGGTCTACCGCACACAGGGCTGGATTCCGTCGGGAGCTGGAGAACGACGATGTCACAAACGCCCTTTTCTTAGCCCAGCGGGCGAAAGCCGTAGGTACCGCTCGGAGTATCACCCCCCCCAGCGATAGTTCAGGAGACCCTCGTGCGCCGACCCAGGATGTCGCGCAGTAGCGGATCCCAACCGACGTGCAACCGAAACCGCCCGCTCTCCGCGTTCGTATGCCGCACGACCATCAGGCAAAGCGAACTTTGCTCCTCGAGCCAGTTTTCGGCGTCCACTTGGGCCAGTTCGAGAGCGTCTCGAGCGGGAGGCCCTTCTTCAGCGGCAGATGAATGATAGGTTCACCGGTACCCTTTGCGTATCTGCCGGCGAGCCAGGCTGTCAAATGAAGTTCGGCACAACTCGGCCTGCCACCACTGCTGCGGTCATCTCGTCGTCCGTAGCCCTCAGCGGCTTCCCGGGCTCCCCCCGCTTACCCGGTATCAGGAGATTGACACCTGCCACCGGCTCTATCTGGCGGGGACCGGCAGTCGACCCGCTGACCCGCCGGCTCGGAAAGCAAGGGTTTCTCGGGGATACTCAGATCTGAGTAGTCAATCCGCGTCCGGGCCACTTTCGTTAGGACGGGGGTCTCGTATTGTTATATGCCCCCCGGGACTGGGAAAAAGCACGCTTTTCTTGGAGAAAAGCGCGCTTTCTTGCCGTACCCCCCACGGTTCTCTCTCTGGAGAGCGGCGCGGGGTCGCATGACCCCCCGCGCGAAGCACACCCTCTCAAAGCATTGCGGCCTGGTCCTCGCGAAAGAGGGGAGCGTCTGGCCTCATCGCCCCGGGCGGGCCGTGTCCAGCTCCGACCCCGCCCCGAGACCCTATGGTGAATGGTGACCCGGGCGATTTCCCGTGACGACCTACCGCAGGTTCTCCAGGCTGGCCAGGGCGGATTCTAGGACTCCCCCCGAGCCTGCTAAGCGGGGCCGTGGAGTGCGAGTTCCGCTTCGTTTCTGGCCTCTGCTTCGCTTCCCGAGCCTGCGTGGAGTGGACCACACTGGGTGCCCCGTTTCAAGGATCCGAGAGCTCTGCTCGGTGACCCTGCTTCTGGAATAAGTCAGAACTTGCGGGGGTCGTGCTGGGGGGGGGCGAGGGCCCGAAAACGACCAATTGGTGAAACCCAAGGGTTTCGGGGTCCCCGAGGGCGGGTTCGTTCGGACCTGCCTAGCCCCCCGCCGGGCTGCCTTCAGTCCAACTCCAAGCGTTGACGACGAACCGGTTGGCGAGATCGTCGCTAGGCCAGCCACGGAATGAACCAAGTAAGCCAGCGCCGGACGCTGGAAACCCGTGAAAAACGGTCGCGGGCCGGCAACCCACTCTCTAGTCGAAAATACAGAGGCCACCCAAGGCTGAGACTGACTCGGCAGGCCAACGTGTCGCCACCCTCTGACCAATTGGGCCAGGGGATGACGCCGTACGCCCTCGCATACGTCAGCAACGCGATTTCTTGTTGGGGTGTCAGCCCGTCTCCCCGATAGGTTCCAACGGTCATCGAGTCGAGAAGACCTTGAAGCCCGACTGGGCTCATACGGCCGAGGCGCGGGTTCCCTGACAGGTGGTCGATCCTCAGAACCTCTGAAGCAAACGCGAGCCGCCCTTCACTCTCTATCTCCAACCAACTCCGCCCGCCTCTCGAGGTCGATGCCAACCGACCATAGAATGCGAAGACCCCGGAGGTTTCGTCGGGGGTGACCAGGCTGGCCGAGGGCACGGCCGCACTCGCCCTCCGGTGGTGGGTTCCTCGGGCAACGGGGTCAAGAAAGCCCCACTGAATGAGCTGCTCCCGTTGTGTCGTTCGACTGTAGCCTCCGAGCCAATGATTAACGATGTCCTGACGTTCGGATGAACCCCCACCAGTCGCAAGCCGCCCCATTCGGCGTTTGAGTGCCTTCTCCGTGACGGGGCGACCCTCTCTCGCCAGCTCTTTCGACGCCTGCCACGCAACCCCTTGAACCCGCTCGAGGGCTTCGGCCGGGAACTTCGTGCGACGTCCCATCTGAGTACCCCAGGCCTGACACGAACCTCAAGTTGGCGCTTCGTCGAGTCCTCGGATCGGACCGAGAGGTCCCTGTGATGCCCCCGGCCCTCGATTTCCGGCAGCCCCTCGCCGGAAACCCGGCCGCCCCTATTGCGCCTTCGGCCCTCGAGAGGCCCTCGATTTCCGAGGGCCAAACTGCCGGGATGCGGGCTCAGGTGAGGACCCTACCCATCCATGTCGTACCCTCCCCAACGTCGAGCAGGCACCGGTGTTCAGTCCAGGGACCCTGAGCCCCCCTCCTCGCTGGATGGTGTCCGAGCGCAGCTATTCGATTCGTCGGGGCTACTGAGAGCCTTTCGGGCGATTCAGAGTCGAGCGAAAGAACTCTCAATGGATCCCCCTGGTGAGTCCCCGAAAGTCGCTGACCCGGCCAAGGAGCCAACCTAAATCGGCCTCCTCCTTGCCACTGAAGACGTCACGCGGTGGCCGACGCTCGGCATCCCGGGAGTGGGTTGGAACGCGCCTCTGACCCGTCTCGGGGATATGGGCGCGCGCCCCTTACCCAACTCGTTCCCCTCGAGAGTGCTTGCGCAGAGATTCCTCCGTCCGTTCGAATCCCAGTGGCCTGGCTTCACTGGGGATGAACCGGCTGGGAACGGCGTCCCCCTCGCTAAAGCGGAGGGCGGTCCGGTAGAGATTTCTGAGAGGAAGTGAGACCGAAGTTGGCCCTCTCGACCACGCTCGTGCCGTCTGAGGTGACCCGGGGGGGTGTGCCTGAAGTGCTGGGTTTCGGCTCAGGACGCCTTGCGGCAACGATCCCAGAGTCCCTGGGTAGCCCCAAGCAGATATTCC
The DNA here is from genome assembly GCA_013290045.1 of Methanobacteriota archaeon. Lineage (GTDB taxonomy): Archaea > Thermoplasmatota > Thermoplasmata > Lutacidiplasmatales > UBA184 > Lutacidiplasma. The sequence goes on along the minus strand of JABCYU010000008.1, from coordinate 16,095 downwards.
GCTTGAAACGTGCGAATACGCCCGATGCTCGCTACCCAAAGGCAGCGTCATGAGGGCCCGCTTACGGAACCTCCCCATTCCTGGGAGGTCGGAATCCCCCTTCTCCAATCCACCTCTTCTGGAAGCGCCGTTTCCTTGTGGCTGCGTTTCGGCCGGGCCAAGGCGACACCCCTGGGCGGCTCACCTCGCGCGCGGAGGGAGTTATCAAGACCCCAATCATCGCCGAACGTGGCCCTTCCCCCGACTCCCGAGTCATTCGATGACCTTGATCTAGTCAAGAGACTCGCGGCGTATGCCGCAGGCTCGGAGTCATACCACGAGGATGAGGCTGTTCGGATGGCACCGGCCGAGCTGAAGGCTGCGGGCGCGCTGCTGGTGGGGCTGCGACAGTTTGTCGAACAGCTCGTGGGACCAATCCTCAATCGAACCACAAGCGGAGAGCTGAGCACGTTTACGCTCCATGATGAGACCCATGGGCGGAAGGTAGCCCACTTGGCCTGGTGTATTCTCGATCCTGAACGGCGCAGGCGGCTATCTCCGCCCGAGATTGTGCTCATCGTCGCTGCGGCTTACTTCCATGACATGGGGATGGCCCTTTCCCCCAACGAACGAAAGCTCCGGCTTCCCCAGGTACTCGAACGCATTTCTGGAATGTCTGCCGATCAACCCCTCAAGCGGAGAATAGATGATCTCAGGAGAGTCCTATCTGATCAACCTCACGAGGCGGAGGAGCTTTCCCGGATCCAGTGGAACCTGCACGAGCTCGAAGAGGTGGCGCTAGCTGACGACACCAGAGAACGGCATGCAACAAGGGAACGGTACGAGGAACTCTTGGCGGTGCTCCGAGCCGCTAATCTCAAGGACCCGGAAGCGGTGCCATCAGTTGATTCCTGCCTCTCCCAAGGCGGAGATTCTCTTGTACCGGCCCTGATCGAGGTCTGCACCAGTCATGGCGAGTCTGCCGATTGTCTCGCCGAGGCCTCCCCAGAGGATCCCTCGCGGCGACGATTCAGAGCCATTCCAATCGGCCGCTTCACGGTCGACACCCATCTAGCTGCCGCCTGCCTCCGCCTTGGGGATATCCTAGACTTCGACAGGGAGCGGACCCCGCCGATTCTCTTCTACTACCTGGTGAGCCCCCCCTCCGGGTCTGCTGAACAAGCGTCGATCCGCGAGTGGACCAAGCACCTATCGATCTCCAATTGGGAAATCGGCCGCGAGAGCCTGATCTTCCGGGGGAGGTGCTCATCGCCGGTCGTACACAAGGCGATTCTGGACTTTACAGACGTGATAAGAAAGGAAGTAGTCTCGACCCTAGACACGTTCGAGCCGGCTGAACTCGGCACCGGTACTATCGCGCTCCCGCGCGAGGTGCGCACGATAATCGATGCCGAAGGCTACACATACTTTCCGTACAGCTTCAGCCTCGACGACGACCGCATCCATAAGCTCCTCATGGGTGGGGCCATCTACTCCAACCCGCTCGACGCGATTCGGGAGCTTATCCAGAATTCGGTTGATGCCTGCCTGCTCCGGGACGCCCTAACGCAACTGCACGACCCCGCGGTCACCCCGACCAGGCGTGACAGAATTGTGATTCGATTCACGGATCGGTCTGGCCAAGATTTCCCCCCCACTCTCACGGTAGAAGACAGTGGCGTCGGGATGGACGAGGCCACCTTGAAGGGGTACTTTCTCCGCGTTGGGTGCTCGTATTATGATTCCGACTCCTTCTTCCGCACCCGTATCGAACTACGTCGTGCAGGGCTTGACTTCGCGCCCGTGTCCGAATTTGGCGTCGGTTTCCTCGCGTGCTTTCTGCTTTCTGATCGAGTCCAAGTCGAAACCAGTTCATGGGCATCGCCCTCGGGGGATACGGCGAAAAGGACTCTGACCATCGACGGACCCACACGGCTGATTCACCTCAGGATGGCGAAGAATCAGGGCGTAGAACGATTCAAGGGTACCAAAGTGACGTTGGTGCTTCGACCTCGGGCGGGATCCGAAGCCGAACCGGCCGATTGGGCTTGGTCGGAGATACGGCAGTACATACTACGGGTCTGTCAAGAGCTGCCATATGACGTGCTTCTTACCACGAGTGGGGGGCCAGAACCGACGACGGATGTTTTGCGACCAGTCGCGCGGACGATCACCCTAGCACCGGAGGTCGAGAAATTCTTCACGCGAATCACCGTGGGGACAGATTCGAACCTAATCGAGGGTGAGATCGCGATACCAAACTTCGGCGCCATAGAGGGGTACCTGGAAGAGAAGACGAAGGGAAATCCGGATGCGGTCTTCGTGACCGTCCGAGAGATGGGTCCTGGTGTCGAAGACCTACCGGACGACCATGGACATCGGACCCAATCCTTGGGTTCTTCGCTTCTTCGCGGTGGATTCCTCTTGGGACCCGTTCCAGGGCTGCCAGAGGCATATTCTCCGTTCCCTCCGAAGGCGCGACTCTCCCTAAAGTGGCGGGGGCGCAGTAACGCGAAACTGCCCGAGACGGACCTCGCCCGCTCCCACCCCTCGGCTCGCGGCGAGATAGCTGCAGAGGTCGCCCGGATTTGGATGTCACACTTCCTGGAAGATCCGGCTCGAATAGCGCTTGGCCAGCTCGGGAATAGCCGTACAAGATTTCGCGGGCCCCGTGATTGGCGGTTTCTTCAGCCTTTCGGCGCGTATCGGGTTTTCCTGCTGGCGAGGAGCGGGTGGGTCACTCACTTGCGGGGAGGAATCGAGAACGGCCAACTCGGCGCCCGTTTCACCCAGTGGGAGAACTCGATGGGTCCGCCCCTGCCCCTCGGAGGGTTCGGGTCGGATCTCTACAGGTCGTTGCTCGACCTAGTCATGCCCAAATTCACGGCCATTGTGGAAGGGGCGGAAGGACGCCTCAGCCTCGAGCCACCGCGTACTGGGTGGAAGCCCGAAGCAGAGCGCTGCACGGATTTCGTTTCTCAACCGGTCAGCTGGGGACGATTCGCCACGTTCGAGAAGGGAATCGAAAATTTACTGTTCTACTCGTACCCGGGCACCAGTTTCCTAAACCTCAAGTTCAAGGACCGGATGGATTGGGCATCCTCGACTGAGCTGCAAGCGCTGCCGGATATCTTTGACTCGATCCTCGCTGGTCAGAAATATCCAACCATCCGACCAAGGATGGACGCTCCCGGGCTGACCCTCATGGAGAAGGCGATCAAAGAGGTTGGTGATCTCCAAATCGGAACGATCAACGGCATCAAGCTTCAGATTCGCGAGATCCGGCTGGTCGCCGAGCCCTGACCCCAGGTCGCCGAGCGGCAACGAGAGACTCTGAGAACGCTGGAGGATGCTCCGGAGCAGTACACATTTGTATCCAACCCGAGCACTATTCGCAAGCGAATTCGTTCGGGACAACCTATGGTCCCTCGGCCTATGGCCACAGGTTAGCCTGAGCGAAAACCCAGCCCTTCGGTCACGCCGCCAGTTTTTCAACGCAGCGACGTGGCGCAGGCAAGTCCTCCGGCTCGTTCCGGTTCCAATCGCACGCTTCCGGGGCGTGAGACGACCCTATCAATCGTCGGGCATGCGTTCGAATTCCTCCAAGTGGAGGATCTCCCGCGCGTGCTGACCCACTCGGGTCTCGAGAATCCCCCTCGCCTTCACCCGGTACTTCCGGTGGATGGCTTCGAAGACTCTCGCCCGAAGCTCCTCGGGAAAATCTCCTTTGATTGGGGGCCGAGAGTCGGGCCGTCCTCGGAGTTCGAACAAGTGCTCGTCCTTGTCCAGATCCACTGACACCCTTCGGAGGGTCCCTGAATCCTCGAACTCCTGGGTGTTCGCACCGGGATAAGCACCCTGTCTCGCACGGATTCTGGAGTCGCTGGTTAGCAGGATGGGCCTGATCACCACGGCCGGGTCCCCCTCGATCGAGAGCGCAGAAACCCTCCCTCGGGGGGTAGGGCTCAGCTGCCGCACCTGCTCCAGAATCACTTTTCGGATGCCGCCATCCGGGATAGTGGTTTCAATCGCGTCGACCGGCTGGTCAGAGGAGGCCCACGACGCGGCGGCGAGCAGAAGGGCCACGGACCTCTGAATCGGCGACTGGAACTCCCCAGCCGAAGGGTCGGCCATCCACTTCTCCACCGACTTCAGGTGGAACGACGCCGGCAGGTCGACCCCGATTCGAAGACTGCCGGGCCCGAGCCATACCACACGCGGCTCGGAGGCGACGCGAATCTCATCCGAAGTACGCCCGGGACCCCGCGCCTGCCCGCCAGAGACCCGGATGTACGAGCTGCTCAGCGCTTTGCGTAGTCGCTCTAGGGTGTCGACTAAAATCGTCGAAGGCGCCCCCTCCGAGCTGATGTCGGGGGACTCCACCCTGACCACTAGGTCGGTCTCGCTCGGACCTCCGACCCCGATGTACGTGTCCATGTCGAGACGCAGCTTCCGGAGCCTGGATGCATATCCTGCGACCATCTCATCGGCAAGATCCGTGCGTTCTCCGAGGGAGCCGCGAATGTCTTTGATGATCTCCTCCAGTTCTCGGGCCTGCTGGCGGGAGACCTCCAGCTGGTCTGGTGTAGTGATCATCGGAAATCCTCTAACTCGACGATACCCTTGAGGGCACCGCCGTGCTCAGGCTTGTCCCGCTGCAGCCAGTGAATCGCCAAGTCCTCCTTGGGACTCCCGTCGAACACCCAGAGCAGCTCGACGCGTGGCGCGAACCCCTTTCTCACCGTCATCAATCTCCTGGATAGCAACCAATCAGTTTCCCTGTTCGTAGGGGGCTCCAGTACCGCCACCACATCGACATCGGTAGTGGGAACCCGTGACCCAACGAAACACCCATCGATAATGATGCGTTTCACCTCGGGGAATGAACCAAGCACCCCGACGACCTTGATCAACAGCTCGTGAAGCATCTGGCGCTCCCCGTTCGTTGCGAATCGCGAGGCGAGCTCTGAAAGGGGACACCGGTGCACGCCTACCGGCAGGAACCCATCGGGACGGCTTGGCGGAAGGGACACCTACCGAGCGCACCCCCGCCCGCTGGGTGCGGGACGCGTTCCGAGGTATCAACCCTCCGCTCGCCCCCGACAAGCGACTCATCAGACGGGTCCGCCCTACGGGGTATTCCCTCGACGGATATCGGGTCCCTACTAGTGCCGGCACTTTGTCGAAGAGCCGGCCGATACGCAGGCTCATGGGATTGCGGGGTTCCATCTGGTTCCAACCGAGCTGTTTGCGTAGGGTCACTCCCATCCCCGATTGGGGTCGGACCGTCTCAGGACGGTGTGGTCGACGACTGGCCCCGACCGTGGCCCATGGCAGCACTTCGGGCCCGGCCCTCTGGGTCATGTCGAAAGACGAGGGCAGAGAACGGGGGGCGCCCTTCGGTCACGGTCGCCTGCACGGATTTTAGAGAGGGTCCCCGAGCTACCCCGTGAGGGGGAGTTCCCTCACAATGCGTGCCTTCTGTAACCCCCAGATCGGAATACGTCCCCCGTGATCGTGGTGGGAATTGGGGTCTATGTAACCCCCCCGCGTCCAAGGCCATCATCGGGGTTCGGTGCCTCCGGTCAAAAACGATTAGCAAACTTCCCTGAGGGAGTGCTCTCTGCTTGGGCGGTAGGGCGGGTCGGGAAAGGACCGCATTCGCGCCGGGGAACGGCAAATGGACGTCTCACCCCCCTCCCGTCCCCACGACGGCAGGGCGCACGACGCCAGGTTGAAAGACCCTTCAACTCGCGGGCCCCCCCAAGAAGCGCAGCACTGCCCGATCTGGACCCAACGACGCCACGAACTCGTAGCCCGACCCAATCAACTTTTCGGCCTCCGACAGCGAGACAACTCGTTGGGACGTCGGGGATGATCGAGCATGACCTTCCACGTCGGGGTCGAGTTGGACCCCAGGGAAACGCACTCCTTCATCGCTCGAAGCGCCCGCCCGTCGGTCAGGGGGGGTACGGCCCTTCTCGGCCAACAACCGGGCAAGAAACTCGACCGCGGATGGGTCGCTCAAGAGCTCCGCGAGACGTTCCTCGGCACCCCGGGCCTCTTCGATCTGTTTCACCGCCGGCAGCGAAAGTGGTCCCCCGCAAGTCGAGCAGTAGGACGCCCCTGGCGGGTTAACAGTCCTACAACGGCCACATTTCGATGGCGTCCGTGGTGCCGCTGGAGGCTCGCCTGGTCCTCGGGTCTTGACGCCGTACCGTGTGTTCAGAGCCCCGATGACGTCCTTACCACTCAGGTGCACGTAGTGACGCGCCACGTTACTTCCGGGAACCCACCCGGCGACCTTCTCGAGGATGGATGTCGATACCGCTGGATCCTTCGCCAGTATTGTTAGGCGAGACCGACGGAGGGCGTACGCCGTGACCGGCTTCGAGATTTTCGCCCTGCGAGCCGCACTCTCGAGCGCCTTGTACATGGCCCGATACGTCGCGGGCTTCCCGGCATTGCCTCCGCCCAAGTTGACCCAGAGGGGGGCATTTGGCTCCTCGCGCCTCGGGTGGGCGCTCAACCAGGCAAGTAGTGCCGGAACAGCGTCCTCGTAGACGGGGGCTGGCTCAGGGGCCGAGCCCTTCTCCCGGTTTACGCGGAGTTCGATGTATCCCTCCTCATGGGGGACCACGTCCCCGACGCGGAGCTGGTAAATTTCTCCGGGTCGGCATCCCGAGTTGAACAGAGTCCAAATCCAGGCGCGGTCCCGGAAGTTCTGGGCCTGTTCGACGATCGAAGCGATGTCTTCGCGCGTGAGCATATCGGAAGCGGTGCTCGTCGACTTCCACTTCTCCAGCTTGATCCGCAACCACGAGGGGTACTCCTTCCCGACCCGTTCGAAGCGCCAGCGCCAGAATGAGGCGAGACACTGAGCGACGGTGGTGCGTGACGCTCGGGCGTACGCCGTGGTCGGAAACACGGCGTTGAACTTGGTCGGGGCGTCCCGACCCGGATCGAGGAAGTGCTCGCCGATTCGCGCACCCGCGAGCGGAAGCCACGCGAGGTAGGTGCGGATGCGGAGCTCCCCCACAACCCCTCGGCGGCTCTGGACGAAATCGAGAATGGCATCTCTTTCTGCTCGTCCGAGGTCCTTCTCGCCGCCAACTGGGCCGTTGGACTTCAGCTGGGCAATCCGGTGCTCAATGTAGGTTCGGACGAAGTGGACGTCGGCGAACGCGTCGTCCGGCGGCGTCTTCTTCCGGCCCATCGCTCTGACGTAGGGCCCCAATGGGATATGAACTAGAGGGGAGTGCGGTTGCCGGGATTTGAACCCGGGTAGGTAGCTTGGGAAGCTACCGTCCTAGACCGCTAGACCACAACCGCGCGAACGCCGGGGAGGTCCATCGACTCATCAGCCTTTTGGCCGTGGCGAGGCCCCGCTAAAGCAACAATCCCACCGACTCGGCGGGGATCGCCGGGATCCCCGCGAGCAGGTCCGCGTTCGTTACCAGGCGCTCCGCCGTCCGGGAGATGTAGCCGGACTGGGAGAGGGCCTTGCGCGTCTTGGGCAGGTTGTCGGCTTCGATCGCTACCAGGCTCTCCGACCCCTCCCGGGCGACGAGGATGACGACGGAACGGATGTTGACCTTCGCCAACGCCAAGACCTCCAGGACGCGGAGAAAGCTCCCCGCCCGGTCCTCGAGATGGATCGCGAGGAGCTCCTTCGACTCGACGGTGTAGCCCGATTTTCGCAGGGTCCTCTGGCCCTTTTCCGGGTCGCTCACGACGAGCCGCACGTACCCCTTCTCCCCAGAGGAGTCGACGGAGATCGCCGCGAGGTTGATCTTCTGTTCCGCCAGGAGGCGGGCGACGCCGGCCAGGGCCCCGGGGCGGTTCGGGAGGCGCAGCGACAACTGCTTCAGCACCATGGTAGAAGGGGACCCACCGCAACGACGCGTCCGCCCCCTAAAACGTAGCGCCCGGAGGCGAGGAGCCGTGCCACCAAACTGCGCGGGTTTTTATACACGGACTCGGCTAAATTCTCGTTGCCTAGGGCGGTCAGCCCCGGGCGGTCCACGTCATGGGGGGTGTTTACGGTCGAGCCGACGGGCGGCGCTATCGCCGGGCCCGCCATCTTCGGGATCATCGTCGGGGCGTCGTCTCCGTCGTCGGCACGCTCCTGGCGCTCCTGGTGTTTTTCGCCCTCTTCGGGGTCTTCTTGACGCAGTATGTCCCGCTGTGGATGACCGACAACGAGTCGCAGTTCACCGCTCAGGCGCAGGTCTCCTTCGCCGACCTCAAGTCCAACATCGACACCCAGGTCGCCCTCGGAAGCCCACCGGTCTTCGCCACCCCGTTCGTCATGGCGTCCGAGGGGATCCCCCTCATCGCCCAGCCCACCAGCGCGATCATGAACTTCGTCCCCAGCCAACCCGGGGTCTACGCCAACGTTTCCGTCAGCCGGGGCCCGGGGGGCGGTGGGCCGTTCTTCCAGAACTTCACGCTCGGGACGCTCCAGCTCCAGCTTCCGAACCGGTACTACTCCTCCGAGACGTTCGAGTACGAGGATGACGCCGTGATCATGAGCCAGTCCGACACCCACCAGATCCTCGCTTACCCGCCTCCGCTCACGATCAACGTCACCGGGACCCACACCGGCGTCACGCTCGTGCTCCTCCAGCTCTACGGGAACGCCACCCAGACGGTCTCCACCGGCTCTCAGGAGGTCTACTCCCACTTCATCAGCACGCAGTCGTTCACGTCGACGAGCGCCGCCCCGTTCACCGCGCGGTTCCAGATCGGGACCCACTACCCGTGCGCGTGGTCGACCTTCCTATCGAGCACGCTCGCGAACTCGGGGATCGGCGCGGCGCACTACACCCTGACCCCGTCGACCTGCACCGCGGCGGGCGGCTTCGCCCACCAGGTCCGCCTCAACTTCTCCAGCCTCAACTCGTTCACGCTCGTCCTCGCGCAGTTCAGCATCGTCGTCGGCGTGGGGGTGGAGTAGACCGTGGGGACGGCGTCGTTCCGTGTGAAGATCCCCCGGACCGCCCCGACGGAGTCGAACCCGCTCGCGGCACCCAACGCGGCCGGGGCGGCCGAGACCACCACCGACGTCCCGGGCACGTTCATCACCGCCATGCCCCCGCTCGCCGAGACGGAGATGAAGGAGCTCGAGGTCGCGGCGGTGAACCCGCCCTACTCGTACTCCCGGATCAGCTACAACGACCGGACGAAGGAGTACCTCTACGAGGTGATCGAGCCCCAGCTTTCCCGGCACGAGCAGGAGCTCGTCACCCACCTCAAGTCCACGCTCGCGAAGATCCTCGGCTCCGAGACCTCGACGCTGACCGCCGGGGAGAAGAAGTCGTACCTCCGCGGCGAGGTCGAGGAATACTTCCGGACCCGGCAGATCACCTTGAGCCCGCTATCGACGGAGCGGATCGTCTACTACATCCAGCGGGATTTCGTCGGCTACGGTCCGATCGACGCGTTGATCCTCGACCCCCTCGTCGAGGACATCTCCTGCGACGGCGTCGACGTCCCGTTGTTCATCTATCACGGCCACTACGAGTCGGTCAAGACCAGCGTGGTCTTTGCGGACGAGGACACGCTCAACTCGTTCATCGTCGCCCTCGGCCAGCGGTGCGGGAAGGCGGTGTCGGTCTCCGCGCCGATCCTCGACGGGACGACCCCGGAGGGTCACCGGGTCCAGGCGACGTACGCCCGGGAGATCACGACCCGCGGGGCGAGCTTCACGATCCGACGCTTCAAGGAGAAGCCGTTCACCCCCGTCGACCTCGTGCTGACGGGGAGCGCGAGCGAAGAGATGATCGCGTACTTCTGGCTCGCCGCCGAGCAGGGCGAGTCGTTGATCATCTGCGGCGGCCCCGCCGCGGGGAAGACCAGCACGCTCAACGCGATCGCCCTCTTCATCCCCCCCACCTCGAAGATCGTCTCCATCGAGGACACCCGGGAGGTGAACCTCCCCCACGAGAACTGGATCCCGGGCGCCACGCGCAGCGGGACCGGGGACCGCGGGCCCGACGGCAAGGCGGCCGGCGAGGTCGACATGTTCGACCTGGTCCGGGCGGCCCTCCGGCAGCGCCCGAACTACATCATCGTCGGCGAGGTCCGCGGCAAGGAGACCTACACGATGTTCCAGGCGATGGCGACGGGCCACACGACCTACTCGACGATGCACGCGGACAGCGTCAAGTCGATGGTCAACCGGCTGGAGAACCCGCCCATCAACACCCCGAGGATCCTCCTGTCGGCGCTGAACAACGTCATCATCCAGATCCAGGCGCGGACCGACAAGGGGGTCGTCCGGCGCCTCAAACAGGTCCTGGAGATCGTCGGGTTCGAGCCCGAGACGAACGAGCTGATCACCAACACCGTCTACGAGTGGGACCCCGGCACGGATAAGTTCGTGTTCAAGGGCCACTCCTTCCTGTTTGACAAGATCATGGAACTGAAGAACCTCACCCACGACGAGATGGACTCTGAGTTCCAGCGGCGCGTCGCCGTGGTCCACTATCTCGCCGACGCGAAGATCAACGACTACCGGCAGCTCTGGAAGCTCGTGACGGGGTACTACAAGGACCCCAAGGAGGTCATGGAGCGGATCCAGAAGCCCGTGGCCGCGGGAGGCGCGTAGGTGGCGAGCGTGACGGTGCCCGCGATCCGCGCCCCATCGGCCGGCCACCCGGTCCCGGTGACCGAACCGGCCCGGACGGTCCGCGTGAAGCGGGGGGCCCAGCCGACGCACTCCCCGCTCTCCTCGTTCGAGCAGTTCGCGTGGCGAACGTTCCGCGAACGGGTCACGGCGAAGCCGCCGGACCCGACCCTCGAGGACAACCTCGTCAAGGCCCACATGCGGATCCGCGCCGACGAGTACATGGCGAAGGTCTACGCGACGACGATGATCGTCGCGATCGCCCTCGCGGTGGTCGGTGGCGTGGTCGCCCTCCTGGCCTCGTCCGGTGGCGCGTTGCTCATCGGGGTGGTGCTCGGGGTCGTCGTGCCGGTCGGCGGCACGTTCCTGGCGTTCCTCGTGCTCCGCGGGCTCCCCGGGTCGACCGCCTCCTCCCGCGGCAAGAACATCGATCGCCGGATCTCGGCGTCGATGAGCTTCGTCTCGGCGATGGCGTCGGCCGACGTGAACATCGACCAGATCTTCAAGGAGCTCTCGAAGCAGAAGATCTACGGCGAGGTCGCCGAGGAGGCCGCGTGGATCACGCGCGACACGGAGCTCCTCGGGGTCGACATCCTGACGGCGATCAAGAACGGCGCGGCCCGGACCCCCTCCAAGCGGTTCCAGGACTTCCTGCAGGGCGTGGTCACCACGGCGACCTCCGGCGGCCAGCTGAAGCCGTACTTCCTGGTCAAGGCCGAGCAGTACGAGCGGGAGAACAAGCTCGAGAGCCTGCAGCGGGTCGAGACGATGGGGCTGCTCGCCGAGACGTTCGTGACCGTCGTCGTCGCGTTCCCCCTCTTCCTGGTCATCATCATCGCGATCTTCGCGATCATCGGGGGGAGCGGCGGGTTCATGCTCGAGATCCTCTGGGCGATCGTCGGGGCGATGATCCCGCTCTCGCAGTTCGGCTTCATCTTCTTCATGTACACCCTGGCCCAGGAGATCTGATGGCGGCCGCCAGCGCCGCTGCGGCCCCGGCGGTCTCCCACCGCTCCCTCGTTCCCCAGCTCGGGAAGTCGTCGGAGACCCCCGGCCTCCCCCGCGAGACGCTCGTCGGGATCGCCGGCGCCGTCGTGGGGATCGTGCTGTTCGTCATCGCCGTCCTCAACTTCACGGGGACCGTCGACTGGGAGATCCGTCCCGGCGAGGGCTCCGGGGCGAACCCCGGGCTCGACTTCTTCGTGCTCGGCCTCCTCGCGCTGCTCGGGCCCTACGGCACCGTGGCGAGCGCGAAGCTCCGCCGGATCCAGAAGATCGAGGAGCGGCTTCCGGACTTCCTGCGCGACGTGGCCGAGGCCGGCCGGTTCGGCATGACGCTTCCCGATGCGATCATCGTCGCGAGCCGCGGCCGCTACGGGCTCCTCACCGAGGAGATCAAGAAGATGGCGAGCCAGCTCGAGTGGGGGGTCCCGGTCGCCACCGCCCTCGAGCTGTTCCAGCAGCGGGTCCCGACGCCGCTCGTCGGGCGGGTCGTCTCGATCATCACCCGCGCCAACGAGGCCGGCGGGAACGTGGCCGATGTGCTGACGATGGTCGCCCACGACACCCGCGAGGTGCAGCTGGCGTTCTCGGCGCGGCAGATCTCGATGCTGACCTACGTGACGGTCATCTACATCGCGTTCTTCGTGTTCCTCGTCACGATCTACATCATGGCGGCGGTGTTCCTTCCGCAGATGATCCTGGCCGGGAAGGGGATCTCCACCTCGAACCTCGGGAGCAGCGGCGCCGTGAGCCTCCAGTTCACGTTCGTCCCGATCCTGTTCCTCGCGTTCATGGTGGCGGTCATCGTCCACGCCGTCGGGGACGGGATCATGGCGGGCGTCCTATTCAACGGGCGATTGGCCGATGGCTTCCAGCACGCGTCGATCATGCTGGTGACGGGCTGGGCGATCATGCGATTCGTGGTGCCCCCGCTCTCGACGTAGGAGGAAGAATCGTGGCAGGAGAGGCGGAACCGATCCCCATGGACGATACCACTCCGGCGACCGGGTCCGCCCGTCACCGCGGGACCGGGCGGTTCCCGGCCTGGCTGAAGGTCGGGGCGGCGATGCGCAAGGGGACGGCCGACCCGCGCCCCGTGAAGCTGGCGCGCCTCGGGGTGTCGGGCCAGGGAAGCGAGGGCCTGGTGACGCCGGTGCCGCCACTCGACGATCCCGAGCTCAAAGAGCTCGAGCTCGCTCCGATCCGGGAGAACTTCTCATTCGTCCGCGTCACGTACCACAACACCCACAATGAGCACCTCTACGAGGTGATCGAACCTCCGCTCTCCCCGATCGAGAAGGAGCTCCTCGACAAGTTGAAGGTCGTCCTCGTCGACCAGTTCGAACCGCTGCCGGAACTCGACCCGGAGACGAAGCGCCGCGAACTGCGCCGGATGGTCGACGACCAGTTCCAGGCGTGGGAGATCTCCCCGAGCCCGACGACGAAGGGCCGGATCGTCTACTACCTGGAGCGGAACTTCATCGGCTACGGCATCGTCGACGTGCCGATGACCGACAGCGAGGTCGAGGACATCTCCTGCGATGGGGTCGGCATCCCCCTCTACATCTACCACCGCAAGTACGGCTCGATCCGCTCGAACCTCAAGTTCGACACGGCCGAGACGCTCGACGACTACGTCGTCTGGCTCGCCCAGCGCTCCGGCAAGCACATCTCGGTCGCCACCCCGATGCTCGATGCGACCGTCCCGGACGGCTCGCGGCTCCAGGCGACGCTGGGCAAGCACGTCACCAAGAGGGGGAGCTCGTTCACCATCCGGCGCTTCCGCGACAATCCGTTCACGCCCGTCGACCTGCTGAAGTTCCGGACGATGAGCCCGGACATGATGGCCTACCTGTGGATCGCCATCGAGACGGGCCAGTCGATGATGGTCTGCGGGGGCACGGCGAGCGGGAAGACGACCACCCTCAACGCGACGCTCCTGTTCATCCCGCCCCAGATGAAGATCGTCTCCATCGAGGACACGCGCGAGTTGAACCTCCCGCACGAGAACTGGGTCCCCTCGCTCACCCGGGCGGGCTTCGGGGCGAAGAACATCACGAGCGGGAAGGCGCCCGGGGAGATCGACATGTTCGACCTACTGGCCGCCGCGCTCCGCCAGCGCCCCCAGTACCTGATGGTCGGGGAGGTGCGGGGCGCCGAGGCGTTCATCGTCTTCCAGGCGATGGCGACCGGCAAGACCTGCTATACGACGTTCCACGCGGAGAGCGTGTCGGCGATGGTCCATCGGATGGAGAACCCGCCGATCTCGCTCCCGCGCTCGCTGGTGAGCGCGCTCAACCTCGTCCTCCTGCAACGCCAGGTGAAGGTCGGCACGAAGATGACCCGGCGCGTCCAGTCGCTGACCGAAATCGTCGGGCTCGACCCGGAGACGAACGAGCTCATCACGAACTCCGTCTACTCGTGGAACCCCGCCGACGACACGTTCCTGTTCAGCGGGCACTCCTACGTCTACGAGCGCGTCGCGATCATGAAGAACTGGACGATGAAGGAGATGGAGCGGGAGGTCCGAAACCGCGTCGAGATGCTCGAGTATCTCCAGTGGAAGGAGAGCCAGGCGACGCGGCAGCACCCGTTCACCCACCGCGACGTCGGACGTCTCGTCTCGTTCTACTATAAGGAGCGGGAGAAGGCGCTCGCCGAGGCCCGAGCGGAGATGGCCGCGGCCAAGACGCCGGGCCGCGGCTAGTCGAGGGTCGACCGCCGGTCCGGCGGGCCTGCCCACCGGGCGACAGGCTTTCTGCGACCCGGGTGGTGGCCCTGTGTGTCGGTCCCGGGGGGCGTGGCCCCGTTCGCCCGCCTGGTCCTCCGAGGAACGCCGATCACCCTGTACCAGGCGGACTGCGTGCCGGCGATGGCCGAGCTGTTCGAGCCTCGCTCCGTCGACGTCGTCGTCACTTCGCCACCGTACAACCTCGGGGTCCCGTACACCGCCTACGAGGACCGACGCCCCCGGGACGAGTATCTACGATGGATCCGCCGGGTCGGCCTCGGGGTCGAACGGCTGCTCGGCGAAGGCGGCTCGTTCTTCCTGAACGTCGGGGGACCGCCCCGCGATCCGTGGCTCCCCTGGGACGTGGCTCGGGAGGTCGGGCGCCGCCTGGTCCTCCAGAACGTGATCCACTGGGTGAAGTCCATCGCCATCGATCGGGCCTCGGCCGGGCGCCTCGCCGGCCTCGACCGGGACCTCGCCGTCGGCCACTACAAGCCGGTCGGCTCCCCCCGATACCTGCATAGCGCCCATGAGTACCTCTTCCATTTCTCGCACCGCGGCGACGTCGAGCTCGACCGGCTGGCGATCGGCGTCCCGTACCAGGACAAGAGCAACGTTCGGCGTTGGAAGGGGCCGGGCGGGGACCTCCGGTGCCGAGGCAACACCTGGTTCCTCCCCTACCCCACGATCCGACGTAGGGCCACCGACCGACCGCATCCCGCCGCGTTCCCCCCGGAGCTCCCCGAGCGGTGCCTGCGATTGCATGGGGTCTCCCGGGTACGCCTCGCCCTCGATCCGTTCCTCGGGATCGGGGCGTCGGCCGTCGCCGCCGCCCGCCTGGGGATCCCCTTCGTCGGGATCGACCTGGACCCGGGGTACCTCGCTACGGCGAGGGATCGACTGCTCGCCGACGGAGCGCGCCCCGAAGATGTCGCCCGGGCGACTCCGGCGCTCGTCTCCGCTCCCCGACGCAGCCCGACGGTTAAGTAGCCGGTCGAACGATTTCCCCCTTGGCCTCGGCGACCGGTGGGGATGCGTTTGGGTAGCACGTCGCCCGCTCGTCCCCTTCCGCCGGATGTGGCGGTCCGCGAGGCGTGTCGTTTCCTCCAATTGCAGGTCGAACCTCTCCTCGAGAGGACGCACGAGGGCCCGCTCGTCCGGGTCGTCCAGGACGCCGTTCGGTCGACCGACCTCTCGATCCTCGGACGCCTGCCGGAGCGGCAGCGCCGCCGGCTGCTCGGCGCCGTGGAGGAACGGGTCGACCTCGCCCGGCCCGCCCCGTCGCCGCGAGCCCTGGTGCGGCTCACCGCCGCGCTCTCGGCCGGCCCCGGACCGGCCGAGGGGTTCGGCCGCCAGTTCGCGCCGCCGGCCCGCTAGCCCCGTTCCATCGTCGCCGTCAGGCAGTGCGCCCCGCCGAAGGCGCCGGTGAGGTTCTCGAGCGGAACCTGGACGCTCTGCAACCCGAGCTCCTTCGCCTCCGGCTTGTGGGGGAAGAAGCTCCCTTCGGCCCGCAGCTCGCCGAACTCGCTCGCCGCCCGAAGGTAGAGCCGGTGGTAGCGGGCCGGCCGGTGCTCCGCCTCCCGACGCAACCTTGAGAGGACGCGCTCGGCGTTGCGCCCCACGTCGGGGACGACGATCGACCGATCGCGGATCGTCAGGAAGTTCGTCGCGTAGCAGAGCTGCTCGAGGGTCGAGATCCCGATCACCCGGAACCCGTGGGCCTTCTCGAGGTACGGGAGCAGCCGGGTCTCGT